>NC_009092.1:3973281-4287937 GCF_000016065.1 Shewanella loihica PV-4
AAATCAGCTCTCCCAGCAACTCAGCCAACCCGATGAGCTGTCTACCTATGTGATCTATTTTGGCCTGCGTAACTTCAAGTCGATCAACGAGAGCTATGGTTACGTGGTCGGCGACAAGGTGCTGCAGCTCTTTAGCCAGCGCATCAAGCGCATCCTGGATAAGGATACTCTGTTTGCCCGCATCGCCGGCGCCGAGTTTGTCATCGCCCACAGGGGCAAGAATCCCCTGGAGCTTCCCCTGATCGACAGCATAATACAGACCGCCAATATTCCCTTCGCCCTGGCAGAGTTCAGCATCAATATTCCCTGCTGCATAGGGGTTGCTGTCGCACCGACGGACGCCCAGGAGGCCTCTGAGTTGATGCAGAAAGCCGGCGCCGCCATGAGCATCAGTAAGGCCGAGGCCACACCCTACAGCTTCTTCAACAAGCACACTCAGACCAATATCGAGCGCCGCTGCCTATTGGAGTCACACCTGGTGGACGCCCTCAAACATCAGGAACTGAGCCTACATTATCAGCCGCTGTTTAGCCTGCAACACAAGCGGGTTATCGGTGCCGAGGCCCTGCTCCGCTGGCACAGCCCGCAGCTCGGCGATGTACCCCCGGATCAATTTATTAGCCTAGCCGAGCACAATGGTCAGATCATCGCCATAGGTAACTTCGTGCTGCATACCGCTATAGAACAGGCCGCCAAGTGGCGTAGCCAAGATCCCAGCAGGCCGTTTAGGGTGGCAATCAACATCTCGCCGCTACAGTTTCGCGATACCGATTTTGCCGACTATATTGCCAACCTCTTGAGTCTCTACCGCCTGCCGGCCTCCTCCCTGGAACTGGAGATCACCGAAGGCGTACTGCTGCAAGATGAGCAGCTGGCGCAGCATATCATTGGCCAGTTGCAGGCCCTGGGGGTAAGGATCTCCCTCGACGATTTCGGCACCGGCTACTCCTCCCTTAGTTACCTGCAAAAATACTCCTTCGACACCCTGAAGATAGATCGCTGCTTCATCACGAATCTGGAGAAGAACGAGCAGGACAGGGAGCTGACCCGGGCCATCATCGCCATGGGCAAGAAGCTGACACTCAATGTGATCGCCGAAGGAGTGGAGACCCAGGCGCAGGATGCCTTTATCCGCCAGGAGGAGTGCGACTTCGGACAGGGTTATCTGTATGGCAGGCCTGTGGATGCGCAGACCTTCGAACGCGACTATCTGAGCTCAGACTAAACTCAAGTTAAGCACGGCTGAGACCCACAATTAAGGCCAGACCGAGTCACCCAGCGCCACGAAGCCTGATAAGCGCGAGCCCGCCGACCGACAAGACAAACATAACAATTTAGCAACAAACAGTTTCACTCGACGCCACGGCTGCTTTATAGTGTAAAAAAATAAAAAGATCGCTTATGAATATTGACCCCATTGCCGAGCTCTTGGTGCTATTTATCTGCCTGCTCGCCAGTACCTCTACCCTTGCCTGGGGCCTGATGGCCTACCCGCTGCGCATCGCTCCCCGCGCCAGCACCTATTTCTCTCTTGCCAACCTATTGATCTTAACGGGAGTGCTCCTCACCACGCTCAGGGACCAGACGCCGAGCTATCTCTACTGGTTGGGGGCAGACATGTTGCTATTACTCGGTTTCGTGCTGCTTCGTAGCGGCACCCAACGCCTGTTTCGCCTGTCAAGCAGCATCAAAATAGATCTCGCTTTACTGCTCCTGACGGGGCTCTCGATGTTAACTCAGCCACCCAGCATAGCAGCCAGCGATACCCTGGGCATCTTCTTCTCCTTCATGGCCGCCAGCACCTTCTTGCTGATGGCCAAGGACAATCTGGTCGCCCTGGAACACACGGTCAAACGCCCCATCGCCGTGATCCTCTTGAGCCCCATCGCTCTGATGGGGGTCATTTTTGGCCTCAGGGCGCTGTTGCTGCTCATCGAGCCTGCTCTAAAATCCCACCTGGCCAGCATTCAGAGTGCCGACGCCATCCCCATGTTGTGGCTGTATGTGGTCATGACTCTGTGGATCAACGTGATCATGATGGGCAACGCCCTCACCCGTCTGGTGCAGAAGATGCGCCAACAGGCAGACAGGGACTATCTCACTGGGCTATGGAACCGGCGCGCCATGCAGCAGCAACTGGAGCAGCTGCATCAGCGTTGGCTCAGGGATGGACAGGCCTATAGCCTGATCCTGTTCGATCTGGATTTCTTCAAACAGATCAATGACAAGTTTGGTCACTCTGCCGGGGACGCCGTGCTCGTTAAGACGGCGCAGCAGATAGGTAAGGTCACCCGCGCCATGGATATCTTCTGCCGCCTCGGCGGCGAGGAGTTTCTGCTGGTGTTACCCGGCACTGATGGCGAGGTGGCGGAGATCATCGCCCAGAAATTGCAGCAGGCCCTGAGACAATCCAGCCTCAACTGGCAGGGCAGCCTGATCCCCATCAGCGCCAGCTTCGGCATAGTCACTACAGCAACAGGCGATACACCGGACAGCCTATTGGCGCTTGCCGACAAGGCGATGTACCGCGCCAAGGAGACCGGCAGGGATCGCTGCTGCACGGCAGAGCGAAGGCTAGAGCAGGCTCAGGCTACACCATCTCAATAGCGATCTGCTGACAGGGCGCCTTACCCGAGCGAATGAGCGGCTCGCTGGTCTGGATTGCCTGATTGGCAAGGGGCATGTTGGCGCTGGTATAGAGCTTAGCGAGATCTTTGATATCTATGGCGCCACGAGACTCGCCGATGATCCCTTCGGTCACCATCTTCTTCATCAGGCGGGAAAAAGTTTCTGGCTGAATCGACAGGCGCGATGCCAACACACGTTTAGGAATATCCAACTCGACCCGCCCCTGGTTGTCGCCGATCTTCTGCATGTTGCGCAGCAGAAAAAGCAGCAGACGCGACTGGGCATTCTGCACAGATAACAGTTCTACCTCATTGATATCCTTGCGTAACCTGACACTCATCTCCGCCATGATGGCGATGCAGGCATCGGGATTGCCCCTGAGCATGGCGAGGTAACCTTCGCTGTCGAAACTGACCAGGGTGCAGTGGGACACGGCCTGGGCCGACACAGGATAGGAGGCCTGCCTACTAAACATCAGCGCCTCGGCGAAGGTGCGCCCCTCGCGCACCACCTCTATCACCTTATCCTGCCCCTGCAGGCTGGTGCGATAGAGTTGCAGATGCCCCTGAATTACCAGGTAGAAACGTTTGGCCAGATCGCCCTGATAGAACAAATTTTCGTGGGCGGCCAGGGTGATCTTGGCGGCTTGCCCCAGCAGGCGACACAGCTCCTCTTCGCCCAGTGCCGAAAACAGGTGGTGTTGGTGAATGCAGGCCTTAATCTGTGGATCTGTTATCATCGCGCCTTCCTTAGTCCTGTCGCTCCGTTAATCTAAATCACAACCTGATAACAAGTCGTGATCTAGATCATAATGAACAGGTATTAAAGATGAATCAAATTCAAAAAGCGCGTGAAGCTAAATTAGTGGTGCATGCTGTGGTCGTGAGCCTCTCCCTGAGCCGTGACTTTGGCCATCACCGACAGGGTCTCGCCATCCGCCAGGGTAAGTGTCAACGCCACCTCTTCCCCCAAAGCCGGCACGCCGGTCTTAAAGTCCGACATCATGCCGTGATAGCCACCGGGCGCCAATTTCACCATGCCATGGGGCGGGATCTGTATCGCCTCCACTCCTTGCATGCGCATCACCTCGTTCTCCATCAGCGTCTGATGCAGCTCCACCACACCACGAGGACTAGTGATAGCCTTGAGCACCAAGGGCTTGTCGCTGGGGTTATGTAGGGAAAGGTAGACGGGCACTACACGAGAGGTGGGCGGCATGCCGCGGATCCAGGCGTCGTGTACCATCAGCTCGCTAGCCTGGGCGACAGCGAACCAGCTACAAAGCAACACAAATAAGCAGAAACGACCTTTCATATGATTTCCTTTTTTCATGATTAGAGCAGACTCTCGATCTGTTGACGCATCTCGTCTATGGGGGTGCCAGTGTAGAAGAAACCGCGCACCCGCTGTTTGCCATCGAGCACGAAGATCTTGGCGGTGTGGGAATAGAGATAACCCTGACGCTTAGGCGCCTTGCTATCTTCCAGGCTCAGCTTCTTATACTCAGTGGTCACCTTCTCCTCGGCCAGCTTGGTATAGTCGGCCTTAAACAGCGCGGCGACCTCATCTATCTTCTCCCGCTCATCCACCAAGCCGATAAAGCTGGGGTCGAAATAGCTGAGGTATTTGTTCAGGTGCTTGGGCGTGTCGTAGTCGCTGTCGATGCTGATAAAGAGCACCTGAATGCGGTCTCGGGTCTCGCTCGGCAACTGGTGCATCAGCTGGCTGATGTGGGCCATGGTGGTCGGGCAGATGTCGGCGCAGTTGGTGTAGCCGAAGAACATCATCACCACCTTGTCGTGAAAGTCCGACAGACGAACCTCACCCCCCTTGCTGCTGCGCAGGCTAAAATCGCCACCAATCCCCTTGAGGATCGGCATGTTCGCCATGCTAGCAGCGCTCATCAGGCTGCCGATAAGCAGCACACAGAGGCTCAGGGCCAGATGAAACTTACCTTGGTTAACTCGTGTCATAGTCAATTCCTTCTCCTAACAACGCACCTCGGCGCCAAGATCGGTTACCGGCGGCAGGTACTCGGCACGGTACAGCACTACCTTAGCCCCCTCTGGGGTCACGGAGAGCTGCATGGTCACGCCGACTCGCGCCAGCTCGACCTCGCCCTCGCTGTTGGTGGCCGTCCACTGATACTCGAAACTCAAACGGTATTGCCCATCCTCTGGCGTCAGGCTGTAGTTCTTGATCACCCGCCGGCTGTCGCTGTGATTCAGGCTGTGCAGGTAGGCGAGATACTGGCTCGGCCCCTGAGTGGGCTCTTCAGGCCCGGTGAAGCTTGCATCCTTAGCTAACAGACCGAGCAGAGTCACGTCATCCAGCCTATCTAGCGATTCAGTCCAGCGATAGAGCGCCGCGCGAACCAGATTGATCTCGGCGGCGGGGCGATAGCGGGAGGTGAAGTCATCATACTCGTTGACCAGAGTGACGCTGCTGCGCACCAATCCTTGATTATCCAGGCTCAGGCGCTGCACCACATATTGCCCCCTCACCTCGCTCTCGCCTTCGGTTGGCGAGGCCAGCTGAAACTCTGTCTCCACCTCGACCTCGACACCCTCCTGACTGCGAGCGATAGGGGTGATAGACATGAGATGATGGGCGCCCTGGCTTGGCAGGCTGCCGGCATACTCGGCGTAGTCCACTAGATCGCTCTCTGGCGCCAAGCGCTTGTCGGCCTGACCCATATCCAGGTTGGCATACCAGAGATAGACATTTGCCTCCAGGCCATAGTCCACCTCGGCGGCCGCTGCGCTGGAGGTTATAACAAACCCGCCCAGCATCATCAGCAATCCCATCAGGAGTAACCTTTGCATCCGCATCTCCCATCGTTGCGACGATAATGGGCTCGAGCCTCACCTAGACCCGAGCCCTTTTTGCCTAAGCCCTTAGCGCTTAGCCCTTAGCGCTTAGCCCTTAGGCCGTGGCTATGCTAGATGGCTTCTTGAGCTGCACCATCAGGTTGTCATCCCACTCGCCGTCGACCTTCACGTGAGCTGCGGCGCCCTTGATGATCGCCTCGATCAGGTTGTGGTTCACATAGGCATAGAGACCTGGCTGGCGGAAGGTGTATAGGGCGGCGCAGGCACTGCCCCCGGCGACCATCCAGGTTTCCAGATTGGTCTGCGGTGCATCGGTAAATGAACCCGCTGGCCAGACATAGTCACCGTGTCCGCCGATGATGTGCGGACGGGTGTCGCGGTTCGCCTGAGAGTGTACGAAGAGCACAGACTCACCCACCTTGGCGGTCATGGCGTTCTTGCCTGTCAGGGCACCTACGGCGCCGTTGAACACCACATGAGATGGAGTAAGTGTCTTCATCACCTCAAGCACCTCACTCATGCTGCCCATCACAGTGTCATAGGCCTTGTATTTGCCGTTGGCATCCTTTGGCACATAGAAGTCGGCTTCGCCTATGTAGTAGGCCTTGTCATATTTAACTGGCTTGCCTTCGGCATCTTTCAGACCGTCACGGGGCAGCACCATGATGGCGCCATGCATGCCCATGGCCACGTGCCAAGGGATCATCACCCCGCCCGGCGCACAGTGATACACGAAGGTGCCGGCCTTGGTCGCCTTGAAGCGGAAGGTCACCTCCTGGCCGGGAGAAACCAGAGTCAGCTCGCCGCCGCCCAGGGCGCCGGTGGCCGCATGCAGGTCGATGTTGTGGGCCAGGGCGTTGGTCGCAGGGTTCACCAGAGTCAGCTCGACGAAGTCATGTTGATGACAGACGATGAGCGGGCCAGGCACGCTACCGTTGAAGGCGCAGACCCAAGCCTTGGTGCCGTTTTCCAGCTCCACCTGCTTCTCTTCTACCACCAGCTTCACCTGCACCACCTTAGGCTTACCCTTGGCGACCTGATCATGCTTAGGCACCATAGGTGGTGGCACCAGGTCTAAGGTGACGCGCGCAAGCTGCTCCGCCTTATAGTTGGCCATACGGTCTGACTTGGTCTGCGTGGTGGCCGAGGCACTGCTTGATACCAAGCCGGCCGCCATACCAGCGCCCACCAGGCCCAGACCGACTGAACCACTCAAGAAGCTACGACGTTGCTGATCGACATTCACTGCAGGGGTAGAAGATTGCTTTTCCATAAAATACTCCGTTGTTAGCGCATTTCACCAAAGGGGTTCAAACTGCCAGAGCCACTGTGATGAAGGTGTTATTACCTTGTTGCAGTTAAGACTATGCCTTTGACGCAGATTGAAATTGACTTTGGTCAAGTCGCTCAAGAAATTTCAAATTGGCTAAATTAGCCGAGAAAAGCGGGAGGTTTCAGGCGAGAAACGAGGCGAAAAAACAGACAAAAAATCCCTGCTATCCCAGATGGGACGGCGGGGTTAAAAGGACAATAGGGCGTGATATTCAGGCTGTCAAAGTGACCGGGAAAGCCCCTGCAAGCCTTACCATTTGTAATGATAAGTTTACAGAAATGAGAAAGCTAGGCGGTGAAAGAGTCGGCAGATTCAGGTTGGCCTCTACCGACAGAAGAAGGATAAAGTTAAGACTCGAATGCCTGCAGCCAATGTTTAAACAGCCCATCCAGCTGCTGTTTCTCATCGGGCGACAGACGACTGGTCAGGGCCTGCTGAGCCGCCACATGGGCCTCGATCGCCTCATCTATCAACGCGAGCCCCGCCTCGGTCAGGCCGACGCTGACGCTACGCCTGTCTTCCTGACAATGGCTGCGGGAGACCAGCCCCTTCTTCTCCAGACCATCGACGCGGTTGGTCATGGCCCCCGAGGTGAGCATCATGGCCGCCAGCAGATCCGAGGGCGTCAGGCGATAGGGCTCTCCCGAGCGGCGCAGGGTCGCCAACACATCGAACTCCCCCATGCTGATGCCAAACTGCTTATGACAAGCACTGACCTCTGTCTCCAGATGTTTATAGATACGCATCATGCGGCCGAGGATCGCCATAGGCAGGGTATCCAGTTGCGGCTTCTCCTTGGCCCATTGGGCCCTTAGGCGATCGACGCCATCGAGGTGATTTGAGTTCATCTGCTCTCCGAGAACACATAGAGTGGTGTCAGGCTCAATGGTCACGACCATAGAGGAAACGGTAACCACAGGCATTTATCTTCAGGTAAAGATAATTAATCCTGAGATACTTTACAAGCAGAAATAAAAGGCGCAGACTTATATCTTCACGTAAAGATACTTTTTGTAGAGATAAACATGAATGTACTGCTAGCCATGATCCCCGCCTTCTTCTGGGGCACCACATACGCGGTGACCCAATATACGCTGCCGGATTGGCCTCCTCTGTTGCTTGGTGCCTTGCGAGCGCTGCCGGCCGGCCTTATCCTGCTGGCGATCAGGCCCAGCCTGCCAAAGCGTCAGGAGTGGAGCCTGCTGTTTCGCCTAGGCTTTATCAATATCGCCGCCTTCTTCAGCCTGATCTTCGTCATGGCCCTCACCCTGCCCTCGGCCATCTCGGGCGTCGGCATGATCTCTGTGCCTGTATTTGCCATGCTCTACCAGTGGCTGTTTCATGGGCGGCGCCCCGGCCTGACCCAGGGCTTCTTCGGCCTAGTGCTGATCGGCCTGGCCTGGCTACTGTTTAACCCCAACTCCATCAGCCTCAACCCCATAGGTCTGCTCGCCATGCTGGCGGCCATCAGCTGCATCATAGTCGGTAGCGGCATCACTAAGGCTCTTGGGGATCGCATGCATTGGTGGACGGTATTGACCTGGCAGCTGATCATCGGCGGCGTGCTGCTGAGTGTAGCGGCAAGCGTGCATGCCTGGCTGGCGCCCCAAGGCTATGGCAATGCGCTTAGCCAACTCAGCCAGAACAACCTTGTCGGCATCGGCTGGATCATCCTGCTCAATACCGTACTGGGTTATATCATGTATGTCTGGCTGTTGCAGCGCATGAGCGTGGTGGACTTTACCTTTGGCGGCATCGCAAACCCAGTGGCGGGTATCGTCTCTGGCATGGTGCTGCTGGGCGAATCTTTCACGCCGCATCAGTACCTGCTGATGTTGGCTATGATCGCCGCCTCACTGATGCCACAAATCATAGGCTTGATCGGTGAGCGCAGGCGTGTCGCTCAGACTAAAATCCAATAGGCTTCACAAATACCTATGTTTGAGTTTCCCCTGTTTTCACTAAGGGTTACCATGGCTTTTTCATTAATTAACAGGAAGATAAATTAGTATGAAAATTAGCGCACGCAACAACCTTACCGGTAAGATCAAGGCAATCGAAGAAGGTTCGGTAAACAACGAAGTGGTGATCGAGCTAGCTCCGGGCGTTGAGATCACCTCTGTGGTCACCAAGAAATCATGTGAGCAGTTGGGTCTGATGGTGGGCGGCGAAGCCTATGCCATCATCAAGGCAAGCAATGTGATGATCGCCGTCGACTAATTACTCTTTCGAGATTGATTTAGGCATAGGGCTGGAACGTTAAAACAGATGCCCTATGCCGACACCGCTTAGTCTAAACGATAAAATCGAGACGCTTTAATCTAAGCGACTTTAATCTAAGCGACTTTAATCTAAGCGCTTTTAATCCCGGCGATTTTAATCTAGGCGCCTTTAATCCAGATATTGCCAGGTGTCGGCGCCATCGAAGTGGCGGATCTGAATCTTCTCGCGCAGCGCCTCTGGTGCCATCCTGAAGTTCAGCGCTATCCTGGGCTCGCTCACCTTGTCCGTCGTCATGGTATGGGTCACGCAGCCACAGCGCTTGCAGTGGTAGAAGACCAGATACTTATCCCCATGGCTATACCCCACAAACGCACTCTCCTCCTGGCCGGACGGTGCCAGCTCGTTCAGGCTGACCTCCTTGGGATCAAAATAGCCCCACAGGGCGGCATAGCGGCTGCAGATGGAGCAGTTGCAAGAGGTGAGCGTTTCTGGAGGCGTCGCCAGGGTCAGTTGTACCTGCCCACAATGACAAGAGAGCTGCATGTCAAAATATCCTTATTTTTTAAGTCATGCCTAACCTAAAGGGTTAACTCTCTTATATCAAGACAAGGCCTAGTTGGCTGCGGTTACCGCTGGCGATAATGGCGATCAGTTATATCCCAGGATGTAGCAATCTGGCTCTTCATCTTTAAGATCTGTCTCGTTGCCCGCCAACATCTCCTGCAGCCATTGACGACGTGTCATGGCGCCATGATCAGATTCAGTCTCGGTAACCCTGTGCGCTGTGTTTGTTTCGTGTTCCATAATCAATACCCAATTCATCTTCACCCGTCGGTAATTCACCCGACCCTAATTAAGTATTTGAGAGCACAACAAAACGCCCGCCGCGTTTAATTTATCAAACACTTAAATTTGATTAAATGACTGAAAACTATTGATGTCAATGAATTTTATTGGTCATACAAATAAACCAACAAAAGCTGCACGCAGAAACCAGTAAATCGCAAAGCATTAATTATAAAGAATTTTATAAACTGAATTCTGTATTCAATCTTTTAAAAACCATAAACCAAGCTACTCGTATCCTTAAAAAAATTAATCTTCTGACCATCAAAATTAACGCCTCACACCCGATTGATAAAGCAAACACTTGTTTGAATATCAATTCCTGGCGAGCCTAAAAGCCAAGAATTGGCTGCCAAACCACTCAGGCGCGCACCGGGTGCGACACCTTGTCGCACTATCTGAGATTGCCTTTGTCAGGCCTAAGCAGGGCTGCCACAATGCCGCCACCTAACTACCTAAGAACTACAAGATTATGGCGCTGCGTCTCTCTTTCCTTACGCTCTCAATCGGCACTGCCTTGCTGACTCTACCCTTTGCTCAGGCTCAAGAAGCCGCCTTCGAGATCATCGAAGTCCATGGTGCCCACCAGGGTAGCTATACCTCGGTGACGCCCGAGGCCCAGGCACCCGTCAGTGACATCAGCGGTCTGCTCACCCAGCTCCCAGGCACGGCCGTCAACGGTAACGGCCCGCTGACCGGCATCGCCCAGTATCGCGGCCTGTTCGGCGACAGAGTCAATACCCAGGTCAATGGTGTCTCCCTCGCCGGCGCAGGCCCCAATGCCATGGACACTCCGCTGAGCTATGCCAGCCTGATCAACAGTGAGCGCATCGAGATGCACCGCGGCATAGCCCCCGTCTCGGCCGGCACTAACACGGTAGGCGGCAGCATCAAGGTGATCGAATCCCAGGCCAGCTTTAACGATACTCAGGGTCGCATCGCCGCCCAGTATCAAGGCAATGGCGGCCAGAGCCATCTGGGGGCCAAGGTCAATGTGGGTGGAAAGAACCACGCCCTGCTGGTCTATGGCGACCTCATGCATGGAGATGAGGATATGAAATCCGGCGACGATCTTCGCCTCTCTCCCACCGGCTACGACAAGCAGATCATCGGCGGCCAATACCGCTTAAACCTCAGCGACAAGGGGTTGGACGATGAGTCCATCGCCATCGGCTATCAACATCTGGAAACCACAGAGGCGGGCACCCCGGCGTTGCCTATGGATATCGACTTCATCCGTACCGACAGGGTGAAACTCGAAGGTGAGCACAGGCTCGATACCTGGGATCTCAACTGGCATCTGGCCTTTAGCGATGCCAGACACGGCATGGACAACTTCAGCGAACGTCAGAAGCCAGAGAGTGCCAACGCCCGTTACAACAACGCCGAGAGCCAGAGTTATGATATGGCGCTGACACTGGGCAGAGATGCCTGGCTGTTTGGCCTCGACAGTCAGCTGAGTGAACACAACTCGCTGATCACAGATCCCACCAAACCCATGTTCAGGGTCGACAACTTCAACAAGGTGCAGGACGATACCTATAGCGCCTTCGCCCAATGGCAACAGGATATCGACCAGTGGCATTGGCAGCTCGGCGCCAGGGTGAAACACTACCGCACCGATGCCGATGAGGTCAGCCACTCAATGGCTGGCGCCATGCCGGCCATCAAGGTGTTGATGGACAGATATAACCAGGCGGATCGCACCCAGGCGCAGACGGGGCTGGATCTGGTGATCAACGGCCGTTATAGGGTCAATGAGGAGTTAACCTGGATACTCGGGCTGGCCCGCAAACAGGACAGCGCCAGCTATCAGCAGAGATACCTGTGGATCCCGATGCAATCGACCGGTGGACTCGCCGACGGGCGCACCTATGTGGGCAAGATGGATCTGGATCTGGAAACCGCCTATCAGCTGGAGCTGGGCGCCGACTTCAACCGCCAGGGACTAAGCATCAGCCCACGAGTCTTCCTGCATCGCATCGACGACTATATTCAGGGGGTGAAGTCGACCGATCCCGCGGTGATCATGGCCGCCAACATGATGGGCAGCCAAGATCCGATGGAATTTGCCAATGTCGATGCCCAGCTACTGGGGATGGATATTAACGCCAGCTATGAGATAACAGATCAGTGGCAGCTGGATCTCCTAGCCAGCTATGTCAGCGGCGAGCGCCGCGACATCGACGACAACCTCTACCGCATAGCACCGCCAAAGGTAAATTTGGGGCTCAACTTCAGAGAAGGCAACTGGTCTGCCCGCATCGAAGGGGTGATGGTGGCGGCTCAGGACAAGGTATCAGAGAGTCAATCCGAGCAGGCCAGCGCGGGCTACGGCCTGGTCAACCTGGTACTGGCCTACGACAGACAAAACTGGCTGGTTAAGGCTGGGGTCAACAACCTGTTCGATATCGACTATGAAGATCATCTCGGCGGCTACAACCGGGTGTTCAATGCCGACCTAACGCCGGGGCAACGCATGCCGGGCACTGGCATGAATGCCTGGCTCACCGGGGAGTATCGCTTCTAACAGTTAACTCGTTTTTGGGAACCCTCCACTGCGCTCCCGGCCCCGAGCACCCTGCACGCTCGGGGCTTTTTTTATCTACAACGCCTGTTTGTCACGTTTACGGCGCAGCATATCTTCGTCGGCCTGAGCCAGCAGAGTATCCAGTCGCGCATCCTGATCCACTATCTTATGGCCTATGGTCACAGTCACCTCGGGTAGATGGCTGTCGAGCATGGCATTATCCAGCCCCTGCATGATGCGCGTCTCGGTGGCAATCACATCCTCATCGCTCTGACACATGAGCAGCACCACAAACTCGTCGCCGCCTATGCGCCCAACCACATCTGACCCTCTGACGCTCTGCTTGATGATCCCCGCCAGCAACTTGAGTACCTCGTCGCCCACCGAGTGGCCGTGACCGTCATTGATCCCCTTAAAGTTATCGACATCGATATAGAGCATCGCCAGACGGCTGTCGTTGCGCTGAGCCAGCTTCATTCGCTGTCTGGCTAACCCATTAAATCCACGACGATTATTGATATGACACAGGTCATCCAGATGCGCCAGCTGCTTGAGCTCACCGTAGATATCCAGCAGGGCGAGATCCGCCTCAAGGATCTCCTTGAGTTCGTGGATCAGCTCGATATAGCTGTCCTGATACTCTGTCTTGGCATAGTCCATCACACAGAAGGTGCCGAAACAGCGGCCATCGGGCCAAAACACCGGCACCCCGAGATAGGAGGAGAAGCCATCGTTTTGTACCTCGGGATTGGTGTCCCAGCAAGGATCTACCTTGGCGTCGGGCACATAGAGCGCCGCCTGGGTTTCGACGATGCGCCGGCAAAAAATATTGGTATCGGGGGGGATCACCACCCCAGACGGATAGGGATTGCTGACCTGCTTGCTGGCGATGGTCACCTGAAACCCCTTCGGGGTGTATTGCACCAAGAAGCTGGCCGGCGCGTTAAACACGTGGGCCAGCAGGTTAACGGTTTTCTGCCATTTATCGAGCGAGATGAGATCGATAGGATTATCGAGAAGAAAGCGTTCACTGCTGTACAAAGATTCTGTCGACATCGCCTTTCCTTTCTTGAGGATAACGAAATCGCCTTCCTAGCGTCTTGACCTCAGGTCAAACACACCTGCCTGTGAACTAGCCATGCCTTAGAGCATAGAGGTCAACGGAGAGCAATTCAAACCCAAATAATAAACATTATAAATACATCTTTTATTAAATTATGGGATGAAATGCTCACTAGAGCAATGCTCTAGCAAGCTTATTGACTGATATCTTGAGGCTTCTTGAGCAGCTTGCGCTGCAGGGTTCGCCTGTGCATTCCCAGTTGCCGCGCCGTCGCCGACACATTGCCCTTGTTGGCGGTCAGCACCTGCTGTAGATGTTCCCACTCCACCCGCTTAGGGCTCAGGGGCGCCTCATCCACCTCGGGGGCGATCGCCTTGGGCGCCTTGTCGTCCAGCACCCTCAGCAGGGTAGCGGTATCCGCCGGCTTGGTCAGATAGTTATCGGCCCCCAGACGCATCGCCTCGACGGCGGTGGCTATGCTGGCATAGCCGGTCAGCAGCACCAACACGGCCTGGGGCACAGCCCCCTTGAGCGGCGCGATCAGTGCCAGGCCATTGTCTTCGGCCAACTTCATGTCCAGCAGAATATGGCTGGGTTTAAACTGACGCGCCTTAAGCAGCGCCTGGGTGGCATCGTGGGCCAATTCACACTCAAAGCCGTGCTTGCCCATGCGCCGCGCCAGGATCCCGGCGAAACTCTGCTCATCTTCGATGATCAATAAGCGCTTCATGCAGCCCCCTGTATCGGCAGGTAGACCTGGGCCACGGCGCCGCCATCCACATGACTGCCGAGGATCAAGCGCCCGCCCAGACGCTCCAGGCTCGCATGGCTGAGCAACAGGGCGACCCCCATCCCCTTGGGCTCCTCGATTATCTGATGCCCCAGCTGCTGCACCAAAGACGCCGGAATACCCGGGCCGAAGTCGCGCACCCCAAGCACCAGCTCATCCCCCTGACGCTGGGCGGAGAAGCTCACCTTCTGCTCGCCCGTCGCCTCCTGACTGGCCCTGGCACCATTCTCGATGAGCGCCAGTAAGGCGGGCTGCAGGCTGGCATCGACCCGCAACTGCAGCCTGTCGAGGCCATCATCTGGCTCCAACGACAGTTTCACCGCCGGCATAAGCAGATTGACCTGCTCACTCAAGCCGCTCAGCAGTTGCTCGGCGGATTCCAGCCGCTGCGCCCCCTCGCGGATCGATTCGGTGGCGCTGCGCAGCGCCGTCAGGGTGGACTCGCAAACCGTCAGTGCCGATTGCATCTCCTGCAGCGCAGGCCCATTACCATCGGCCTCCTCCTGCAACTCATCCACCAGCAACCTCATGCTAGCCAGTGGGGTCGCCAGCCGGTGAGCCATCTGCGCCGAGGCGGTACCCAGGGCGATCAACTTCTCTTGACGCAACTGCGCCTCACGCATAAAGGCAAGCTGAGCATCCTGGCGCCGCATGCGTTTGGCCAGCAGGGCCACACTCGTGGTCAACACCAGGGAGGAGATGATGAAGTTGACCCACATCCCCAGGTAGTGAGACTGCATATCCATGCCGTGATGACTCATGGCGCTCTCCGGCATGGTAAACAGCATCAGGCTGTAGGCCAGGTTCGACAGCAGGGCCAATGACCAGGGCGCCCAGAAGGGCAGCAGCACGGCGGCGATGGCTATCGGCAGCAATAGCAGGGAGATGAAGGCGTTGGTAGCGCCACCGGAGAAATAGAGCCAGGAGATCCATAGCAGGGTGTCGAGCACCAGGGCGATAAACAGCCCAGACTCGCTACTGAGCAGGGGCTTTCTCAGCCAGAAGGTGAAGCTTAAATAGAAGGCCTCGAGGATCAGGGTGAGATTCAGCGCCGGGCTATGGAGCGACAGACCGAAGGTGTCGGCAAACAGGAAGGTGAGACAGAGTTTTAGCATCAAGGCCATGATGCGCAGCAAGGCCAGTTGGTCGGCGGCCCGATAGCGGCCATAACTCAGAGTCGTCACATTGCTTTCCTATTTGAGATCAAAGACTAATCCTATCTTCGCCAGGGCGTCACCCGAGCGGGACAGGCTGTATTTTACGCCCTGTTCGAAGTCGATTTCACTCTTTATTGCCAAAGATTTGAGGCGCGCCATACTCAGGCTGCAATCCTTGGGTCGCTTGGCCAGGTCGCTCGGGCTCGACTGAGGCGAGATGTGCTTACTGCTCAGCCCCATTATCTCGGCCATCTTAAGCAGCATCTGGTACTTGGTCATGCGCTCGGTGCCGGTGAAATGATAGATGCCCGCCACATCGCCCGCCTGTTGCTGACGTGCAACCAGCTTAACCAGGGCGTTGGCGATATCCAGTGTCGAGGTGGGGCTGCGCACCGCCCAATCATCCTGCTGGGTAGGCACCTGATTGACTAGCTGTTTTAACATCACCAACACCGCCGACTCATCCAGCGACTCGACCCGGCCATAGAGGATGGGTAGACGTAGCACGGCGAACTCTCTGGACACCTCAATCAGTGCCTGCTCCCCCTCACGCTTGGTCTCGCCATAGAAATTGAGCGGATAGGTCTGGTCCTCTTCGCCATAATCGGGCGAGGTGCCATCGAACACATAATCTGTGGAGATGTAACAGAGCCAGGCACCATTAGCCTTAGCCGCCTGGGCGAGCTGGCGAGTCGCGGCCAGGTTGAGGGCCTTTGCCGCCTCGGGGTCACGCTCAGACACATCCGGTCGCCGCTCGGCCGCGCAGTGTAGAATCACCTCGGGTTTGTGGGTCTCGATAAATTGCTTTACCGCCCCCTCGTCGGTCAGATCCAGCCTATGGGTATCTTTACCGGCGCGCGAATAGCCGCAGGTCAAAAGCGTCACCGGCTCTTTTGCAAATTGCTCAACTAAAGCGCGCCCCAGCAGGCCGGTGGCGCCAGTTATCATTATCTTCAGCATTAATGGGATTCTCTGTTAGTCGGCTCACTACCCGGCTGCAGCAAGGGGCAATTTTCGGGTAATACCATGGCGATCGCGCCGGCCTTAAGCTCGAACTCCACATGAGACTCGGCGATAGGCTCGCCGTCGAGATTGATGGGCATAGGCGGGTTGGAGCGCCAGCTGGCCTGGGTATCGCGATGATATTTCACATACTCATTGTCGGCCTTGGGCGATTGCAACTCGGCGATCACCTGCGCCAGGGCCTCGATGGGAAACTGATGTAGGGCGACTAAGTCCATCAGGCCATCGTTGATATAGGCATCCGGCGCCAGCACCTGGCCGCCACCGGCCTGACGGCCGTTACACACGGCGCCCACCAACAACTGCTGCTGGCTGGCCTCGCCATGTATGGTAAATTCGCCGTCATAGGGCTTGAAATTGAGCGCCTGCACCAGCCCGGACAGGGTATAGGCGCCGCCACCGAGAAAGTGTTTCAGCGCCAGCGGCGTGTTGGCGGTGACCTGGGCGCCGAAACCACCACTGGCAATATTCACCACATACCTGTCGTTGGCGCGGATCACATCCACATCATAGGCAGAAGCTTCCGCCGCCAGCCTCAGCGCCGCCTCCAGATCAGCTGGCACCCGGGCGGCGGTGGCAAAGTCATTGGCGGTACCCAGCGGCAAGATTGCCAGCTCGCAGCGCTTATCCTTATCATGGTTCATCAGGGCGCTAACCAGCTCGTTGAGCGTGCCATCACCACCCGCCGCCACCAAACGCTGACAGCCCTCGGCGATGGCCTCATCCACCAGACGGGCCACATCTCCAGCCTCGAAGGTGACTCGCACCTGAATCTCATGATCGGCGCGCACGCTGGCGATCGCCTGACGCAGCAGCTCGTCACCGGCCTTCTTACCATTGAGTATGATGCGAAGCTTCATATTTACTCTCCAACTGAATTGCCTTTGACAAGGCGCCAAGCACTCGACCCATGATAGCAGCAAGCCGCGACGGGCTAAACCTGACTGGCAGCCGAACCACACCATTAAACGAGTTTAATCCAAGGGAATTTGCCGCGCTCGGCGCAACAGGATATCCTCTTAAATTATCAAGGATATCAGGCCTTAGCTCGGAGCTTAACCATGAACAGATTAGTCTTACTCGCCATTGCCAGCATACTGCTGCCAGCCTGCAGCCAGCAGGCCACACAAACCAATAGCGAGCCCTCTTCGAAAGCGCGCTCTGCAGCGCAAACCGAGAATCAGGCGCCAAACAAGCCAGAGAATCACACGGCCAACCAGCCCAGCTTCGACTGTGGCAGTGACAAACTCTCCAGCATAGAGGTCTTGGTCTGCCAAGACAGCGAACTTGCCGCGCTGGATCGCCAGTTGGCCGAGGTCTACCAGGCCGCCAGTGCCAAGGCCGTCAACGAGCAGCCGCCACTCTTGAAAGCCGAACAGAGAGGCTGGATAAAGGGGCGCGACGAATGTTGGAAGAGTGACGACAAACATAGCTGCGCGTTTGACAACTACCAGATGCGTATCGCCGAGCTGCAGGCCAGATATCGCCTCATCGCCCCCAGCGCCGAGGTCAGCTACCAGTGCGATGGCATAGCCGCCAAAGAGGTGGTGGTGAGCTATTTTGCCACCGAGCCAGCAACCCTAATCGCCGAGTTCGGCGATAGCGTCTCGCTCATGTACAGCCAGCCCAGTGGCAGCGGTAGCCGCTATCAGGGGCGCAACGAGTCGCTATGGGAGCACCAAGGTGAGGCGCGCATCACCTGGGGCTATGGCGCCGAGCCGATGATCTGTAAGCTCGCCGACTGATCATGACACTGCCTCTGCTGCTGACAGGCCCCATGCTGCGTCACTGCGACGTAGACCATTTCACCCTGACGTTGGTGACCAGTGAGCCGCTGTCGCAATTAACCCTCACCCTGGGTGAGACCCAACACCTGCTTGCTGATGACGCAATCGAGTGCCTGGAGCTAGGCACTCACGCCTTCTTCTACCTCATCTATCTGAGCAAGCCCGGGCTCAATTCTCTCGACACCTGCATTCCCTATGGCCTTAGCGACAGCCATCACGGTGACCTACTCACGCCGCTGACGCAGCTGACCTATGGCGACAATCAGACACCGAATCTGGTGATCAAGCCAGAGATCGATACCCTGCTGCACGGTTCCTGTCGCAACGCCCATCATCACAGCAGCGATGCCATGGTCGCCGCCGATACCCTGCTCGAGAATGGACCGGATGTGGCCGAGCGTCCGGCGCTGATGATGCTGAGTGGCGATCAGATCTATGTCGATGATGTCGCCGGCCCCATGCTCTACGCCATCGGCAGAGTCATAGAGATATTGGGCCTGTATGAGGAAGAGTTTCAACAGGCGCCGCTCACCCATAGCAAGCAGATAAGCTACCACCCGGCGGCCATGTACCAGAGGCACAAGAAGCTGTTGCCGCGCACCGAATACCCGGCCGGCAGCGCCCTGGTGCGTTGGTATATCAATCACCCCATCTTCACCTCCTCCATCGCCGAGAATCACCTGGTGAGTCTGGCGGAAATCGTCGCCCTCTATCTGCTCACCTGGTCCCCAGAGCTGTGGCAACTCATCGATATTCCCAAGGAGGTGACCGGCCTGTCACCCGCCAATCAGCAGAGATGGCAGAGAGAGTGGATTCACTTACTCGAGTTTAAGGCGGGGCTGACCAAGGTGAGACGCCTGCTGGCGCATCTGCCGACCTATATGATCTTCGACGATCACGACATCACGGACGACTGGAACCTCACGGCGAAATGGGAACAGGCGGCCTATGGCCATGCTTTTTCTAAACGCATCATAGGTAATGCGCTGATCGGCTATCTGGTGTTTCAGGGACTGGGCAATCAGAAGGACAAATTTAGCGCTGCAATTCTGCCCCAGCTCAAACAGTTTCTCGCCGGTCGTGAGGAGGCGCAGCATGACGAGCTGATCGACGCCCTGCTCGGCTTCGACCAGTGGCACTACAGCCTCAATACCTCGCCCAAGTTGGTGGTGCTCGACACCCGCACCCAGAGATGGCGCAGCGAATCCAACCTGGCCAAGCCCTCCGGTCTGATGGACTGGGAGGCCCTGATGGAATTTCAGCAGCAGTTGGTGGGACAGGAGAAGGTGATTATCGTCTCGGCGGCGCCCATGTTCGGGGTGAAGCTTATCGAGGCGGTGCAGCGCGCGGCCACCTTTATCGGCGCCTCGCTCCTGGTGGACGCCGAAAACTGGATGGCGCACCCTGGCACGGCCAACACCCTGCTGAGCATCTTCCTGCACCGCAAGACGCCGCAGCAGTTTGTGATCCTCTCCGGCGATGTGCACTACTCCTTCGCCTACGACATAGGGATCCGCTTTCGCACTCAGGGACCGCAGATCTATCAGATCACCTCGAGCGGCATCAAGAATCAGTTTCCCGAGAAGCTGTTACCCGTGTTCGACAAGTTTAACGGCTGGCTCTATGGCCATTTCTCGCCGCTGAACTGGTTCACCAAACGCAAACGCATGTCGATTCGCGGCCGCCGCCCCAACGGCATGCGCAGTCAGCGGCTGATCAACGCCAGCGGCATAGGTCTAGTCAGCTTCGCTAAAGATGGGGCGCCCAGCAAGATCGCCGTACTCCATGGCGACATGAGCACCACAGAGTTTTTACCGCCGCGCCAGTCCCGCAAAGGCTAAGTCTCGCAAGGGCTAGGCCCGGTCAGCAACAGATCTAAACAGACAGTTCCGGCAGGCAGATATCCAGCTTTCGACCGGTGACCGGATCAGTGAAGGCGAGACGACGCGCCAGCAGCTTCATCGGCTGGGCAACATCCTCGGCGCTTCTGGGTAATAGAGTCGGATAGAAATTATCGTTAAGGATCGGCATCCCCAGGCTGTTCATGTGCAGGCGCAGCTGATGAGTCTTGCCGGTGATCGGCATCAGCTCGAAACGACCAATCTCTCCCTCGACGCTCACCAGAGCGATCTCCGAGTGGCTGTTGGCCTCGCCGTCGACGATGCGCATGGTAAAACTGGGTGTGCCCTTATCGATGCGATTCTTCACCGTCCAGCGTCTGGGCAGGCTAAGTTTACCGGCGTGATACTCAGCCAGTAGTTCTGGGGTAAGGCGCGCCAAGGCCTGATATTCCTTGGTGATCTGTCCATGGCGAAACAGGCCATGGTAGGCGTCGCGGCTGTCACTCTGCTTGACCAGCAGAACTATGCCCGCGGTGGCGCGATCCAGACGATGGGCGGCGATCAGCGTCTCACAGCCCGTGCGCTCCCTTAGCCGGTTGATTAAACACTGATTGATCACCTCACCACCCGGATGCAAAGCCATGAAATGGGGCTTGTTGGCCAGTACTATCTGCTCATCTAGATACAGAATCGATTCGCTAAAGGGAGGCGGCGCCTCATGGGCGACCTCGCGGTAATAGTACACCTTCTGCTGAGGTCGATAGGCTGTGGTAAGTTCCAGCGGCTGACCATCTTGCCAATGCACCTTGCCCTGGATGAAGCGCTCGCGCCAGACACCTGCGGAAATATTATCGAACCGCTGACAGAAATAGTCGTAAACACTCGCCGGGGGATTTTGGGTTTGAGGTAAGACGATGAAGGAGGCTTGAGCCGCGCGAACCATGACAGAAAGGCCTAAAGATGAAGGAGCGGCCATGGTAACAAAAATTGCGGCCCGGATGAGAGCAAATTATTGCCCGGCGTGGGACTTGATCAATTCGAGTACAAAATCCATCGTCTTGTGACAGTCGGGCTGATTGACCAGCACCTGCTTATCACGATTATACAGGGGCAGCACCTCGAGCCAACGCTGGCTGACCCAGGTGGCATCTTCCAAGTGCAGATCCGCATATAGCTCCTGCAAGGCTGGATTGACCAGATAGAACTGCTCCAACGCCGCACTGATCAGCTCAAATTCGCCCTTTATAGGCTCTTCACGCCAATTGTTACAGCTGAGCGTCCTGGCGATCCAGTTACCATCGCGTCGCTTGGCCGCCGAGAAGATCTTCACCCTCTGCTTGCCTTCCAGCACCAGGCCTAAACAATCGTCTTCGAGCTGATTAAAGTCTATGATCTCGCACTGAGTCGCCAGCGGATAACAGGGGGGATTGGCCTGAGGCCGTGACATGGCAAAGGCCAGGGGGAAGTGCCCCTTGAGCACCTCGGCAATCAGTTTCAAGCTGCTAGGCCCCGCCACTCGTATCTCTATTCTGCCGTCGGGCAAAAGTAGTTCGTCGCGGGTGATCAACGCCATCTCTTGAGTCAACATAGCAACCTCCTCCCCCTTGGTCGGTGATCGCCGTGAGTGTCGTGTCAGTGCGACTAAAAATTAACCAAGGAGCAATAATGATAAAGTGTAGCAGTTGTCAAAATTACTGCTCGAAACGCCATTATTGGATCGGCGATGCCATGCCAATCAAAATACCCGGTCCTTCGCTTATTAGACCCTAGAAAATTCCCTTTTGTTGCAGCCACTTCATTAGAAAGTGTTAATGTGACGCATAATATCGCCACTATTTAATACCTTATCTAAGTCCTCTGCCAGCACCTCACTCATCTGCACCGCCTGTCGCCAATAGCGTATCCGCTCCTCACTATCAAGGCGACTGAAGTCATTTCGGTCCGGCAGCTTGCCATAAGGCAGTTGGCTCAAATACTCCTCGCTGGGGGCCAAGATCAAGGCATTGTCATAGTTGTGTTTGGCCCGTCGCCAGGGCAAGGATTTGTCGAACCAGCCGGGCAGGATCTTGCTGTAGAAGTGGGGATACAGGGTCAATCCAGGCGCGTGGGCCAGGGGCAGATCGAAGTGATAATCTGTGATGCCACCGTCGTAATAATGGCCGGCGGGAGCCCCTTCGATGCGCTCAACAGGCGCCAGCACCCAAGGGATAGAGCCGGTGGCCAGCAGAACCTGGGCAATATTCTCCCCAGTCAGGGCCAGGTGACGACCCGGTAGATCCTTTAACTCATTAAAAGGCGAGGCGACGCCGCCGCTACCAAACAGGTAACGCTCGAAGTGCCATCCCAGGGTGCGACGACTCAGCAGATTAGTGACCGCCGTGGTGGCAAGACCGGCGCCAAGTGCGGCTCTATGGGACAGACGGTTGAGATGACGGCCACGACAAGCGATGAAATGGCTCTTGATCACAGGATTACTGACGATATCCGCTCCCTGCTGCGCCCCCAATATGCCAGAGACGATACCGGCGACCTTACGCGACACCTCACTCGCCGTGGGCTTGGTCTCGTAACGCTGGCCAATATATTCCCGCTCCAACCGCTCGTAGGCCGCCAGGGGATCCTGCTGTGCCAAACAGGCCAGGCGCCAGGCGCCGGATGAGGCTCCCAGGGTGTAGAGAGGCGTCTGTCTCGCCTTGAAGTAGGTGCCAAACAGATACTTATCCAGCGCGGCTATGCCTAGCCATTTTGGTCCACCCGATGCCGCCAACACCTGGGTAAAGAGCTCGGGTTTTAGCCCCTGCTCGGCGATCTGTTTGTAGGCGGTCGGCCCGGCGAGAAAACGTAACTTAAGCACCTAACTCGGCTCCCTGAATTTATCTGTGTGCGTGGCTTAAGCCATTCTATAAGAATTGCACTAAACTTGTCAGCGCGATTAAAATAGGCCGGTGGCAGGAGGTCACTGAGGATCAAAATGGACGACACGCTAACAATTAAGCCCTATCAAACACTCGCCTACGTCATCATCATGCTGACGGCCAGCCTGTTTATCATAAAGCAGCTTTTCCTGAGCGCCTTCGATGACCAATGGTGCCTCTTCATGGGCTACTGTCTGGCCATGCTCATCTGGGCTGGCGCATTACTGAAACAAGAGATCGTTTTTACCCCGCGGGCGATCGCCTTTATCAATATCCCCCTCACAGGCAGGGCTAGCCTTGGCAAGGAGACCCAGATCGCCTATAGAGATATTACTGGCTGCCACCTAATGCTCGCCGGATTGGAGATAGCGACAAACACAGAGGCCATCAGGGTTAGACTCAGGCTCAACGACAGGCTCATCTCCTGCCTCAGTGATAGTTTCGAGCGCCACGGCCTGCAAGCGACCCGAGAGGCTGTGCAGAAAAACCTAGCCTGAATTCACCCCACTCTCGGAAGGAGTCAACTTGCCACAGACTCACATCAGACGAACGACCAAGGGCCTGCTGATGCTCTGTTTCTTGCTCTGTCTCTTGCTCTGGCTGCCAGGCTGTCAGCGCGCCAAGGATGTGGATTATCTCTGGCAGGACTACAGTCAGCGTCTGGCCCATGTGATCGACCAGCCCTACTCGCCCCCGGAATTTAAGCCCATGCAGCTCGGCAAGGCCGACAGGCAGGAACAGGCCTCGATCACCATCTCGATTCTCGACACCCTGTCTCTGGGCCACTGCCCCCTGGGCCGCCTCATCGCCGACCACAACAGCACCCTGGGCAAGGTGGCACCGCCCAGCCAGCAACTCATCTACCAGATAAGCTTTATTCAGCTGGCGCCGGCCTGTATCGACACCTTGGATGAGGGGGAGCTCAAGACCAAGCTGACACAGGCACTCCAGCAGAAACAAGCTCATGCGATGGCCTACTTTAATCGGGTGCTCACCGGAGACATTAGCATCACCAAGAGCCTGTTTATCGGCTACGACTCCCTGGTGCTCGATGAGATGCGCGCCGGTCGCTTCGAGCTCGAGTCGGCCATCGGCCAGCTGCTGAGCATCAAAGGTCACATCAAGCAGCGCCAGTGGCAGCAGATAGACACGGCCCAGATAGAGCCCGCCCTCGCCCTCATGGCCCACCAAACTTTGCTGCAGAGATACCTGAGATCCCTCGCCTACAGTCAGGCGCAGCTCATTGCCCTCAACGACTATCTGCAGCGACATAGCGCATCGGTCGCCTGTCGACTCAATCATGCCAACCGCAAACAGGAGATACTGCAGAATGTATTTCATAAATACTACCTGGCCCAGACTCAGGCCTATCTGTCACAGCTCAATCAGCTGCATTATCGCCTTAGCGAGCCGCTACTCGCCCTCTTTGCCGGCAGTAGCCATCAGGCCTTCATCGAGCACTATTTCGGCGAGCAACCAGGCACCCTGCCGGAGCAGCTAAAATCCCAGATGCGCAGACACGTCAAGTGGTGGCAGGCCTTCAGGGAGAGCTGCAATATTGCCCCGCCTAGCTCCTCCACCTAAGCGCTAGATAAGCTGCTACACCCCAGGCTATCTTGCCGGCCAAAAAGCCTGCTACACTATTGGCTCTTTACAAGCCTGAGCCTCCAATCATGATCTTAGACACCTTAGAAAACCTGGCACACTACACCCACCTGGGACCCCGCATTGCCAAGGCACTGCAACACCTCAAAGAGACAGATTTCACCCAGCTGCCGGTGGGCAACTACGAGCTGGAGGGCAAAGATATCTTTGTCATCGTCAACGATTATGAGACCAAACCAAGAGAGGTCGAGCCCTTCGAGGTGCATCGCAAATATATCGACGTTCAGTATGTGGTGAGCGGCGAAGAGGAGTTTGGCTATCTGCCCCTGGCGGATCAGACTCCGTCCAAGCCCTACTACGACAAACACGACTACGCCGAATTTGACTATGAGTCGAACAAGGCGCGCGCCGCCTTTATTCCCTTCAAGGCCGGCATGTTTGCCCTCTTCTTCCCCCAGGACATGCATATGCCGGGCGTCTCGGCGACGCCGCAGAAGGTGCGCAAGGTGGTCATCAAGGTGAAAATTTAGAGCCTGTTGGCGCTTGCTGTTTGTTAACGCCCGCGCCTGTCGCGGGCGTTTTGCCTTCTCGCACTCACACCTCATATCCTTCTGATACAAAATGTTACCCGGGCGAATCTTCGCCCGCCATGCCAGACACCAACGTCCTACCCCACCCACATAGCTCTGGCGCCGCTTCTCTTATGCGGCTCTCTCCGAATTCTCAGACTTAGCCACTCGCTCAAATCCCACTTAAAAATGCCTGTTTGGCGCCAAAAACATGATCTTGATCAATACTCATAAGCTGCTAATATAGCCGCATCGAATTACATATACCATTTTGTTATATGGGAATTTTTTCTAATAATAAAAACAGCAAGAAGCGAGTATCCCATGCATCACACATCCCCGCTTAGCCAGATCTACCTAGACGCCAACGCGACCACTCCGGTACTGCCTCAGGCCGCCAAGGCAGCCCTAGGCGCCATGGAAGATCTTTTCGGTAACCCCTCGAGCAGCCATATCACGGGCCTGAAAGCCAAGAGCCTGATGGAGCAGACCCGCCTTCGCGCCAAGCAGATCCTGGGCAGCGGCCAGGGCAATATCATCTTTACCAGCGGCGCCACCGAAGGCATACAGACCGCCATTCTATCCGCCCTCATCAAGGCCAAGGCCAGCCTGGATCCCAACAAGCAGTACAGCCTACTCTATGGCGCGACCGAACATAAGGCGGTGCCCAACTCATTGGCCCACTGGAATCAACTGTTAGAGATAGGCGCCGAGCTCAAGGCGATTCCCGTCGACGACAAGGGCGCACTGGATCTCGACTTCATCGCCGCAGAGGTGCCCAACGCCCTGATGATCTGTACCATGGCGGTCAATAACGAAACCGGCGTCTATCAAGATCTTAAGGCACTCGATACCTGCATTCGCGACCACAATCCTGAGGTATTCTGGATGGTGGATTGCGTCCAGGCCCTGGGTAAACGCCCATTGGCCCTGGCGCAGACCAGCATAGACTACGCGCCATTCAGCGGTCATAAGCTGTATGCCCCCAAGGGGATCGGCTTCGTCTATATACGTGATGGTGCCCCCTTCACCCCCTTCATCGCAGGTGGTGGCCAGGAGGGCGGACTGCGCTCAGGCACAGAAAACCTGCCGGGCATGGCCGCCCTTAATCAGGTGTTCGCCATGCTGCTGGCCGAGCAAGACAGCGCCTTCCATAGCCTGTCGACCCTTGTCGATTACCGTGAGCAACTGGCCCAGGCATTGAAGCGCGCCTTCCCGACGCTGGTGTTTAACCACAGCTTCGACAACAGCGTGCCCACCACCCTAAACTTTGCCGTGCCCGGCTTTAGCAGCAAGGAGATCATGGATCTCTTCGACGCCGCCAATATCCGCGTTAGCTCAGGCTCGGCCTGTAGCTCCAAGGTCACCCGCAGCTTCGTGCTCGATGCCATGGGACTCCCGGCCTGGCAGAGCGAGTCGGCCATTCGTCTCTCCTTCGGCCCGGCCATGACCCAAACAGAGGTCGATCAAGCCTGCGAACGTATTCAGTCGGCCGCCAATGCTCTAGGCAACAGCTGCCTCACACTGAGCAGTGGTGAGGCATCAGCAGATAAGCAGCCGCTAAATGGCCTGGTTCAGCTCAAGTCTGGCTCCAGCTGCAGCTGGATCTATGCCGACCAAGAGAGTAAACAGGCGGTGGTTATCGATCCCCTGCCGGAACTTGATCAGCGCATCGATACTCTGTTGCAGTGCCAGCAGCTCGAGCCTATCGCCTTTATCGACACCCATGGTCACGCCGATCACGTCTCGGGCCGTGTGGCATTAGCCGCCCGTTATCTGCCCGAGCAGACAAGCGATCACCTTGGCTGGCCTGAGGATCACCAGATCACCGAGATAGGCGCCAGACCGGCGCAGGCAATCTCCCTAGGTCAGTACTCTCTGGTGAAGCTGGCCACCCCAGGCCACACCAATGACAGCATCAGCCTGCTGCTGTGCTCGCCCCAAGGCGAGGTGAGCTACGCCTTCTGTGGTGATCTCGTATTGATGGGTAGCCTGGGACGCACCAACTTCGACAGCAGCTGCGCCAAGCAGATGTACAACAGCCTAAAGCTGCTACACAGCCTGATTGGTGACGATACCCTGCTCTGCCCAAGCCACGACTACAACAACGAGTTCACCACCAGCTTCGCCGCCGAGTTCAGGGTCAATCCACTGCTGAACGAGGTGATCAACGGCACCATCTCTATGGCGCAGTTCGAGCTGCAAAAAGCGAGACTGGATACACATCTCAAGGATGAAGCTGGCAGCGAGATCATCTGCGGCGCCTATACCGGCGGTTGCAGCAAAGCCAAGGTGAAAGAGTACGACAGCCAGTCGCTCCAGCTACAGGTGAGTCAGTCGCCGCAGCTTAAGTTACTGGATATTCGCGAGCCCCACGAATACGCCCTGCAGCACGAGCTGGGCACCCTGAGCGAGCAGACGATCAACGTGCCTATGACCAGGCTGGTGCAGTTCGTGCAGGAACATAAGCAGGAGAGTGACGCCGAATGGGTGCTGGTCTGTCGCAGCGGCAGCCGCTCGCTGGTGGCGGCCCAGGCACTACACAGGCTCGGCTTTAACAAGATAGCCCACCTCAAAGGCGGCTACGCGCTGAGCGACAGTTAAGGTTTGCTATTACGCCTTACCTAACCGACACAAAAAAACCGCATCAAATGATGCGGTTTTTTATTGGCTTAACTAGACCACTAGAAGTAGTAGCCGAAGTTGATGTTAAAGCGCTTGTTGGTACCGCCATCGCCCACCATAGAGCCGCCGATGAAGGGCTGGTTCTCGGCCACCACGAAATCGAAATAGGTATAGAGGCCACCTGCGGTGACCGCCACTCCGGTCACATTCATGAAGGTGTCTTTCTGCCCGCCAGGCTTGTCGGTAACCAAGGAGTAGTCGTTATAGAAGGTCAGGTTTGACACAGGCCCCCAGGCCACCGGCAGGCTATAGGCTAAGTCCGCCACATAGCTGGTCGCCTCGGCGGGGATCGAGTCATAAAAGGCATAGGCGGCCACCACCATGCGCTCCACATCTATACCATCGACATCATACTTGTAGTCGGTGAGCTGCAACTTGAGGTTCCAGCGATCATAATTGACCACGCCGTGCAGCGCCGCCGCGACCTGATCGCCATCTGTGCCGTTCTCGATCTCAAGCTGACCCAGCTGGCCCGACACGCCTAGCTCAAGGCTCACCTCATCGAACACGAAATTATGGCTGTAGCGGGCATTGAAGGTGTTCTTCTCACCGGCGGCATAGCCAGCCGTAGGCGCATCGTAGATCCCCTCGCCCGGCAGACGAACGCCGACCACGTCATAGGCGTATCTGTGGGTGCGGTCCGACACATAACCGTCGAGGCCACCCTGCTCGTCATTCTTGTAGAAGGCCAGATCCAGTCGGTTAGCGTCACTCTTATAGGTGTAGTTCAGGCCCAGATCATAGTCGTCTTCCAGGCCTAGATAGAAGTTTGAGCTGAAGAAGTAGTTGTTGGAGGCGTAGGTCAGGATACCGAAAGGCACCTGAGTCACCCCTATCTTACCCTGCTGCTCATCGTCGAAGTTGTAACCCACCCAGGCGTGATGAACCACGTTCATATACTCGAACCAACGGTACTGAGCGGAGAAGATAACATCATCCAGATTACCGTTCACATCGATACGGAAGAGATCGAAGTCGAAGTCGCCACCGCGATCGGCGTTGGCATCGGAATAGTCCTCATAGGAATACTGGAAACGGGCCGCGCCGCCAAACTTGATCGACTTGTCCATCTCCTTTGCTTCGGGTGCCTGCTCCTTTTCGGCCTCCAGCTGCTCGATACGCGCCTTGAGCGCCTTAAGCTCCTCGTCTACTGTGGTGGCACCTGCGTTAGCGCTCAGCGCCAGCGCAATACAACTGGCCGCAAGGGTATAGCGAATCATCATTCATCCTCTTCGATTGACTTAGGTTTCTGCTTTCACACTGCCATCTGCCCCATGGATAGTAAGGATCGAGGCCGCCACTGCGCCTAAGCCCCATCAAGACTAAGCTCCATCAAGACTGAGCTCCATTAAGGCTTAGCTCCATCAAGGCTTAGCTCCATCAAGGCTTAGCTCCATCAAGGCTTAGCAACTCCGGAAAGCCCCAGGTAAAGATTTAGCCATAATAATTCTAATTCAAACAATAAAAATGACTGCCGGCGCCATCAGAACCAACATATTGATCTGACGAAATCCGATAAAACTGGGCAGAAGTGAAAGTTTACCTGCAAAAATGTAACATAAATCGCCCATAAATTACATATAAACCAAAATAGAGACACTCTTAATCATCGAGATGGAAGCTAGAGAACTAATAATAATTCAAACAAAAATTGGTATAACAACGCAAAATAATGACTCACTTAAAAGTTACTTTGAACGACAGGACGTAAGATGAGAGGGCAGAGGATAAGAAGAGGGTTAACCTAAAGGTGTGTGAAAAATGATAAGACAATAACCGAGCGAAAAAGCGCGGCATCCTGCCGCGCGTGCTCACTAAAGGGCACTCCCCTTTGCAGCCTCTCCCCACAGGTTAGGAATAGGGAGAAACAGAAAAGGAGACTTCTTGTGCCCCAAAGCGTCACCAAGGAGACGCAACCGCGATGGCAAACTGAAAGCACCGCTGCCTCCGGCCGTCCCTCGCCCCATCGAATCACTTGGTCTTGGTGCATCAAACTAGTCTAGGGCTTCCAACTCCTTGTCCCCTTTAAGCGCCTTGGTCTCATAGAGCCAGCGATACAGGGTCGGCAACACCAGCAGCGTCAGGGCGGTAGAGCTAAACAGGCCGCCTATGATCACCACCGCCAGCGGCTTTTGGATCTCGCTGCCCACACCGCTAGACAGGAGTATTGGGATCAAACCCAGCGCCGAGGTCAACGCCGTCATCAGCACGGGGCGCAGGCGTCCCACAGTGCCTTCATACACGCTGGTGTAGAGGGCTTCTCCCGAGGCGCGCCTCTGGTTGATCGAGTCCACCAACACCACACCATTGAGCACTGCCACCCCGAACAGGGTGATAAAGCCGATGGAGCTAGGCACAGACAGATAGGTGCCGCTGACATAGAGGGCCACCACGCCGCCGATCAGCGCCAGCGGCACGTTGGCCATGATCAGGCCCACCTGCTTAATGGAGCCAAAAGAGAAGTAGAGCAGCAGGGCGATCAGGGCGATGGAGATGGGCACCACCAACATCAGCTTCTGCTGAGCCCGCTGCTGGTTCTCATACTGACCGCCGACCACGACCGTATAACCCGGCGGCAGATCCGCCTGAGGCACTATGGCGTAGATATCCTTCACCACTGAGCCCATGTCGCGCCCCGACACGTTGGCCTGCACCACCACCCGGCGTTGCACATCGTCACGGCGGATATTAGGCGGCGCCATCTCGACCACCACATCGGCCACCTCGCCTAGACGCACGGTCGCACCGTTTACGCCGCTGAGCAGCAGATCCTCCAGCGCATCGGGCGCGCTGCGATATTGGCTGGCCAGACGCACATTGATGTCGTATCTAGCGTTGCCGTCGATCACCTGCCCGGCGCTGACACCGCCTATGCCCTGACTCACCAGGCTCATCACCTCATCGACGCTGATGCCATAGCGGGCCAGCAGATCGCGCTTGGGACGCACCACCAGCTGGGCCTCGCCGGACACCTGCTCCAGGGAGACATCGACCGCCCCCTCGATACCCGACACCAGCTCGCTGAGCTCCTGCCCCTTGCTGGAGAGCACCTCGAGATCCGGGCCAAACAGCTTGATCGCCAGCTGGGCCTTCACCCCTGAAAGCAACTCATCGACACGGGTGGCGATGGGCTGGGAGAAGGTAAATAGCAGGCCGGGGAAGACGCTAAGCTTCTCTTCCATCTTGCGCTGCAGCTCGAGACGGGTCTCGGCGTGTTCCCACTCCTCGATCGGCTTAAGGCCGATATAGATCTCTATGTTGCTCACAGGCTCAGGATCGCCGCCAAGTTCCGGGGCACCAATACGGCTCAGGGCATAGTCGACCTCGGGGAAAGTCATCAACATGGCCTCGAGCTTGGGCGCCACATCCAATGAGGTGCTCAGGCTGGCGGTTGGCGCCAGGGTCACCCTCAGGTTAATGGTGCCCTCCTCGAGCTCGGGCACAAACTCGGTACCTAGCCTTGGCAGCAGCGCCATGCTGATGCCGAACAGGGTCACCGCCGTCAGCAGCACCAACTTGGGCCTGCCCATGGTGGCACTAAGCAGGTGACGATACAGGGCCTCAACCGGCTTGAGTACCGGACTCTCCCTCAGGGTCACGCCGCGCTTGAACAGATAGACAGCTAAAGCTGGCACGCCGATCAGGGCCACAAACAGCGCCGCCACCATGGCCAGAATGATGCTCACCGCCATGGGCTGGAACAGCTTGCCCTCTACCCCTTCCAGGGCAAACAGCGGCGCAAACACCACTATGATGATGGCGGTGGCGAAGAAGATCGGGCTGCACACCTCCTTGGCCGCCAGCATCACCCTCAGGGCGATGCCGCTGCGCTCTCCTTCTCCCAGGCCATCTTCCTCGCCGTGGTAGGGGTCAGACTCACCCGAGGCGCGGGCCTTGGCCTGATCGAAATGGCGTCTGTCCGGCTGGGTCAGATGTTTGAAGATGTTCTCCACCATCACCACTGAGCCATCCACCAGCATGCCGATAGCCACCGCCAGCCCACCCAGGGACATCAGGTTGGCCGACATGCCAAAGTAAGCCATCACCATCAAGGCCAGGCCGATGGAGACTGGGATAGAGAGCAGCACCAACAAAGTCGCGCGCAGGTTCACCAGGAAGAGCGCCAGGATAACCACGATAAACAGGAAGGCCATCAAGAGGGCATCGCGCACCGTCTCTACCGCCTTGTTCACCAGATCCGCCTGATCGTAGAACACCTCGAAGGAGACGCCCTTGGGCAGGGCCTGCTCTATCATGGCGGTGCGGGCCGAGATATCGTCGATGGTCGCCTTGGTGTTGGCCCCCATACGCTTGAGCACCACGCCGGCGACCACTTCGCCTAGCGCCTTTGGCGTTCCAGCATCGTCGCGGCGGGTCATGGTGACCGCGCCCACACGGATCTCGGCGCCAAAGTCCACCTTGGCAATGTCGGCCACCCGCACCGGCGTACCGCCTGCCTCTGTGAGTGGGATCTGGGCGATCGCCGCCAGGCCAGCCTCACCCGCCGGTAACAGGCCGTAGCCACGTACCACCAGCTGCTCCTGTCCCTGGTCCATAAACCAGCCACCTGCGTTGCGGTTGTTGCTCTCCAGCGCCTGAGTCACCTGGGCCATGGAGAGGCCATAGCTGCGCAGCTTGTTAGGCTCTATCTGCACCTGATATTGACGCACCTCGCCGCCGAAAGAGAGCACGTCGGTCACGCCCCCCACCGGCATCATGATGAGCTTCACCAGATAGTCGTTGAGGCTCCTTAGCTCGGCGGCATCTATACCGGACTCAGGCGTGGCCCGCAATATGTACTGATAGATCTGTCCCAGGCCTGAGGTGTTGGGGCCTATCTCGGGCACCCCCACCCCGTCAGGGATCATCTCCCTGGCGGCCTGCAGCTGCTCGAATACCTGCTGACGGGCAAAGTAGATATCTGTGCCTTCGGCAAACACCACAGTCACTATGGAGAGGCCGGTGCGTGACAAGGAGCGCACCTCGGTCACCGATGGCAGGGCGTACATGGCCGACTCCACCGGGTAGCTGATCAGCTTTTCCACCTCCTCGGCCGCTAGCCCCTCGGCGGCGGTATTGACCGTCACCTGCACATTGGTGACATCGGGAAAGGCATCGAGATTGAGCTTAGGTAACATGGCGACACTGGCTACCACACCACACAGCAGCGCCAGGGCCACCAGAAGCCGATTGCGTATCGCGCTATCGATAAGTTTCTGAAGCATAAGGGCTACCTCTTAGTGATTGTGAATGTCGAAGCCTGACTTGGCCTGCTCAGAGGCCAGGAAGAAGGCGCCCGAGACCACCACCCGCATCTTGGGACTCAGTCCCTGCACCAGGTTCATGCCGCGTTGGCGCTCACTCACCTCGACCTCGACGGCCTCGAAGCCATCCCCCTCTTCGACAAACACCTGCCAGTCGCCGTCACCGCCGCGGGTCAGCGCCGCATCGGGCAAGATCACTCCATCCTGGTTGTTGTCGGCCAGATAGATCTCGGCAAATTGTCCGGCGTGCAGCACGTGGCCCGGATTGGCGAAGGCCACTAGGATCTGCTCGGTGCGGGTGACGCTGTCGATCTCATGGGAGCGGCCGATCACCTCGGCCTCCAGGCTAAAGTCGCCCACCTTCACCAGCGCCTTACTGCCTACCTTGATCTGTTGAGACTGGGTCGGCGTCACCTGGGCCTCGACCCAGAGGTGAGACTCGTCGGTGAGCTGCATCAGGGCGGTGCCACCGCTGAACACCTGACCTTTCATGGCCACATCCTGCTGCACCCGGCCGTCGAGCGGCGCCAGCAGCTGATAACTGCCTATGGTCTCGGGATCCGACTCCAGCGCCTTGATCTGCGCCGGCGTCATCTTGAGGGCGCCGAGTATGGCGCGCTTGAGCTCGGCATCCACCTGGGCCTGCAGACGGCGGCTGGCACTCACAGCGCTCTGGCTCATTCGCTTCACCCGGCTCCACTCGGCTGCCGCATTGATGTAATCCGCCTGGGCCTGAGCCACGGCTGCGCCCCCCAGAGTCAACAGGGGCTGGCCCTTGGCGACCTCCTGTCCCGGCACCACATGACGCGCCAACACCCGCACATCCAGCTGGGGCACCAGGGTCACGGTACGCTCCCTGTCCACCACCAGGGTGGCCGTCGCGACTGCGGCCAGGCTGAAGCCCTGACTGCTTACCTGCTCCACACGAATTCCCGCCAGCTGACGCTGCTCCTCGCTGAGCACTAGCTCACCGCCATGGGCTTCTTCGCCACCCAGCGCAGCTTCATCGCCCTGCTCTCTTTCCTTGTCGTGAGCCTGCTCTTGAGACACTTGCCCCTTGGCTGACTCTGCTTTGTGCTCATGTCCCTCGGCGCCGAGGGCAACCCCGCCCACAGCCGTCATGCTGATCAAGACGCCGAAACCCATGGCCCGCATCAGTGGGCTTAGCTGTAGAAAACGTGTTTTATTTGATTGATTCTTCATACTTTTCACCTAAATTCTTTATCCGTTTTGCTAAAGCCTGCTCGCTAAAATGTGCTCGCTCGCTTTAACGCCATAGCGCGACTAAACGCCTTCGCGGCCGAGCTGACGCTGCAGATAGTTCTCGAGTTGACCGCTCTGCCCCATCCAGTCGAGCCAGCTGCGATAGAGGGCGCCCTCGAGGGATAGACCTGCCAGATAGCTGTTAGCCAGCTGCCTCTGTCCCTGCAGGTAGTCGCTGGTGCTGATGTCGCCCGCACGCCACTGCTGTGACAGGGCATCCTGCACACCGGCGCCAGAGGTGAGCACCAACTCACGCCACTCGCGGTAACGCTGCTGCAGCCTGGGCAGGCTTAGGTGAAAAAGTTTGGCGGCCTGGGTGAGGCGACGCTCACGGGCCAGATAGTCTTGCTCGGCGATGGCGACCTGAGTACCGGCCGCGGCCTTGGCCTCGCGATAATCGTTGCGGATCTGAATCGGGATCGACAGCCCCACTCCCAGCTTGTTCTCCTCGCCTTCACGCTCGGCGCTCAGGCTGATACTGGGATCGGCGTTGGTGTCTGCCGCCACCTGTTGGCTGGCCAGCTTGGCCATCATCACCTGCTGGTAGGCACCCGCCAGCGCGGGCAGATCCGGGCCGACCTCCTGACTGGTGTCGACGCTGAGGGCACCGATAAACTCGGCGAAGGGCAACTCCAGCTCACCAAAGCGGCTGAGCACGCTGGCATCGGCGGCCAGCGAGGCCTGCTCGGCACTGGCGTGATCTGCGGCCTTACTGGCCAGATCCAGCTGCATCAACTGCAGCTCGGCTTGTGACAGGGCCCCCGCCTCCAGCTGTTGCTTGGCGATGGCGACCTGCTGCTTGGCGCTCTCTAGCAAACGTCCCTGAAAGGCGAGTAATTTCGCCTGCTGCGCCTGCTCCACCAGCGCCATCAGGAGTTCGCCATAGAGCTGGCTGCGGGCCAGACGATTGTCGGCCAGCAGGATCTCGGCCTCGAGCTGGGCGACACGTGTCGCTATCCCGCGTTTGTCGCCCCAGTCCAGGGTCTGACTCACCTCCAGGGTATAGGTATCTTCGCTGGCATTTTGGTAACTCACCCCCAGCTCAGGGTTATAGACGGGCCTGTCGGCGGCTTCCACCAACAACTGGGCCTGACGCACCTTGGCTTGCTGCGCCTGGATCTCAGGCAGTTGATTCACCTTGCTCATCAAGGGAGCGAGCCAGCCCTGAAAACCACTCTGCTCTATCTGTGCCAGCAAGGGTGCCGGCGCCATTTCCCCCGCTTCTGAGTAAAGGGTTTCGGCGAATAGGGGCGCGCCCCATATCGCGCCCAGTAATGCGGTGGCGATTAAGCTTTTTCTCATCGCAATTCCTAATCTTAAGGATCAGGTGTCTCTGCTGCCCGCCAAGGCAGGTTTAACCTTAGCCAGGCAGGCAATGCACAGCATCGACCCGCGGCAAGATAATTCACCACGGCCCAAGGCTGGCAGTTAACAGAGAACGCCCGATAAAAAACGGTACCCCAACAGCGCCCGCGCCATGCACAGGGCCTGAAAAGGCATTATTTTCAGAAGATTAAGAAAGTAAGATAGGTGGGCGATAAGCCGCTTGTTGCTCTGGTGGCAGGTAATGCAATCTGGCGCTCGCGGGTTCATCGCTCACGGGCACAGAAGGGGTCAGGGCCAGCTGAGACACTAAGGTCACGTGACCACCATGACACTGGCAGTCGAGGCAGAGATCGAAGGTCTGAGTCTCTGTCTTGCTGATCTGGTGTTGATGTGGCGTCTCTAGCTCGGGCTCATCGAAGGCGCATTGGCAATCGACACACTGAGCCAGGCTCACCACTTCGGCAGTAAACTGCAGATGGGGATGGGTTTCGCTCTCCTCTTCATGGCTGCCAAGATGCAACTGATGCGCGCCAAGATTCGCCCCTGCAAACTGCAGTGCGACCACGGCGATCATCATCAAGGCAATCTTGTGAACCAGTTGTCGAAAGAAGCGACTCAAGCAAACTCCAAAGGGGAAAAGCGTAAAAAGGTCGAGTTATCAGACTCAAGGGGTGGCAAATAGTTCCACGGCCATCGCTAAATTAACAGGAGATTCGTCCCGTCATGCCAGCCAGATCACACTTGCCACCCGCAAAGCCATTACTTGAATACGCAGTGCTTGGTGTAGTCGGCGGCTTCGTTGGCCGTCCAGTCACCCTTAGGCTTATCTTCCATCTGCTTACACCACTTTTCGCTACCTACCTCGGGAGCACAACCAGAAAGTGACGCCATCAGAGCCAGGGCCAGTGCAGCGGACGTCAGAGAGAGTGAAGATTTTAACATGAAGATATTCCTTTAGGAGGTCAGATAATGTTGTTCCCAGTCACCGAGCCTAAGACTCGCGCACCAGCGGACAACTCAGCTTAGCGGTGATCCACTCGATAGCCTGGGGCTTATCCTCGAGAGCATACCACGCCACCTCCCCCTGCATAAAGGGGCCCATAAGACGCACGGCGTTACCAAACCAATCGGGCCCGCCCACCAGCACCAAGGCATCGAACCTGGGCAGTTGCAGCTCGCCCACGCCCGAGAGTGACTGGCTCTCCCAGCCTTCCAGCAGCACGTCGGCCTCGATATAGAGACACACCTTGCCCGAGGCCTGCTGATATTCCTCAATGATGGGGACTATCTTGTTGCAATAGTCCTGGGTCGACAATCGCCCGCTGGCAAATAAACTGATCACCCCATTGGTGATATCGGCGATTTGACATAACATACTCACACTCCGAGAAGGCGCCTAATTTGGCGACCATTTTGCATCATTTTGACTAGCCAATGATACAGGTCTAGATCAAATAAGCCGAACATGCCGACAAGCGAGCCCTCAGTTGATAAAGATCTCTCAGCGCGTCCAAATAGCCGATAACGAACTGGAATGGCAATTCATCCGCTCCAGTGGCGCTGGTGGCCAGCACCTCAACAAGGTCTCCACCGCGGCTCAGCTGATCTTCGACATTCGCCAATCCTCTCTGCCAGAGTTTTACCAGCAACGCCTGCTCGCCAAGACAGACCACCGCATCACCAAGAGCGGCAAGATCATCATCAAGTGTCAGGCCAGCCGCAGCCAGGACGCCAACCGTCAGACGGCGCTGGAACAGTTTATCGCCCTGGTGGCCAGCGTCGGCCACACCGCCAAGAAACGTGTCGCCACCAAGCCCACCAAGGCCAGCCAGCGCAGACGGGTCGATACCAAGAAACAGCGCGGCGCCACCAAGGCCCTCAGGCAGAAGCAGTTCTAATCCGTCCTCACTCTTTGCCTCATCTTGATTTTTGCTAACGAGACGCCAAAATCGCCGATAAGTGTGCTAAGTTGCAGGTATCTGACTTAAAAGACTGAATCCATAAGGTGTTGTGCATGAGTAAAGCGGTGAAAATTCTCCTGGTAAACGGCCCCAACCTCAACCTGCTGGGTCGACGCGAGCCCGGCCACTATGGTCATCACACCCTGGCGCAGATCGTCGAGCAGCTTAAGCTGCTGGCTGGTGAGCAAGGCGCCAGCCTGGATCATATTCAGTCCAACGCCGAACATGAGCTGATCGACGCCATTCACCAGAGCGACGCCGACTTCATCATCATCAATCCAGCGGCCTTTACCCACACCAGTGTGGCCCTGAGAGACGCCCTGCTCGGCGTCGCCATCCCCTTCATCGAGGTGCACCTCTCAAACGTTCATGCCAGAGAGGCCTTCAGGCATCACTCCTACTTCTCCGACAAGGCGGTCGGCGTCATCTGCGGCCTGGGAGAACAAGGCTATCGCTACGCCCTGGACTCGGCCATCGCCCGCGTCAGAGCCGCTCAGGAGAAGTAGCCTGTCATGGATATTCGCAAGATAAAGAAACTGATCGAGCTGGTGCAGGCATCGGATATCACAGAGTTGGAGATCAAGGAGGGTGAGGAGTCGATTCGCCTCTGCCGCCAACCAGCCGTCTCGGCCAGCGGGCAAAAGGCTGGCGTCACTATCGTGAATTCCCCCGACGCCGAGGCGCAGACAGATCAGGAAGATTATGATGAGGAGACGCTACTGCGCTCCCCCATGGTGGGCACCTTCTATCTCGCCCCCGCGGTCGATGCCGCGCCACTGGTCAAGTTGGGTCAGCGGGTCGAACAGGGCGAGCCTGTCTGCATCATAGAGGCGATGAAGATGATGAACCAAATTCAGGCGCCCCACGCAGGCGTGGTGACCGCACTTCTCTGCCAGAGCGGCGATGGCGTCGAGTTCGATCAACCTCTAATGGTGATTGAATAGATGCAGATCTAAATTCCAGGAGACTAAGGTGACAGCTTTGATGCGTCGATTCGACAAGGTCCTGGTCGCCAATCGCGGCGAAATAGCCCTGCGCATCATACGCGCCTGTCGCCAGCTGGGCATCAAGACGGTCGCCCTCTACTCCAGCGCCGACAAAGATAGCGGCCACCTGAGACTCGCCGATCAGCAGATCTGCATCGGCCCCGCCCCCGCCAAAGAGAGTTACCTCAACATCGCCGCCATCCTAGGCGCCGCCGATCTCGCCAGGGTCGATGCCATCCATCCGGGTTACGGCTTTCTGGCCGAAAATGCCGACTTCGCCCAGCAAGTCACCGACAGCGGCTTTCACTTCATCGGCCCCAAGGCCGACACCATACGCCTGATGGGCGACAAGGTGAGCGCCATCGCCGCCATGAAGGCCGCAGGCGTGCCGACAGTGCCCGGCTCAGACGGTCTACTGGGCGATAATGAGGCCCAGAGCCTAGAGATCGCGGCCCAAATCGGATACCCGCTGATCATCAAGGCCACTGCCGGGGGCGGCGGTAAGGGAATGCGGGTCGTAGAGGATGAGGCTCAGCTGCTTGGGGCCATCGCACTCACCCGCCAGGAGGCCGAGGCCGCCTTCGGCAACGGCGGCGTCTATCTGGAGAAATACCTCACCCGGCCACGTCATATCGAGGTGCAGGTGCTCTGCGACCATCAGGGGCATTGCATCTCACTCGGCGAGCGTGACTGCTCGCTGCAAAGAGCCCAGCAAAAGGTGATCGAATCCGCTCCGGCGCCAGGGTTAACGCCCGAGCAGCGCCAGCAGATAAGTGAGAGCTGCATCAGGGCCTGTCAGGCCATAGGCTATCGCGGCGCCGGTACCCTGGAGTTTCTCTATCAGGATGGCGAGTTCTACTTCATGGAGATGAACACCCGCATTCAGGTGGAGCATACCATCTCAGAGATGGTCACCGGGGTGGACCTGTTAGTGCTGCAGCTGCGAGTTGCCCAGGGCGAGCCCCTGGCCTTACAAGAGTCGTTAATCCAGCCCAAGGGCCACGCCATCGAGTGTCGCATCAATGCCGAAGACCCCGCCAGCTTCGCCCCCTCGCCCGGGCGAATAGACAGGCTGGTGGTGCCCGGCGGCCTGGGGGTGCGCTGGGAATCCCACCTCTCACCCGGCGCCCACGTGCCGCCCCAATATGATGCCATGATCGCCAAGCTGATCGCCTGGGGCGACGACAGAGCTCAGGCGATCGCCCGCATGCGCACCGCCCTGGATGAATTGACTATCACAGGCATTAAGACCAATGTGCCCCTGCTCAGGGCGCTGCTGGCCGATCCTCAAGTGCAGCAGGGAGAGACCTCAATTCATTATCTCGAAGAGACCTTCTTGCCTAGACGATAAGCGCCTGGATGCTACCTTTCTACCTGAAAGATGAGTGTCCAGGCTTCCTCCGCGCGCGAATGCCAACAAGCTAAGCTACCAAGTACTTGTCGATATCCACCTCGTCTATCTGCTCCGGCGCCAGATAACGCTCGGCGTACTCAAGATAGATGCCGCTAGAGAGGAACAGCTTAAACACCTCGCCATCCACATGCTGGTCCAGCACCATCTTATGCAGGATATCGATGGCGACGCTCAGTGGCTTGGCCTTCTTGTAGGGCCTGTCGGCGGCGGTGAGTGCCTCGAAGATATCCGCCAGCACCAGGATGCGCTCGGGGATCGACAGCTCATCGCCTGTAAGCTTTCTCGGGTAGCCAGTTCCCTTCAGCGTCTCATGATGGGTGGAGGCATAACGGGGCACACGGGCCAGCTCTGGCGGGAAGGGCAGGTTCTCCAGCATCTTGATGGTGCTGGTAATGTGCTGATTGATCTTGAATCTGTCTTCGTCGGTCAGGGTGCCGCGAGAGATGCTGAGGTTATAGATCTCGCCCTGATTGTAGAGCGCCTCGGGCACCGTCATCTTGATGCCAAACTTAGGATCGAACAGCTCGGGGCGGTGACGGGCGATCACATGCTGGGGCTTATCGGCCAGCAGCTGCTCGGTCACCGGCAGACTGACCTCGGCGGAAAATTCAGGGTAATTCAGCTCCTCCACCGGCGACAGCCCGAGACGATCGTCGAAGTGACGCTGCCAGGTGATTTTAGCCAGGGCCTTCAACCTGTCGATATCGGCCTGCTCCATAAACTCGCCGCCCACGTTGGCCCCGGCGATGAAGGCGAAATCCTCCGTTAGCTGCTCGCGGCGCCGATTCAGCTCAGCTCTATGCTCTGACTCATGTTCTGGATCTGCCCGGCACTGCTCGAGACAGTGGATCTCGGCGTCGCGCCACAGCACCTCGAAGCGCATGCGCACCTCGTGGATGCGGTTGTAGATCAGCTCCAGCTTGCTGCCCTTATCGACGATATGCTCAGGCGTGGTGATCTTGCCGCAGTCGTGGAGCCAAGCGGCGATGCGAAACTCCCTGTGCTCATCGGCGTTCTTGAAGCGAAATTCCTTGAAGGCGGGCAGATCCGACTTGGCCGCATACTCAGCCAGCATGAGCCCCAGCTCGGGCACCCGGTTACAGTGACCTGCGGTGTAGGGCGATTTGTCATCGATCGCCTGAACGATCAACTTGATGAAGGCGTCCATCAGTGCCTTGTGGTCCTGCTCGTGCTGGCGAATCGACTCTGACATATCCACCAAGGAGATCGCCAGCTCATCGATCTCCTTGATATAGGAATCCACCTTGGTCACCTCATCATAGCGGCGAAACTTCACCTTGAGGTTTTCCAGCGCTAGCAGTTTTATCGGCGAGATGATGGGGGAGGCAAACACCCAGGAAAATGGCAGCGCCAACAGCAGACAGAGGCCTGTGATGGCAATTGACTTCTTCACCTTATCCAGGCTGGACGCCAGCAGCATCTCCTGGGGCACCAGAATGGCAAAAAACTCCTGCTCGGCGGCGTGACTGCCGAGCGGCGAGACATAGACAAAACTGGGCTCGCCATTGAGCGAGATGGCGATAAGCTGCTTCTGCCGCCCGGGGTCTGCAGCGATATCGATCAGCGCCTTGTAGGGCACAGTGCCCTGCACATTAGCCGGGGCCACCTGCTGCCCCTCGGCAAACCATTTGCTCCGTAGCGCCCGCACCTGCTCTGGACTGATCTGGGCGATCGCCCTGTCGATCAGTGCGATGACGCCGGCGTTTTCCGGATGCATCACTATGCTCAGCCCGGCGTGAATGTCGATGGGGGCATAATCCAGATCCTCGTGAAACTGTAGATCGTCGATAAAGTACTGCTGCGCCGTGTAGTGCAGCACTATGCTGTTATCTATGGCCGCAAACACCCGCCCCTCTTTCACCGCCTGCAGTATGCCTCGGGTCGATGACACCTCGACCACCTCGATCTCGGGAAAATACTGTCTGATGATGGGGATGATCGACCAGCCTTTGGGGATGGCCACCCGCCTGCCCGCCAGCTCGGCCACATGCTTTATCGGCGCCTGGCCCGGCCCTGTCACGGCGGCAAAGGGCATGCTCAGAAAGGGCTGACTAAATACCCCAAGCGATTGATTGGCCTCGCTATTGAGCACTGAGTGCAGCAGGTTGATCTCCCGCGCCTTGAACTTGTCGACAAATTCCGGCCAGGTGAAGCCATTGTTGTAGTTGATGGTCAGCCCTGTCATCTCGGCCACCAGATTAAGCACGTCTACGCTGTAGCCCATGGGGCGACCGGCCACGGCAAAGTCGATCGGCGGCCAGTCGGTCTCGTTAGAGGCGATAAGCGCCGGGGTATTGGCCACCAGCGCCTGCTCCTCTGGGGTCAGGGCCAGCGGCTTAGCCATGGGAATATCCCCCTGAGTCGCCTGCAGACGATTGGAGGCTACCAGGGCGCCGCTGGCGCGGTAGACATAGACCTCGCGCCCATCTTGAGCATCTCCCCTACCTAGCTGCGCCAGATAGTCATCCAGGCTCGACAGGGCCACATCCACCGCCAGCACGGCGTCGCTACCCGGCAGGCGAATCGAATAGGTGATCCCCGGCGCCTGCAGGTTCTGAAACAAGTAGGGCTCTGTCTTAAACACCTTGTCCGGGCGGGCGTCGATAAACCAGGGGCGGATGCTAGCGTCGTAATCCGTGGGCTCCATTCGGCTGGCACGCTGATTAAAGTCGGCGTCTAAGTAATGAAAGGCGCGGATACGCCCCTGCCCCTTGCCCTGAATGCTGATGATCACCCAGCGATCTTCCAGGGAGGCCTTGAGCTGCCGCCGCACTATGGGATGGGCGTCGAGATTCACCAGCTCGAACAGATCCCCATCAGGGCTGCCGAGATAGATGGCGTAGATAAACCTAGCCGAGCGCATCGCCTGGCTAAACACCCGCTTGGCCTCCTTGCTCAGCCCCATGGGGGTGTAAAGGCCCTCGAAGTTTGCCACCAGCTTAGTGGTATTGATCGCCTGACTGTCGAGCTGATTCAGGTAACTGCCTGTGCTGTCGGCGCTCTGATTGTAGAGCTTGAGGCTGGCCTCGGTAGCCAGACGCTGGCTGAAATAATACTGCAGGCCGATGGCTACCACGGCGGTGAACAGGGTGGCGATGATAAAGGTGCCCACCACGGTAACGCGTATGGTAAGCCGCTTGGGTTTGGCTAAGGTGAGGCCCAGCATGCGGTGTCCTTTTCCCATGAGTATCCGACCCAATGAGTATAGTCAGAGATCCGCATGCCCCACGTTTAAAGTGAATTAACTCCCTAAAAAATCACACATTAGGGGCTTTTCTTGCGCCAGGACTCGGGCAACTCCACCTGCTGCCACAGCTCCTGACACAGCTGTTCGCCCTGATGCCAGTTGCCCTGTTTGATCCAGGTCACCAGGGCGTCGCCCACCTGAGGATAGTCGATAGGCTCGGGCTTGGAGGCCCGCAGCCAGCGTTTAACCGCCGCGGGGTCGAGCCACTTCATGCTCTCGGCAGCCCCCAGCAGCTCAAGCGCCGCCACATTTGAGAGCTGCTCGAACTGGCCATGCAGCGGCTTCACCAGCAGCTTCTTGCCCAGGGTCAGCGCCTCACTCGCCAGCTCGAAACCGGCACTGGCGATCACCCCGCCGCACTGGGCCAACCTGGCCTTGAAGCCCTCACGGTTAAAGCCGGACCAGATCACATTGTCGGCGCACGCCGCAGGCGCGCCGGAGCCGTGAAAGACATAGAAGCGATACTCGCTAAAGTCTTTGAGTAGCTGATGGATATCCTCGGGCGACTCGAACGGCAGATAGACCAGAATATCGTGGGAGTTATAGGCCACCGCCTCGCTCACCTCCACGAAGGGTGGCAGCAGAGGGAAGCCGAAATGGTGCCAGTGGCAGCCCAGCGCCCTATCGACCGGGGCAAAGTAATTGAGCAACATCTGATTAAACCAACCGTTGCCCACCTTAGGCACATCATATTGCAGCGCCGCCTGATGACTCACGCCGATAGAGGGCACCCCCTGAAGCCGCGCCGCCCAGGCAGAGACAGGTTCGAAGTCGTTAAGCACCAGATCGTAACCGCTGAGATCCAGGCCGCGCACGTCCCTCACCAGGGCGCTCACCGAGTTCTGCAGCGCCGTCTTGGCGATGCTGACGCAGCCATTTTGGGTCGCGAAGGTTAATCCGGCCTGGGTGCGGTACTCGCCGAAACACTGCATGTCGAAGTAGCGCTGACTGTCACGTCCCGAGAAGAAGAAATCGACATCGACTTGCTGATTTTTAAAGGCTTTTGCCATGACTCTGGCACGACTGAGATGGCCATTCCCTGTGCCTTGCACGCCGTAAAGAATACGCATGTTTGTGCTGACTCCTGCTAGTGATTTATTGACCGACGAGAGGTAATGCCAGGTAGCAACTCGTCACGCCCAGAAGGGCACCAGCCAGAATATCCAGCGGGTAATGCACGCCCAAGATGATACGCGAAACACCGATAGCCGTGGCCCAAGCAAAGGCGAGCCAGGCGAAAGTGGGATAACACCAGGCGATGGCACTAGCCATCACGAATGCCGCGGCCGTGTGGCCCGATGGCAGGCTGAACTTGTCTGACGGCTCGAAGGTCAGCATCAGGCTATCGCCGCCGGGCAGCGACTGGTGACAGGGGCGCGTACGCCGAATGCTGTTTTTCAGCACCAGATAGAGGGGCAACTCTATGATGAAGGCGGTGAGCGCCGCGTTGAACAGTGTCTCACCGCGCTCATCGAGCAGCAGCAAGAGTACACACAGATAGAGATAATATGGCCCGTCGCCCGTGGCAGAGATGACTCTGGCCTTAGGGTTTAGACGGTAAGCCACGCCATAGGCGTTGATCGCGGCAAAGGCCTGACGATCGAACTTAGCTAAGGTCTGAAACATAAAAGGCTCCGGATCATGATGATATGATCAGGAGCCTAAAAACTCGCTATGACGCCTAGGTGACATCTAGCCTAAATATTTATGACAGCAAAGCTCGGCAGACACTAGGCCTCGGCGGTTTTACCCACCTGAGTCTTGGCACGGAACAGCTTCACTAGGTGATAGACGTTGATACAGGCAACAAAGGCATTCATGCCGGCAACCGGCCAGGCCGAGATGTAGATCCCGTAGATCACAAACAGTGCACAACCGGTAAAGTTAAGACATCTTAGCCAAACTATATCTTTCATCATCAAAGAGATAGCCACCATTACTGAGGCGGAATAGCCAATTAGTTCAATTGTGTTTGAAGCTTCCATAAGGCACCTTCTTAAGGCCCTCTGCCATCCATAAGCGAACTGGGGGATCCGTGCCCCTAAAGCAAGTTAAAGTTAAGTTAATCGTTGACTGCCTACATGCTAACAAATTTAGCCCCAACTTGTAATTAAAATACGTTATTTAATGACCTCGGTCATGTTTTTTGCACAATAAGAAAGCAATGTAAGAAAGATTACAACAAGTTAGCCAAACGCCGCTATTATCGCCAATAGCGTGAGTTATAACGCTTTTCTTTTTAAGAATCCCTTATATACTGGCTGGTAACAATATATTGCTGATTTATCCCAGTAAAATGCCTCTCTACAGGAGTATGACTTATGGAATACAACACCTCAGAACTTTGTGACACTTACATTGATGTGGTCGATGTTGTTGAACCCATGTTCAGTAATTACGGTGGTTGTAGCTCTTTCGGCGGTTCAATTAGCACCATTAAATGCTTCGAAGACAATGGATTAATCGCTGAGGTTCTGCAACAGGATGGCGAAGGCAAAGTACTGCTGGTCGACGGTGGCGGATCTCTGCGCCGCGCTCTGGTCGACGCCAACATCGCCGAGATCGCCGTGGCAAACAACTGGGAAGGCATTATCGTTTATGGTTCGGTGCGCGATGTCGACGCACTGGAAGATCTGGACATTGGCATCCAGGCCCTGGCCTCTATCCCTGTGGGCGCAGACGGCCACGGCGTGGGCGAACTGGAGATCCCGGTTAACTTCGGCGGCGTCACCTTCCTGCCAGCCGACCATATCTACGCCGACAACACAGGCATCATCCTGTCACCCGAGCCTCTAGATATCGATTAAGCTGATGCCCGAAATGGCATGATGATTTTGGCTTAGCCATTTAATCGTAAAAGGACGACCACAGGTCGTCCTTTTTTGTGGCCTGTCGATAGCCACCCATCTCTCACTGTAATCAATAGTTATGTCGAAAGACCTTCGGCCAGTAAAGAACAGCGTTATCTTTTTTGCCTCAAACTAGCTTAATGTTTAAGTGAGAGCATTAAACCATAGCTTTATGGTGTATCAATTGCCTGCGGCAGGCTTATGTGCAGGTACTGCTGAGGCACGCTGTAGACCCTTCCCTGGGCGCTCTACGATTTCATCCCTGAAATCGAAGGCCTCAGCCGCACCTACACCCGAGTTATCCGTCTCTTAGATTTGACCTTAATGGATATCCAAAAACCTTAAAAACTATTTTGTTTTTGGACATTTCCGAGTTAAGGCCTTAACGCTAACTTGTCAGTTTCGGATAAAAATTTCTATGGGCTAACGCTTTGCTAAGGGGCTGGCGCCACATGCCAGTCCCACGGAGCCAGCCGAAGCTGGCGTAGTAAAATTGAGCAACTGGTTATGAAGCCAACCTCGGAACCCAGTACATTACTTTGGTTACACCATCATTTTCAATTACTTGAGGATGTGCCGAAAAAGTCATTATTCTCGATTTAACTGCATCGACCCCAAACGTTCTTACGCATGGTGCGATAAACCATTTATTAAAACTCGGATCATTCTCAATTAGTGATGCAAAAACCAAATCATCAAACAGTGCTTTAGGTACGGGATTTACCTTTTCAAGTAGCTTTGCGACAAACCATTTTTTACTGTCATGAGTTAAAGCCATTGTAAACCACGCTAAAGCCTCAGGATTATCCTTCGGAAAATTACAAGCAACCTTACCTATCACTTTTTGAATTGCCTGATGACCGACACTTTTTTCTTTCACCGATTTTGCTTGGACATATTCTTCGTAAAGAGACTCTAGGTTCATCAGATACCTTTGGCTTCATAACAACTTATTAGTGAGACCTTGCAAGGTACGCTACCTTGTAAGGTAGGAGACCAAGCACGTAAATAAATGGGGTCAGAGTATACTTTTGAGGGCGTTGGTTGGCGCATGGTGGTTGGCTTTTCCTTCCCTGAATAACGTAATCGATGTTTGATTCGAGTTTGCCTAGCTCTGTCCTTGATTGGTTACACATTAAGCTATTGATCAGGCAGCAATCAACATGTTCAGTCACATTTCCGCGCGTTTTTTATTAAAAAGAATAGCTTGTCTCAATGTCATCTAAGTAAGGCGAAATCGAAGAGACGTTAGATACCAAGTGTAGATACACTGGTGAGCTTCCGTGACAGGGATGTCACGGCAGAGCCTACAGGGAACTTACTTGCGGCGTCTCACAAGGGTATCTGCACATCCCCCGCCGGGCAGGCGTTAAATAACAATGAAGGTGCAACCTTCAAACACCCTCCCAACAAACATTCAGCTAAACGCTACAGTTGGAAAAAACGAGAAAGCTAGCCAATCCAATTAAAGCCAAATCGAAGAGGCGTTAGATACCCAGTGTAAACACGATTTTGGCCTTCGAAATCAGGGATGATTTCGCAGAGCCCACATGGATGTGCTCGAACAACCTCCCTGTTTAAAGGCCAGTTCGGCATCCATGCCTCTCGTTCGTAAGCACGAAGCTACGCTTCACTCACCGTGCCAAAATAGTGTTTGCACATAAGGTCGTTCTTTCACATCCATGTGATCACGACATTGGTATATCCTTATACTGCACCCACCGCAGGTGATAGGTTGCCATGAAGGTGCGACCTTCAAACATTTCCCCAACATCCATGCGGCTAGAGTCTACTCAGAAAAACCTGTATTTTTTGCAGACGACAAAAAAATCAAACTTTTCTAAATTTTATCCATTAAAATTACCCCACCTTTGCATCAACAACAAAAAACAGAACCCATAATGCAAACCCTAATTCCATTTACAGCCGAGCGTTGCCAGGGCTTTGTCGCCAAGCGTGAGGGCGAAACCAAGATTGGCCAGACAATTCATTGTTATGAGGGCAAAACGCCACTCGGCGAGCAGCTGGCGAGTGCCAAGGCCGACGGGGTGCGCTTTGTCATCCTTGGGATAGGCGAAGATATTGGCCCCAGGGCCAACCTGGGACGCGGCGGCGCCGTCGATGGTTTCGAGGCCGCCATGGCGCAGTTCTGCAACTTCCAATCGAACCAGTTTCTCGACGGTGGCCACTGCCTGGTGCTGGGGCAGATCGCCACGGACGATCTACAGCTGCCAGAGGGCAGCAGCGCACAGGCCCTGAGAGAGAATGTCGACAAGCTAGATGAGCGGGTGATCGAGATAGTCGGCGAGATCATGGCGGCCGGCCTGGAGCCGATTGTGATCGGCGGCGGGCATAACAACGCATATGGCCTCTTGATGGCCACCAAGCAGGCGACAGGTAAAATGGTAGCGGCAGTTAACCTGGATCCTCACTCAGACTTTCGCCCGCGAGAAGGCCGCCACAGCGGCAATGGTTTTAGCTATGCCGCCGCCAGCGGCGCCCTGGGACACTATCATGTGCTGGGGCTACATGAGCTGAAAAACAGTCAGCAGACCCTGGAGCAGCTAACGGCCTTCGGCGGCAAGTGGCACACGCTACAGGCCATCTGGGTCAGACGCGAGACAAGCCTGGAACAGGCGCTCAAGGCGATAGTCGAGGACCTCAACGCCAGCGATCTGCCGGTAGCACTGGAGCTAGATCTCGACGCCATCACTAACATGCCCAGCAGCGCCTCGACCGCGGCGGGGATTCCCCTGCTCGACGCCCTCTATTATGTGAATCAGGTGGCCAGCAAGACGCCGGCCGCCTACCTGCATCTGGCGGAGGCGGCGCCAAGCTGTCACGTGGCGGGTGTGGAGGCCGGTCGTCGGGAGACGGGCCAGAGCATCGGCGAGCTGATCTACGCCTATATCCAGGGACGACTGGCACAGCATCCCCTGGGGTAAGTCACTCTGCGCATTTGGCATATTGCTAATATTGTGCTGTAATGCGCTCCTCGTTTTTGAAACTCTGGTTGAAACTCTGGTTGAAACTCTGCGCTATCACGCATTTTTCAATTAATTGTGCACGGATTATTTACATCGATCACAGAGTGATAGACCAATGATTCAGCAAACTGAGTCAATCACTTACACTCGCGGTTAACAGCAGCAATAAACAGGAAGCCAGTAATGTCAGAGGGCAGCTCAAACAGTACCCACTTTGGATATAAGACGGTCGATGCTGAGAAGAAAGCAGACCTAGTGGCCGACGTCTTTCACTCGGTCGCCGCCAAATACGACATCATGAACGATGTCATGTCCTTTGGTATTCACCGTCTGTGGAAGCGTTTTACCATCGAGAGTGCGGGTGCGCGTCCGGGCATGAAGGTACTGGATCTCGCCGGTGGCACTGGCGACCTAACCGCCAAGTTTTCCCATATCGTGGGTAACACAGGTCAGGTGACCCTGGCCGACATCAACGATTCCATGCTGAAAGTGGGCCGCGAGAAGCTGCGTAACCGTGGCGTTGTGGGTAACGTCAACTATGTGCAGGCAAACGCCGAGGCGCTGCCTTTCCCTGACAACCACTTCGATATCATCACCATCGCCTTCGGTTTGCGTAACGTGACCGACAAGGATGCGGCGATTCGCTCTATGCTGCGCGTGCTTAAGCCAGGCGGCAAGCTGCTGATCCTCGAGTTCTCTAAGCCACAGCACGACCTGATGCGTAAGGTCTACGATCTTTACAGCTTCAAGATACTGCCTAAGATGGGCGATATTATCACTCAGGATGCCGGCAGCTATGAGTATCTGGCCGAGTCTATCCGCATGCATCCGGATCAGGAAACCCTTAAAGGAATGATGGTAGATGCCGGATTCGAGCAGGTGGAATACACCAATATGACAGACGGTATCGTCGCCCTGCACAAGGGTTACAAGTTCTAATATTGGTTCCAATACCAATTCTTATATCGAAAGAGGCCCCGCACAGTTGGGGCCTTTTTGTTGTCGCCTACTTTGGCCGCCTCGCCGCAATCTCACTGAATAAATGACATTTTTACCTAGCCCTTTTGTCGCCAGTTTAGTGTAGAATAGCGTCACCTTTGCGCCGTCATCAGTTGATGATGAGCCCAGCAGCCACAGATTCTCAGGTCTTAGGTAACGCATGAAACGTGAAATTGCATTGCTGATCTGTGCGGCCCTCGAAACCGCACTCAAAAAAGTGACTCAGCAGTCTCCCGGCGCCTACGCCAAACTCCACAACCTGCAGGGGCGAGTACTCTGCCTCGAACTCAGCCAACTGGGCTGGCCCATCTACCTGTTGTTTGCCAAAGAGATTCAGGTCTTTAGTCAGTATGATGGCGAGGTGACCACCAAGGTGTATGCCGATCTGACCACCCTCTATAAGCTCACCGAGGGCGCCAACCTTACCGAGCTGCTCAAGCAAGACAAGCTGACCCTGGAAGGGGATCTCAACCTGCTACAGAGCTTTAGCCACTTCATGCAGCAGGTGGAGTTCGACTTTGCCGAGCCATTGTCACGCTACATAGGCGATGCGCCGACTCACCTGCTCACCGAGGGCGCCAAGCAGCTGAAACAACAGCTGAGTCAGGTACTGAGCAAGAGCTGGGATCATATGGGCCAGCTGGCCACAGAGGAATATCGCCTGAGCCCACACAAGATAGAACTTGTTCATTTTAGTGATAGAATCGAGCAACTTGAGGCCGATACCAACGCCTTAAGCCAACGGATTGAGCGACTCATAAACAAGGCAAACAGCAACAGATGACAATCAAAAGCATGCGGCGCGCATACCAAGTCGTAAAGACGGTGCTTCAATATGGTCTGGATGATCTTATCCCCGCTAAGCTCAAACCCTGGTATTTCAGGCTGCTACGCTGGAGCTTCTTCTGGTTAACCAACCAACATAAAGACAAGGTGGGCGGCGAGCGTCTCAAGCTGGCGATGCAGGAGCTGGGCCCCGTATACATCAAGTTTGGTCAGATGCTGTCGACCCGCCGGGATCTGCTCAGCGACGAGTGGGCCGAAGAGCTGGCCATGCTGCAGGACAGGGTGCCCCCCTTCGATTCCGCCATCGCCCGCGCCCAGATAGAGGCCGAACTCGGCGCCCCCATAGAGACCTATTTCGATAACTTCGACGACACACCACTGGCTTCTGCGTCCATCTCTCAGGTGCATACCGCCACCCTCAAGTCTAACGGCGAAGAGGTAGTGCTCAAGGTGCTCAGACCCAATGTGGAAGAGAAGGTCCACGCCGACCTGCTGCTGATGACCCAGAGTGCACAGGTGCTGGAAACTCTGCTTGGCCACGGCAACCGCCTGCGCCCCGCCGAGGTGGTAGAAGATTATCGCACCACAATCGAAGGCGAACTGAACCTCAAGCTCGAGGCCCTCAACGCCATCAAGCTCAGAAACAACTTCATCGACTCGGGCGCCCTCTACATCCCTAAGATGTATGAAGAATTTTGCTTTACCCGCCTGATCGTCATGGAGCGCATCTATGGCGTACCCGTATCCGACAGGGCGGCGCTGGAAGCCCAGGGCACTAACCTTAAGCTGCTGGCAGAGCGCGGCGTCGAGCTCTTCTTCACCCAAGTATTTCGCGACAATTTCTTCCATGCCGACATGCATCCCGGCAACATCTTTGTCAGCACCGAGCATCCAGAAGATCCCTTCTACATAGGGCTGGACTGCGGCATCATGGGCACCCTCACGGAGCAGGATAAGCGCTATCTGGCGGAGAACTTCCTCGCCTTCTTCAACCGCGACTATACCCGTATCGCCCAGCTCTATATCGAGTCGGGCTGGGTGGCGGCCGACACAGATCTAGTCGCCTTCGAGCAGGCGATCAAGGTGGTGTGCGAGCCCATGTTTAACAAGCCGCTGGATGAGATCTCCTTCGGCCACGTGCTGCTTGAGCTATTTCGCACCGCGCGCCGTTTCGACATGGTGGTGCAGCCGCAATTGGTGCTACTGGAGAAGACCCTGCTCTATATCGAAGGCCTGGGACGTCAGCTCTATCCTCAGCTGGATCTCTGGCAGACGGCCAAGCCTTTCCTGGAAAGCTGGATGGCGGAGCAGATGGGGCCTCTGGGCATGGCGAAGAAGATCAAGAAGCAATTCCCCTACTGGACAGATAAGCTGCCTGAGCTGCCTGAACTGGTCTACGACAACCTGAAGATGGGTAAAAACTTCGTCAACAGTCAGAATCAGCTGCTGGATCGCTACCTGAAGCAGCAACAAAAAGCCCATAAAAGCAACTACCTTTTAATCACATCAGCAGTTTTAGTGATCTGTGGCAGTATTTTGTTTTCCCAAAACGCTACACTATGGGCCTCTTATGCTTGTATCGGCATCGGCGCAACCTTGTGGTTACTCGGATGGCGATCTAGACCAAAGAATCGCAAATTTTAGCTAGCACTAAATAACCAAAGGGTCATAATAGGACCAGTATTACATCAAGAGGAAAGTTACATGGGTGGCATCAGTATTTGGCAACTTCTTATCATTGCTTTAATCGTTGTTTTGCTTTTCGGAACTAAGAAATTGCGCTCTCTAGGTGGTGACCTCGGCGGTGCTGTTAAAGGCTTCAAGAATGCTATGTCTTCTGAAGATGAGAAGAAGGCTATCGAAGACACCAGCGCAGAAAAAACAGCTCAGACTGAAGAGAAAAAGACTGAGTCCAAGGATAAAGAACAGGCGTAATTCCTTATGTTCGACGGTATCGGCTTTATGGAGCTGCTGTTGATTGGTGTTTTGGGGCTGGTCGTACTCGGCCCCGAAAGACTACCGGTCGCGGTGCGCTCAATTACAGGCTGGATTCGTGCCATGAAGCGCATGGCTAACTCGGTAAAAGATGAGCTGGAGCAAGAGCTTAAAATTGAGCAGCTGCACGCGGATCTTAAGAAGGCGGAAAGCCAGGGGTTAAAGAACCTCTCTCCCGAGTTACAGGATTCAATCGATCAATTAAAAGAAGCAGCCCAATCTGTTAATCGTCCCTATAAGGTAGAAGATATTGCCACTGGCAGCGAACCCGCCAGCAGCGAGGCGAAACCTGCAGAGACCACGACAGCCAAGGCCAGCAATTCAACCGAAAAATCTGACGGGTAGTTCATGTCGCAACAGCAGCCGTTAATCAGCCACTTGCTCGAGTTACGCAACAAGTTGCTCAAAGCCATTGGCAGTGTCCTCCTGGTCTTTATCTGCTTAGTCTACTGGGCAAACGATATCTATCACTACATGGCCACGCCGCTTATGCAGGCGCTACCCGAGTCCAGTAGTATGATTGCGACCGATGTGGCCGCGCCCTTCTTTGCTCCCTTTAAACTGACGCTGATCCTAGCGTTTTTTATCGCCATTCCCTATGTCTTGTACCAGATCTGGTCCTTTATCGCGCCAGGCCTCTACAAGCATGAGAAGCGTCTGATGGTGCCGCTACTGGCCAGCAGCACCATACTCTTCTACCTGGGTATCGCCTTCACCTACTACATAGTATTTCCCGTGGTGTTTGGCTTCTTCACCAGCGTGGCCCCCGAAGGGGTGCAGGTGGCGACCGATATCAGCAGCTACCTGAGCTTTGTGCTTAAGCTGTTCTTCGCCTTCGGTCTGGCGTTCGAGATCCCGATCGCTGTGATCTTGCTCTGTTGGGCGGGGGTTACTACGGTTGAAGATCTCAGGGCGAAACGTCCTTATATTATTGTCGGCGCCTTCGTGGTCGGCATGCTGTTAACGCCGCCAGATATCATCTCACAAACCATGTTGGCCGTGCCTATGCTGATATTGTTTGAGGGGGGATTGATTGCCGCGCGTTTCTACAGTAAAAAGGACTCTGACGAAGACGAGCTCTCCGAGCAAGACAACGCTGAGTAATAAAACAGAATCTTGCTGCAAGCTATCCGGCAACGGATAGCTTGTTGTTATTTATTACCCCATCATCAGCCTGTCTCGCCGCGAGCCCTCCATAATAAAAAGGAACTCTATATGCGCTTAAGTTTTGCGGCACCGACCAGCTGGATAGCACTCTCCACTCTTCTTTTCTCACTCAACGCCTCTGCCGGTATCGAGCAGCAACTCAGCCAATGTGCGGCAAAACAGGACAAGCTAGACAGACTGATCTGTTACGACAACCTGGCAGCCAAGGTAGGCAATAAGTCTCAAACCAGCAGCCATATGGCGCCTGTCTCTAAACCCGCACCGACGCCTCAGCCTAAGCCTGCACCACAGGCAGCAGCCGTCGTAGCCAGCACGCCGGCCGCACCGGAAGCCAGTTTCGGTAAGGTCTATAAGGAAGAGAAAGCCGAAGTCGAAAAGATTGTCATGACGGTCAAGTCGGTGAAGAAGAATCCCCGTGGCATCCTGACCATCAGCTTCGACAATGGCCAGGTCTGGAAACAGAATGACACCAATCGCTTCAAGGTTAAGGCGGGTGAAACCGTATTTATCGAGAAGGGCGCCCTAGGCTCTTTCCTGTTGGGTAAAGATGACACTAACGCCACCATCAGGGTCAAGCGCATCGACTAATGCCCAGCTACATAGACATAGCTGTCAACCTGGTTGGCAGCCCGTTAGAACAAGAATGTGACACGCTAATCAGTGATGCGGCGGCCCATGGGGTTTCGCCGCTCATTGTTATTGGCTCCAGCCTAGACGAGAGTCAGCAGGCGATCGCCTGCATCGCCCGTTATCCAAACGCCCTCTACACCACGGCGGGAGTGCACCCGCACCATGCCAGCGAGTGGGACGCCACTAGCCGTGATCGACTCATACAGCTGGCTAGGCAGCCAGGCGTTGTGGCCATCGGCGAATGTGGCCTGGACTATAACCGTGATTTCTCGCCCCGACCGAAACAGCGCGAGGCCTTCGAGGCCCAGCTGGCCCTGGCCGTCGAGCTGGAGATGCCTGTGCTGATGCATGAGCGCGATGCCCATGAGGACTTTGCCGCCATACTGCAGCGCTATCGCCCGCATCTGAAGGGTGCTCTACTGCACTGCTTTACCGGCAACCGCGCCAGCCTGGAGCGCTACATAGAGTTAGATTTGCACTTAGGGATCACCGGCTGGGTGTGCGACGAGCGCCGTGGCCAAGAGCTGGCCGAGTTGGTGGTCGACATTCCCGCCGAGCGCATCATGATAGAAACCGACAGTCCCTATCTGCTGCCTCGCAGCATGCGACCCAAGCCGAAATCGAGCAAGAACAAGCCGCAATACCTGCCCTACATCAGCCGGGTCATCGCCCAGCTCAGGGGCGAAACTGAGGAGGCCTTTGCCCGTCAGGCCTATCACAACAGCTGCGCCTTCTTCGGCCTAGAAGCGGACTATGAGCCCCTTTAAGCTGTTGTTACTGCTGATCACCCTGAGCTTCCCCGGCTTTAGCCAAGGGGAGTCGCTGCTGGCGGTCAATAAAAACCAGTCTATCGAGCTCGCCTCCTGGCTCTATTATGTGCAAGATGATTCGCTGACCAGCCTGGAGCAGGTCAGCAAGCTAAGCTCCAGCCACTGGCAACGACTGACCCCGGAATTTAACCAGCACCTGGGGGTAGAGCCTTTCTGGGTCAAGATAAGCCTCTACAACGCCACTGATACCCAGATGCGGCGCTACCTTAAGCTGGGCAACCCGCACCTGAATAGGGTCAGCCTGTACCACCTACAGAGAGGTAAGCCGACAGTTCACCTGGAGATTGGCGACAGCTATCCGTTCAGCCAACGGCCCATCATCAACAACGATTTCCTCTATCGTTTCGAACTGACGCCCGAGGTAGTGCACAGCTTCTATATTCGGGTCGATACCGAGGGCAGTGCTAACCTGCCCATCTCCCTGCTGTCGCCGGACCATATCGTCAAGGCCACGGAGACACAGTCCCTCTATCAGGGATTCCAGCTGGGCGCCCTGATGGCGATTGGCCTGTTTAGCCTGTTTATCGCACTCACCTCGCGCTCCTACAGCTACAGCTATTACTCTGGCTATGTGTTGTCGGTGACCCTCTTGGTGGCCACCCTTCACGGCCTGTCGTTCCGTTATCTCTGGCCTAACTGGCCCGTGTTGCAGGCGGTGATGATCCCCATACTGATCCCGATCGCCCTCACCTTCGTGCTGATGTTTTCCGAGAAGGTGCTGCAGCTCAAGTACCACAACCTCAAGATGTTGAGGCTCTGTCGCTACAGCGCCGCTACCGGGCTGTTTCTCACCTTGGTCACGCCGTTTTTAAGCTACTCTGTGGCCCTCAAGGTCAACATAGTCGCCGTGCTGATCACCACCAGTATGTTGATGCTGATCGCCCTGCTGCTGAGCCTACGAGGCCATAAGTTGGCCAGGCTCTACACCCTGGCCTGGTCTGGGATGCTTATCGGCTCCTTCGTCACCGCCATGATGTATCTGGGGGTCATCTACCTGCCCATCATGCATCAGACACCGATAATGGTCGGCCTGAGCTTCGAAATCGTCTTTATGGCGGCGGTATTGGCGATTCGCTACAACGACGAGCGTAAGGCCAAGCTCAAGATCCAGCAGGAAGCCTTGCTGCAGGCCCAGCGGATCCGTCAGGCCCGGGAAGAGGCGCTGCAGATCGAGGCCGACAGCAACGAACGCCTGGAGCAGATGGTGCAGGAGCGCACGTTAGAGCTCGAGATCGCACTTCGAGAATTAAATGAGGCCAACCAGAAACTTACCGAACAAAACACGGTCGATAGTCTCACAGGTGTGAAAAACCGCGCCGCCTTCGAGAAACGCCTGCAGGCCGAAGGCCGCCTGAGTCGTCGTCAACAGACGCCGCTGGCGATCCTCATGATAGATATCGACCGCTTCAAGGCGATAAACGACACCTATGGCCACCTTGCCGGGGATCAGGCGCTCAAGACCATAGCCCAGGCGTTAAAGGAAAAATTAAGACGCCCAAGTGATCTGGTATCACGTTTCGGTGGTGAAGAGTTTGCTATGATACTGCCTAATACCTCCTGTGACGGGGCGCTACAGGTGGCGGAGCTGATGCGCAGCACCGTCAGTGAGTTGCCGCTGGCATGGGGAGAGCAGGCTATTCCGCTCACCATCAGTATCGGGATCTGCGCCGAAGTGATCGTCGATGATCAGCACACTCAGCTGCTGGTCGACCAGGCAGACAAGGCACTCTATCGTGCCAAGCATGAGGGCCGAAATCGCGTTTGCGTCTATTCGCCCGAACTCGAAGAATAAAGTAACCGACTTAGTGGCTATGCCCCATCCACGGATGAGCTGTGAAGTGTGTAGCCCAATAAAGCAAACAACCCTAAATTAGGAGTCGAATGTGAACATCATTACCAGTGCTTTTCCTCAGCGCAGAATGCGCCGCATGCGTAAACACGATTTTAGTCGCCGTCTGATGGCCGAAAACCAGCTGTCGGTAAACGACTTGATCTACCCTATGTTCGTGCTCGAAGGTAATAACCGTACTGAGCAGGTCGCTTCAATGCCTGGCATCGAGCGCTACTCAATAGATCTATTGCTCAAGGAAGCGGAAGAACTCGTTAAGCTGGGGATCCCTCTGGTGGCCCTGTTCCCTGTGACCCCAGCCGAGAAGAAGACCCTGATGGCCGAAGAGGCCTACAACGCCGACGCACTGGCGCAGCGCGCGGTTCGCGCCCTGAAAGAAGCCTTCCCACAACTTGGGGTGATGACAGACGTGGCGCTGGATCCCTTCACCACCCATGGTCAAGACGGCATCATTGACGAAGACGGCTATATCCTGAACGACATCACCACAGAGATCTTGGTGAAGCAGGCCCTGTCTCACGCCGAGGCCGGTGCCGATATCGTGGCGCCATCGGACATGATGGATGGCCGTATCGGCGCGATTCGTCAGGCGCTGGAAGCAGCGGGTCACGTAAACACCCAGATCATGGCGTATTCGGCCAAGTACTCCTCTAACTACTATGGTCCCTTCCGTGATGCGGTCGGCTCTGCCGGCAACCTCAAGGGCGGCAACAAGCACAGCTACCAGATGGATCCGGCCAACAGCGACGAAGCCCTGCACGAGGTCGCCCTAGATATTCAGGAAGGCGCCGACATGGTGATGGTTAAGCCTGGCATGCCATACCTGGATATCGTTAACCGCGTCAAGACAGAGCTGGCCGTACCGACCTTCGCCTATCAGGTGAGCGGTGAGTATGCCATGCACATGGCGGCCATCGAGAATGGCTGGCTGGCCGAGAAGGCGATCGTGATGGAATCACTGCTCTGCTTCAAGCGCGCCGGTGCCGATGGCATCCTAACTTACTTCGCCAAGCGTGCCGCACAGTGGCTGAAGGAAGCCGATAACAAGTAAGGCTATCTCTTTAAACAAAAAAGCCAGTGACGCGAGTCGCTGGCTTTTTTGTTTCTGCGCGCGAGTTTTAGGATGACAGTTAACGGCTGGCGGCCAGCGCCAAACCTTCATCGTCGAACAGCTGCTCCACCTTGACGATACAGGGCGCCTTGAGGGTATAGCGATTGCTGCGATAGGTATAGTGATACTCGCTCCAGTAGATGGAGAGCCGCAGGTGGGCGTCGGGGTGAAACTGATTCTGAGTATAGAGGGCGCGGTAGCAGCGGGCGCTGGGAAGATAACCTGAGTGATACAGCTTGATGGCACGCTCATCCAGGCTGATCTCGCGGTAATCTATGCCATGTTTGGCCACGTTAGAAAACTGATAGTCGCCGTAGTGAAAGTTGCCCTCGACCACCTCTAACTTGGCGCCTCTTACCAGCAGGTCGCTGAGCTGACTCACTTGAAGACGGCTCTGCGCGCAAAGGGTTACCAGGCCGCCACTAACGATCAGTACCAGGGCCCAGCGCCAGAGTCCCAGGGGCCACCAATGTCCAATCAGCAGACTCAGTAGCAAGATCCCCAGGCCGACACCCAGCAAGACCAGCTCATAGAGTTGCCACTCACCCACCTCAAACACCAGATTCGAATATGACATCATCCCTTGCCTCACCTCAACGCTGCGCCCATCGAGCTTTCCTGTAGCCTGAGCTATTGCGTTAAGTAAGTGTAGAAGGCAATAGCCTTCTTGGCTCGTCAGACAAGATGCTATAGGGAGATGATGTCAGTTTGGTGAATGGGCTAACTTGCAGGAGGCAGGCATTAAAAAAGCCATGGCGCCGCTCCTATAAGCAGTGTAATGGCTTTGTTTTTCATCCTAATGGTATTAGATGAGATAATCGGCGCCCAGGGTCACGAAGAGCACCATACCGGCCCAGTTGTTATTTAAGAAGGCTTGCAGGCAGGGGGCGCGTTCGCGATCGAAGATCAACTTCTGCTGGTAGAGACCGAAGCCGATGAAGGTGAGGATCCCCAAGGCGAAGACCAGGCCGCGATCGGCGCTGAGCCCCGCCATGATGAAACAGCCCAGGGCGGCCAGCTGAAACAGGCCGATGATCTGCCGGTCGAAGCGGCCAAAGAGGATCGCCGTCGACTTGATGCCCACCTTGAGATCATCGTCTCTGTCCACCATGGCATACATGGTGTCGTAGGCCACTGTCCAGCACCAGTTGGCGGCAAACAGCCACCAGGCTTCTACCGGCACTGTGCCTAGCTGCGCCGCATAGGCCATGGGGATCGACCAGCTCCACACCACGCCGAGGAACATCTGCGGCATGTTGGTGAAACGTTTGGTAAAGGGGTAGATGATGGTCAGTATGATACCGACGAAGGAGAGTTGCACCACCAGCGGGTTGAGCATCAGCACCAAGCCAAAGGCCAGCAGGCCCATCACCACGAACAGGATAAGCGCCTCTTTGACCGTCACCTCGCCGCTGGCCAGGGGCCGGCTCTTGGTGCGCTCCACATGTGAGTCCAACTTACGATCGGCATAGTCGTTGATGATACAGCCACAGGCGCGCATCACCACCACACCGATAACGAAGATGATCAACACCTTAAGATCCGGCATGCCGCCGGCAGCCAACACCAATGCCATCAAACATGGCCACAGCAGCAGGAAGGTACCTATGGGTCTATCCATCCGCGCCAGACGCAAATAGGCGTCCAATTTATCCCTTAAGCTCATTTTCTAGGCTCTCCTAACGACTGCTTTGGCCTTTCGATTTATGTGGGCAAGCTCATCAAAATACTCTGGCATTATGACTGACACCCTAAGAGTTTCAAGCGCTTTATCAACCCGGGTTTACAGTGTCTCGAGACGGGCATATGCCACCACCAGCCACTTGCTGCCCACGTCGAGAAAATCCACCTGGACTCTGGCCTGGGCGCCGCTACCCTCGAAGTTGGTCACCTTGCCTTCACCAAACTTGGGATGATTCACCCGCTGGCCGATGTTGAAGCCGGAATCGTTGAAGGCTGAACCGTTAAAGGCGGGCTGGGCCTGACCGAATCTGTTGCTGCTCGCCGGCGCCGACACGCTGGTTCGCATGCGGATCTCCTGCACATAGTCGCCAGGGATCTCCTTGATGAAACGTGACGGACGGGCATAGTTTTCCCGGCCATAGATACGGCGCGACTCGGCATAGGTGATATAGAGCTGCTTCATGGCGCGGGTCATACCCACGTAGCAGAGACGGCGCTCCTCATCCAACCTGTCGCCCTCATCCATCGCCATCTGGCTGGGGAAGATCCCCTCCTCGACCCCTGCCATGAAGACCATGGGGAACTCCAGGCCCTTGGCCGAGTGCAAGGTCATCAGCTGCACGGCGTCGGTGAAGGCATCGGCCTGGCCCTCGCCCGCCTCGAGCGCCGCGTGGGAGAGGAAGGCATTTAGCTCACCCATGTCCTCGAGATCTTCCGGCATCACGAAGGTGCGCGCCGCGGTGACCAGCTCCTCTAAGTTTTCCACCCTGGCGCGGGCCTTCTCGCCCTTCTCCGCCTCATACATGGCCTTGAGGCCAGAGGCCTGGATAACATGATCTGTCATGCGGTGCAGCGACTGCTCCGCCGTCTCCTGCTGCAGAGTAACGATTAGATCCATGAAGCTACGTACCGCGTTGGCGGCGCGGCCAGAGAGCACCTTCTCATCGAGCAGGCGCAGGCAGGTCTGCCACAGGGTCAGCTCCTGCTGGCGCGCCGTACTGCGCAGGATATCCAGGGTACGATCGCCTATGCCTCGGGTCGGCGTGTTGATGATACGCTCGAAGGCGGCATCGTCGTTCTTGTTGCTGATCAGCCGCAGATACCCCATGGCATCCTTGATCTCCTGACGCTCGAAGAAGCGCAGGCCGCCATAGATGCGGTAGGCCATCCCCTTGTGCAGCAGCGCCTCTTCCAGTACCCGCGACTGGGCGTTGGAGCGATAGAGGATGGCGCAATCGCTGAGGTTACCGCCCATATCCTGCCAGTCCGTGATGCGACCCACGATGAAGCGGGCCTCATCCATCTCGTTGAAGGCGCAATAGAGGCCGATCTTCTCGCCGTCTTTGTCTTCGGTCCACAGCTTCTTACCCAGTCGGTCCGGGTTATTGGCGATCAGCTCGTTGGAGGCGTTAAGTATGTTGCCGCTGGAGCGATAGTTCTGTTCCAGACGTATGGTCTGGGCCGCGGGGAAGTCCTGCAGGAAGCGGTGCAGGTTCTCCACCTGGGCGCCGCGCCAACCATAGATAGACTGGTCGTCGTCGCCGACGATCATCACGTTGGCCGTGCTGCCGGCCAACACGCGGATCCAGGCATACTGGATGGCGTTGGTATCCTGAAACTCGTCCACCAGGATGTTCTTAAAGCGCTCCTGATAGTGCTCCAGAATATGGGGCTTGTTGAGCCAGAGCTCATGGGCCCTTAGCAAGATCTCGGCAAAGTCCACCAGGCCGGCGCGATCGCATGACTCCTGATACACCTGATAGATCTTCAGCAGATTCTGCTCAATGGGGAAGCCACCTGCATCGATATGCTTGGGTCTCAGCCCCTGATCTTTCTTGCCGTTAATGTAGCCCTGGGCCTGACGGGGCGGATACTGCTTCTCGTCCAGGTTGAGGCTCTTGAGGATCCGCTTGATCAGCCTGAGCTGGTCGTCCGAGTCGAGGATCTGGAAACTCTGGGGCAAGTTGGCGTCTTGATAATGGGTGCGCAGCAGGCGGTGGGCCAGGCCATGGAAGGTACCTATCCACATGCGGCCCATGTTGCTGCCGCTCACCTTCTCCACACGCTCGCGCATCTCGGCCGCGGCCTTGTTGGTAAAGGTCACCGCCAGAATAGAATAGGGACTCTGCTGCTCTACTTGCATCAGCCAGGCGATGCGGTGGGTCAGTACCCGGGTCTTACCACTGCCCGCGCCTGCCAGCACCAGCATGCTAGATTGTGGTGCGCCGACGGCCTCGCGCTGTTTGTCGTTTAAGCCGTCGAGTAAAGAAGATACGTCCATTCTTGCCTCCAAAAAATCAGGCGGCAAGTATAACAGGAGGTGTTGCGCGATCCTACCGTCGACCGTATCGCCATAGGTCATCCACACCTAGCCCACGCTAATATGCGATGAACTATAAAAAGCCCAGGCAAGGGCCTGGGCTTTTGGGGATAGTTAGGGTACCAAGTGAGGATTAGTCCTTGCTCTCCTCCAGCCCTATGCTGTCCATCCAGTGATCGAAGTCCATCATGTTACCCGGCAATACTATCTTATTGGCGCTGTTGGTCAGGCCGTCGAACTGCTTGAGGTACTGGGCACCAAGTTGCATGCGTACCACGTTCTTACCGCCGGGCGCCGACACCACCTGAGCCATGCGCTCGATAGACTCGGCGGTCGCCTTGGCGATGGTGAGGATCTCCTCGGCCTTACCCTCGGCCTCGTTGATCCGCTTCTGCATCTCACCCTCGGAGCGGTTGATCATCTCCGCCTTGACCCCTTCGGAGCGGTTGATCTTGCTCTGCTTATCACCCTCACTTTTGGCCAGCAGGGCGCGGCGTTCACGCTCGGCGTTCACCTGCATCTCCATGGCGTTCTTCACCGTCTCGGGTGGGGCGATATTCTTGATCTCATATCTGTGCACCCGGATCCCCCAGGTAGCGCCAGCCTGATCCAGCACCTCTACCACCTTGGCGCTGATCACGTCACGCTCCTCGAAGGTGCGGTCGAGATCCAGGGTACCAATCACAGAGCGAGTGGTGGTCTGCGCCAGTTGAATGGCCGCGTAACGGTAGTCGGTCACCCCATAGCTGGCTTTCACGGGATCCATCACGGAGATATAGATAACCCCATCCACCTCGACATTTACCTCGTCGCTGGAGAAACACTCCTGAGGCGGCACATCGATAGTTTCCTCTTTCAGGTCATGCACATAGGCCACCTTGTCGATGAAAGGCACCAGGGCATGGAAACCGGCATCTAAGGTGGTGTGATACTTACCCAGACGCTCGACAATATAGGCTGACTTGGTAGGCACCAGGCGGATCGACTGAAACAGCTTGATGATGAAGATGGCGAAGATCAGTCCCCAAATGCCCAGTACGATTAAATCTGTGTTGATATCTGCGATCATGCGCGACCTCCTTTTACCTGACCCACACTCTGAGTCACCTGCTCCATGCCCTCAAAGAAGCCTTCCAGCTTGGCCATCTCGGCCGGCACCACTGAAATATCCGCTTCGTTGAGAATCTTACCCAGCTGGGTGATGAACTGCTCCTTGAGCTGCATGTTCATCGCCTCGTTACCGCCTTCCAGTGCCAAGGCCTCTGAGACCATGGTCATGGCTTCCGCCTTGGCGCGGGCAACGATGGCAATCTCCTGGGCCGTACCCTTGGCCTCGTTGATCCGCTTCTGCTTCTCACCCTCCGACAGGTTGATCGCCTCCTGACGCTCACCCTCTGAGAGGTTAATCATCGCCGCCTTCTCGGCATTGGCCAGGGTGATCTCGGCGCGCTTACTGCGTTCGGCCTCCATCTGCTTCTCCAGGGTGTGGATCACCTTGAAAGATGGCGTAATGTTTTTGATCTCGTACCTGAGTACCTTGATCCCCCAGGGATCGGACGCCTTATCGATCTCCCGTACGATAGATTCGTTGAGGCTGTCTCGCTCGGAGAAGGTCTCACTCAGACTCAGCTTACCTATCTCGGAGCGCATTGTGGTCTGTGCCAGATTCACCGCCGCGCGGCGATAGTCTTCGATACCATAGCTGGCCAGTTTACCGTCCATCACCTTGAGGTAGACCAGGCCGTCGACCTCCAGCTGAGTGTTATCCTTCGAGATACAGCTCTGTGGCGGCACATCCAGCACCTGCTCACGGGTGTCGTGGCGATAGGCTACGCGGTCGAAGAAGGGAATTAAAAAGTGAAAACCTGGCTGTAACACCACCCTAAACTTACCCAGACGCTCGATAACGTGTACCTCGCGCATGGGAACGATCAACAATAGGTTATAAAGAATAAAGAAAACGAAGAGTATAAAAATGGTAAATTCGAACATAGATTCCATCCTGTAAAGTAGCAGCCAGGCTATGCCTGCTCTGTCAAAGGTTCAACGACCAGGGCAATATTCTCGCGACAGATCACTCTGACGCGCGCGCCGATAGGGATCTCGCTGCCATCACCCAGTGCTGGCCATTCGCTTCCCTGAAACTCGACGCGCCCCTGCTGCTGTGCTGGGCCGATCACCGCCTTGACGACGGCAACTTGGTTATAAAGGTCAAACTCCTCATCGGTATTATCCACATGGGAATCACCACCCACCAAGCGCTGTGTCAGCTGACGAAAAGCCAGTAACAAGACGATAGCGGCGATGAACCAGAGCGTCAGGGCCTGCACAAAGCCTTCGACCCAACCTAGGGTCAATGCGCCCGCCACCACCACACAGGCGGCACCCAGGAAAATAACGATACCGCCAGGCAGAATGATCTCGGCTAACATCAAGACTAAACCGACGGCAATCCAGATAAAGATAGGATTAGAAAACTCCATATTTCCCCCCTGAAATGAGAGTATCCCTGCCAAGACTATATCAGCTCTTTTCTCGCAATGCGACATATTATGTCATGATACAAATGTGACACAGGCAACAAACATTTAATTTACCTAGGTAAAAGACATTGTTTTGGAATTGGGCACAATGGCGAAATCCCGTATACTTGCGGCGCATAAATAATAGGGCGTGAAAATAAGCCGAAAAGACACCTTGAGAGTGCCGCGATTGTTTTCAAATCAGTCCCAAATAGCGGCGTCAAAAGCTGCCCCCCAAAATAATGATAAAGGTAAAAAGATGATGAACAGGAAATGGCTTCTCCTCGCGCTAGTCGCCGCCCAGCCCGCGCTGGCCGATGATATGATCCAATGGTGGGACTTCAGTGCCACCGCCCTTTACGGCGACAACTATGATCTGGCGCCCTCGGAGCGACAAACCACTATTACCCTAGAAACTGCCGGCGGCTGGAAGTATGGCGACTGGTTCGCCTTTCAGGACTTCATCTACTTCAATGGTAACAACGGCGGCAAAGACAGCACCACCTATGGTGAGATCTCGCCCCGCTTCAGCGCCAGCAAGATCTTAGGCAAGCCTGTGGGCGTAGGCGCCATCACAGACGTGTCGTTGGCACTCACCTACGAAGAGGGCGAAGGCCCGGTGAAGAGCTTCCTCTATGGTGTGGGTCTCGACTTCAAGATCCCTTATTTCAGCTACTTCCAGCTAAACACCTATCGCCGCGACGCTATCAGCACCGGCAATCTGAGTGACGGCTGGCAGTTGACCCCAGTCTTTCGTATGGATTTCCCGGTAGGCCACTCGAACATCGTCTTCGACGGCTTTATCGATTGGGTATTCTCGGCCGACAACACTGGCTATGAAGAGAACTTCCACTTCAACCCTCAGGTTAAGTACGACCTGGGCGCAGCCATCTTCGGTGCTCACAAGAAAGATAAGCTGTTCGTCGGTATCGAATACGATTACTGGAAGAACAAGTATGGTGTTAAGGGCATAGATCAGAACACCTACTCTGTGATCGCCAAGTATCACTTCTAAGTTTTTGAGTATGCTTTGCTCACAAAAAAGGCGCCTTCAGGCGCCTTTTTTAATCTCGCGAGTTCAGCCGCTAGGCTTAAGCCAGCAGTTTCTTCGCCGCCGCTACCACGATAGACACGGCACTGGTCTCGGTCTGCTTCATGGTCGCCTCATCAGGGATCTCCTGCTGAGTACGGTTAACGATCACGCCAGCCACACAAGCCGCGCGCCAACCTTGAGTCGCACACATGGTAAACAGAGTCGATGACTCCATCTCATAGTTGAGTACGCCCATGTCCTGCCACTCTTTCATCGAACCGGCAAAACGACGAGTCACACGACCCGTCACGGTATCGTAACGCTCTTGACCTGGGTAGAAAGTATCTGACGAAGCTGTGATACCGATATGAGGCTCAAGACCCGCTTCACGGCTCGCCGCCACCATGGCGGTAGTACATTCGAAGTTCGCCACGGCTGGGAACTCCATAGGTGCAAAGTGCAGACTCGCACCATCTAGACGCACTGACGCCTGAGTCACAATCACATCACCCACGTTAACCTGTGGCTGAATAGCACCCGTGGTGCCGACACGCAGGAAGGTGTCGATACCCAGCTGTGCCAGCTCTTCCACGGCGATAGAGGTCGATGGACCACCAATACCGGTAGAGCAGATCACCAGCGGCTTACCGTCGATATAGGCAAGGTAGCTGGTGTATTCGCGGTGACTGGCCAGGAATGTTGGATTGTCCATCAACTCGGCAATACGTTTCACACGCTCTGGGTCGCCCGGAACGATAGCAAGTGTTGCACCATCTAACATCTCTTTCGTCAGGCCTAAATGAAATACATCTGACATTGTGAAAACCCCTTTCAATTTTGATTATAAAATTCTTATAAAATGGACTTTAACCTAGTATGAAAGCCATTAAGGTTAACCTGATCACACTTTCCCCGCCAGTAGTTAGATAATTTGTTGTAATGAATTTACCAAAGCATTTCCGCTAGCAGCACTGAAAATATAGCAACTCCCACCTAGGCTGCCAGCCAGCCGGCAAAATTTATTACTTGGCCTGAGCCATAGCCGAGTTCTTGGTTTAACACCCAAATAAAAATCACAAAATAAGCTTGTATGACAACAGGTTAAGTAAGCTGTAGTAAAGCGACGAAAACGAAATCCCAGGCGGTGAAGTCGATCACAAAACCAGCAAACAGATCGCGCTAGGCTGAAACCATAGCAAAGGGAAATTAACCACTTTTGCTATGACCTCTCACCCATTTTGACCAAGAAGGACGGCCAATATGTTTCCAGAATACAGAGACCTGATCAGCGAACTAAAATCAAAAGACGCGCATTTTCTTAAGATGTTTAACAAACACAACGAACTCGACGACGAGATTAAAGAGCTAGAGCAACATGCGGCCAGCGATTTCACCCCAGAGGTCAAGGTACTCAAACAGCAGAAGCTGCATATCAAGGAGGAACTGCATCAGATCCTTAAGGCACACGACAAATAGTGCGGACATCGGACATTAAAAAGGGCGCCTAGGCGCCCTTTTCTTATCTCTTAGAAATTCTATCTACTACAGATAGTAATCCTTCAGCGGCGGGAAGCCATTGAAGCAGACCGCCGAATAGGTGGTGGTATAGGCGCCGGCCGTCAGCCAGTACATGCGATCGCCTATTGCCAGATCCAGCGGCAGGCCGTAGCTGTAGTGCTCATACATGATGTCGGCACTATCACAGGTCGGGCCGGCAATCACGCAGCGATCCAACTCACCCTGACGCTCGGTATAGATGGGGAATTTGATCGCTTCATCCATGGTCTCAATCAGGCCAGAGAACTTACCCACGTCGGTAAATACCCAGCGCTCCAACGCCGTCTGCGACTTCTTGCTGATTAGCACCACCTCAGACACCAGCACGCCGGCATTAGAGAGTAGCGAACGGCCAGGTTCCAGGATGATCTGCGGCAGCTGATCGCCAAAGTCCTCTTTGAGGAAGTGGGTGATCTGCTCGGCGTAGGTACCCAGCTCGTTGGTCTTGTCCAGATAATTCGCCGGGAAACCGCCGCCCAGGTTGATCATCTTCAGCTCTATGCCATGCTCTTCACGCAGACGCTCGAAGATGCTCTTCACCTTGGCGATAGCCGAGTCCCAGGCTCCTATGTCGCGTTGCTGTGAGCCCACATGAAACGAGATGCCATAGGGCTCGAGTCCCAGCGTCTTGGCCAGCACCAACAGCTCGAAGGCCATCTCATTCTGGCAGCCGAACTTACGCGATAGGGGCCAGTCAGCGGTGTGGGTGCCTTCGGTCAGGATGCGCACATAGACGCGAGAACCGGGGGCTTCCTCGGCAATCATACGCAGATCGGCTTCGGAATCAGAGGCGTACATACGCACGCCACGCTCATAGAAGGCGCGCACATCTTTACGCTTCTTGATGGTATTGCCATAGCTGACTCTGTCAGGCGTCACGCCGATGTCGCTCACCATATCCAGCTCATAGATAGAGGCGATATCGAAATTGGCGCCACGGTCACGCAGCAGGGTCAATACCTCCTTGGCCGGGTTGGCCTTGACGGCATAGTAGATACTGGCATAAGGAAAGTTATGCACCATGTCATCATATTGTTTTGCAATGATTTTAGTGTCAATCACCACGAAAGGTGTCGGTTTATCCTGAGCAAACGCCTTGATACGCTCAAAGGTAGCTTGGTCATAATACTCATTAACATCAATCGCTTGAAATTGGCTCATCTCGCCAGTATCTCCGTAGCAGAATAAAAATAATTTAGCGTGATTCGGTTAAAAATCGCTGCGAAGTAAACGCTATTTTTTCGTCGAGATCAACGAATTTTTATGCTTAATAAATAAATTTTTATTCCAAAACAGACGGCCTGATTTTTAACGGGACAAAAACCACGCTAAACCATTAATTAGTAAGATAAATTCTGATAACCTTTGGCTCACACTTTTCGCGCTATTTCACCGCCTCGAGCAGAGCCTTGGCCGAATCGACGCTCACCACCTTGATCACCTTGAACCCCTCCAGGGTGATCACTGTCGCCGTCTCCTTATCACCGGGAAGCAGATGGGTCGCCTCGCCCTCCTGATCCAGGCCGATGGCGAAGTTAAGATCTTGCATCTTGGGGATGGCCACGAACTTGGCGATAAGCGATGGCATACCGCTGATGTCGGCCACATAACGCCAGTTCCCCGGCATGGGGCCCTCTAGGGACTCAAGTGCCTCCTGAATGATCTCGCCCCCCTTCATGCCGCGGCTAAAGAGTAAAACCTGGGTATTGCTGTTGAGCTCCCACACGGCTTGGTGTTGATCCGCCAGGGTGATTGCCTCGATACGATCGCCTGTGGTCAGGCTGCTGGCCAGGCTGGCGGCCGAAAACAGCACGCCCACAGCCAAGATTAGCGCTTTCATAATGCCTCTTTTACTAAGGATTAGGTTACTTAGGGGTGAACTAGACTATATCTTATACTGGCCGCCATGCCCTCGGATGCGTGCCAATTGCTTGATATGCTTCACGCTAATGAGTGTCATGGGACATGAATGAGATATTGGTTATCAAGCCATTGAATATTAAGTAACATACCCAGGTTGGATTCTATGCCCACGCGATAGTGGTTCGCGGCAAATTTTAGGACGAATGTTATGAACGAAAATGGTCTGGAGCAGGAGCTGGCGCAACTGCAAAATGTCTACAACCTGTTGACCGAGTTTCTGGTGAAGTACAGCTTCCAGCTGGTCGGCGCGCTGCTTATCTTCCTCTTGGGACTCTGGGTCGCCAACAAGATCTCCAACCTGGTGGCCAAGCAGTTTGAGAAGCATGAGATAGACATCACCCTGAGCAACTTCGTCTCCAATCTGGTGCGCATTCTCATCATAGTCATGGTGGGGGTCATCGCCCTGGGCAAGCTGGGGATCAGCATCACGCCCATGGTGGCGGCTATCGGTGCGGCCTCTCTGGGTGCTGGCCTGGCCTTGCAGGGGATGCTCTCTAACTACGCGGCGGGCGTCACCATAATCGTTACCCGCCCCTTCGTGGTGGGCAACACCATAGAGATCCAGGGGGTCAGCGGCGTGGTCAAGAGCATCCACCTGGGACTGACTCTGCTCACCAATGAGGAAGGCGAGGTGATCAGCATCCCCAACAAACATATCGTCGGCGAGATCCTGCACAACTCATTCAGCGACAAGCTGGTCGAGATACGTTTCAACATCAGCTATGCCAGCGATGCCAACCAGGTGCTGGCCATCGCCCAACAGGTGCTGGATGCCAACGAAGAGGTGAATCAGGAGCGTGCCCCTCAGATAGGGATCAACGGCTTCAACAGCATTGGCTTAGAGATAGGCCTGCGTTACTGGGTGCCCACCAACCGCTACTACCAGAACAAGTATCAGGTCAACCTGGAGCTGATCAACGCACTGCGTCAGGCCGGCATAGAGATCCCCTGCCCGGTACGCGAAATTCATATCGAGCGCTAAAGTCATATCGAGCGCTAGCGCCAAAGATAAGGCGGCGCCGGCCTAGAGGCCGCGCTGCCACTCCTGGCGCAGGGGCACCAGTCCCTGAATCGCCTGCTCAACCTGGGTCAACAGGCTCTGCTTGTCACGGCCCAGTATCCCCTTGAGCGCCAGATAGTTAGAGGCGTGATCTGACCTGAATATGGTCTTCTCAAGCTCGAGTTCACCCAGCAGCAGCTGCATCTCGCTCAGCAGGCCATGCTGGTCCGGCAGTTTAAAATCTCCGTCGAATCCGGCGTCCATGCGCGCCTTGCCGAGGGGCAGAGTCACTACTAGGGTCGACAGATAGTCGGGCTGCGCCTCATTCATCAGGCGCGCCGAGTTGAGCGCATGTTGCCTGGACAGCTCCACGCCCCCCAAGCCATTGAGTATCATCACGGATGACTTCATGCCGGCCGCGCGTATGCGCTGCAAGGCCAGCAAGGAGGAGTCGAAAGTCTCGCCCTTCTCGATACGGGCCAGCACCTCATCGTCCCCACTCTCGCAGCCCACATACAGCAGACTAAGCCCCAGCTCTCTGAGCCGGGCGAGCTGCGCATCCGTCTTATTATTGAGATTGCGCGGCAGACAGTAGCTACTGATGCGGGTCACCTGGGGCAGATGCTCACGGATCAACAGACAGATGGCCTCCAGGCGGTTAAAGGGCAGGCTCATGGCATCACCATCGGCGAGGAATACCCGTGAGATCGACAGGTTTCGCTGGGCGACCCGTTGAATATCCTCTGCAATTTTATCTATTTTTTGTGCACGAAATTGCTTCTGCGGCGCGGTATACATGTCGCAAAAATGGCAGCGATTCCAGCTACAACCATTGGTTACCTGGAGTATGAGGGACTTCCACTCGGAAGGCGGCCGAAATAACGGTTCGATATAATTAATCATTTTATGTCTGTCTCAAAATGTGACCAATATGTGAGCATTTTCATAATTTTTCGCTTTCGGGCCCACTTCTCGCCCTATAAATTGATCTCGTTCAATTAATGTTCAATTAAAGTCAGTAAAATGACTGACGTTAATCTAATTAAGATTAATCTTTTAAAACTGGCTGGCGGTGCCAGCACAGAAAGAAATATTGGCTACATCGGCCGACAAACGTGTAGATAATAACATGCAAATAGCACAGCAACTGCAAGACAGGCGAGGGAACGTCCTGCATCATGATGAGCATTGGAGCTCGATGAGTGCGGAACAAAAGATGGCCCTCTATAGCCTGCATCGATACGGGTATCGGCTGTTGTTTGTTCGCCATTTGCCTTCGGGTCCACTTGCGATCATCGCCCAACAGAGCCAGCTGTCGACCATAGACAAATATGGCGAAGTTGAACATGATCCTAAGATCCAACTCAGGGATTAGTCACCGACTCGGTGACTGACGAGCCTAACGGCTTAATTACCCGAACATAGAGGAGCACGCCCTGTGCTCCTCTATTTGCACGTCTCTCTAACTCATTCATTAGTCCCATTCGTTAGACCCTTTCATTACGCCTTTTGTGTACCTGCTAGCCTTAATCAGGCACCCAGCAACATGTCGAGATGGGGAATACCATCCTCCAGATAGACCTCAGACACGGGTCGAAAACCCACCCCTTGATAGAAACCCTTAAGGTATTCCTGGGCGCCGATCTGAACGCCCTGGGCTGGCCAGTTCTGTCTGGCGATGGCAATCGCCTCAAGCATCAAGGGCTTGGCGACGCCCGCACCGCGAGCCGATGGCGCGACGATGACCCTGCCGATGCTGGCTTGGGGGTAACTCACCCCGGGGGCCAAGATCCTCGCATAGGCGGCTATCCGCCCCTGCTCATCCAGACCTAACAGATGACGGGTCTCGGCCAGGGTGTCTTTGCCATCCAGCTCGGGATAGGCACAGACCTGCTCCACCACAAATACATCGACCCTTAACTTCAACAGCTCGTAGAGCCGCTCAAGGCTCAGTTCGGTAAACGCCACACTCTCCCAACGCACTGCTATCCCCTCATTCATTAATTCCGGCGCCTATCGCCGTTTTTTCAATTACTTCTTCCTGGCCGTTTTATATTAACCGCTTCGACAGCCATCGACTCCCAAGCATGTACCAGGTCGGTGTGCGCCTGCTCTGTAAGTACCTGACCAGTCCCTCAAAAGAGGCAGCAGGCTGTGATGTCCACCGCAAATTTCGGCGAGACTTGACCTCGGTCAAATACATGCATTATAAATACACCTAAGATTCACATGCCCAATTTAACCCATTCTAAACTAGGAAGCATTCGATTGACGCCGCCTACATTTAGATGACCTAAGTCGTCTGTCATCAGATATTGCGACAACAATTGTTCTTAAAAATAAAGAACTTATTCTAATGGAGTTCATATGAAAAAGATTGCCCTCATCGCTTTTGCAAGCCTAATGTCTCTGACGGCCCACGCCGGTGATATCGAAGCCGGTAAAGCCAAATCTATGCTTTGCGCCGCCTGCCACGGTGCCGACGGTATCTCTCTGGCGCCCATCTACCCTAACCTCAAAGGCCAGAAGGCTCAATACATTGAGAAACAACTGAAGGCCTTCAAGGAAGGTACGCGTCAAGACCCAGTGATGGCGCCTATGGCCATGCCGCTGACCGACGAAGATATTGCCAACCTGGCTGCCTACTTCGAGAGCCTCAAGTAAGCCCCTCTCATCCTCGCAAGACAGCACTCTCCCAACAGGTCGCGCCCCGTCGCTCAGGTGACGCGGCCTGTCTTTTCCCTGTCTTTTCCCTGGTTCTCCCCCCCTGCTAAAGCCAGTCGCCGGTGCCCAATTACAGGGTGATCGCCACCCCAAGTCGCCTTGTTTCAATGTGTGTCAAATTAACAAAATCGCGATTTATTTGATCTCAGTCACGTCACAATCATAAAGATGCATTTAGGATGCACTATAAATAACACTAGGTTGACACACCCTGGGACTGACTGTAGGAGCGTTCGAGTGGCAAGATTGATGCACCATGCGAGGCAAGCAAAATGGATTTTATTGACCCTGTTGGCACTCATGCTGGCACTTATGTTAGCCATGCCCAGCTATGCCCTGTTTGTCAGCCCGCCCAAAGATCCCCAGCCCATTCTGCATGAGCTGTTCCCCGAGGCGACACGCATCTCAGACAAACAGGGCGAGCCCGCCCTGTGGACCATCTACAAAGATCAGCAGATCCTGGGCTATGGCTTCGAGACAAATGATATCGCCCGCATCCCCGCCTACTCGGGCGAGCCGGTCAACATCCTGGTAGCCATCGACCCAGAGGGTAAATACCTGGGCGCCAAGGTGCTGGAGCACCACGAACCCATCATCCTGGCGGGGATCCCAGAGAGCAAGCTGTGGAAATTTGCCGAGCAATACACCGGGCTGTCGGTCAAAGACAGGCTCAAGGTGGGCGGCAACGAGAAGGAGGGCATAGTCGCCATCGACGGCCTCTCGGGCGCGACCGTGACCGTCATGGTGATGAACGTCGCCATCACCAAGGCCGCTACCCAGGCCGCCATCGCGCTCGGGATCATCGAGCAGCAGGCCGACCAGATCCAGCCAATCTCCACCATCAAGCAGGAACTCTTCACCCCAGCTAACTGGACCGAGCTGACCGGCGATGGCTCGATTCGCAAACTCTACCTGACCCGCGGCGCCGTTGACGACGCCTTCGAGGGCACCGCCGCCGAGGAGGTCGACAAGGCCAGCGACGATGAGAAGCAGGAGATGTTTGCCGAGATCTATTACACCTTGGCGGACATCCCTACTATAGGCAAGAACCTCTTCGGCGAGGCCGACTATCAGTGGCTGATGCAGACGCTGCAACCCGGCGAGCACCTGGTGGCCGTCATGGGCAATGGCTACTCCTTCAAGGGCTCTGGCTATGTGCGTGGCGGCATCTTCGATCGCATACAGGTGCATCAGAAAGATAACGCCATCTCCTTCAGGGATCTGGACCACAACCGCATCAGCGACCTCTACATCCAGGGCGCCCCCAAGTTCAACGAGATGTCAGTGTTTCGCATCGCCCAGCACCACGAGTTCGACCCAGGTAGCAGCTGGCAGTTTGAACTACTGGTGCGCCGCCAGACCGGCCCTATCGATAGCATATTCACCAGCTTCAAGGGGCAGTACGACCCGCTGGGCAAGTATGTCGACACTCCGGCGGCCATAGTGCCCGAGCCGGAGCTCACCATGGTGCAGCAGATCTGGCACGACAGACAGCTGGAGGTGGTGCTACTGCTGATCCTCATGGGGGTCTTGCTGCTGATCCTCTTCTTCCAGGACATACTGGTGCGCCACCCTACCTTCATGCACCGCCTGCGTCACGGCTTCCTGGTGGTTACCGTGGTGGTGATCGGCTGGAGCTGGGGCGGACAGCTCTCTGTGGTTAACGTGTTTACCTTCCTGCACGCCCTGATGAAGGATTTCTCTTGGGATCTCTTCCTGCTCGATCCCATCATCTTCATTCTCTGGTGCGCCGCTGCTGTGACCATGCTGCTGTGGGGACGCGCCGTCTACTGCGGCTGGCTCTGCCCCTTCGGTGCCCTGCAGGAGTTGGTCAATGTCATGGGCCGCTACTTCAAGCTACCGCAGGTCGAGCTGCCCTTCGCCGTACATGAGCGCCTATGGGCCATCAAGTACCTCATCCTGTTGGCGCTGTTTGGCCTGTCGCTGGACTCGCTAGCCATGGCTGAGCAATTTGCCGAGATAGAGCCCTTCAAGACCACCTTCTTGCTCAAGTTCGATCGCGAGTGGCCCTTCATTCTCTGGGCGCTGCTGATGATCTTCTCCAGCCTGTTTAATCGCAAGACCTTCTGCCGCTATCTCTGCCCGCTGGGTGCGGCCTTGTCGGTGAGCAACAGCGTGCGTCTGTTCGACTGGCTCAAGCGCCGCCCCGAGTGCGGTACGCCCTGTAAGACCTGTGCCAAGGAGTGCGAGATCCAGGCGATTCATCCCAACGGGGTGATCAACATGCGCGAGTGCCACTACTGCCTCGACTGTCAGGTGACCTATTTCAACGAAGAGAAGTGCCCACCGCTGAAAAAACTGGCGCGCAAACGCCAGCAATACAAAGACCAAGAGATCCCAACGGTCACCGCCGTATAGGACGAATCAACACATATAAGTGCAGGTAACATAACTAAGATGGAGATGGACTATGCAAGATAAGAATAACAAACCAGCCAACCAGTTGGAGAACGCTGGTCGACGCGAGTTTATGGGCAAGACGGCCCTGCTGGGGGCGGGTGCAGTGGCCGCCCCCATGAGCGCCGCCATGTTCGCCTCGATGGCCAAGGCCCAGGCGGCCGAGGCCAGTAACAGCCCAGTGGTTCATCCAGGGGAGCTGGACGAATACTATGGTTTCTGGAGCGGTGGACACTCTGGCGAAGTCCGTATCATGGGCCTGCCCTCGATGCGAGAGCTGATGCGTATCCCGGTATTCAACATCGACAGCGCCACCGGCTGGGGCATCACCAACGAGAGTAAGGCGGTCAAGGGCGAAAGCGCCCACCTGATGGCTGGCGACGCCCACCACCCACACATGAGCATGCAGGACGGCCGCTACGACGGTAAATATCTCTTCATCAACGACAAGGCCAACACCCGCGTGGCCCGTATCCGTTGTGACGTGATGAAGACAGATAAGATGATCACCATCCCCAACGCCCAGGCCATCCACGGCCTGCGGGTACAGAAGGTGCCTTACACTAAATATGTCATCTGTAACGGCGAATTCGAGGTCCCGCTGAACAACAATGGTAAGGAGACGCTGGAAGATGTCAGCACCTATCGCTCCCTGTTCAACGTGATCGATGCCGAGAAGATGGAGGTCGCCTTCCAGGTGATGGTAGACGGTAACCTGGATAACACAGATGCCGACTACGACGGCAAGTACTTCGCCTCTACCTGCTACAACTCAGAGATGGGGATGAATCTCAGCGAGATGATCACCGCCGAGCGCGACCATGTGGTGATCTTCAACCTGGCCCGCTGTGAGGCCGCGGTCAAGGCCGGTAAGTTTAAGACCTACAATGGCAACAAGATCCCCGTGCTGGATGGTCGCAAGGGCTCAGATCTCACCCGTTATATTCCCGTTCCTAAGTCGCCACACGGCCTGAACACCTCGCCAAGCGGCAAGTACTTCGTCGCCAACGGCAAGCTATCACCGACCGTCTCTATCATCTCTATCGAAAAACTGGACGACCTGTTCGACGACAAGATCAAGCCAAGAGACGCCATCGTCGGTGAGCCAGAGCTGGGCCTTGGCCCGCTACACACTGCGTTTGACAACAAGGGCTACGCCTACACCACCCTCTTCCTCGACAGCCAGATCGCCAAGTGGAACGTGGAAGAGGCGATTCAGGCCTACCAGGGCAAGAAGGTCAACTACCTGCGCCAGAAGCTGGACGTACACTATCAACCGGGCCACAACCACACCTCTCAGGGCGAAACTCGCGATGCCGATGGCAAGTGGTTGGTGTCTCTGTGTAAGTTCTCCAAGGACAGATTCCTGCCCGTTGGCCCGTTGCGCCCAGAGAACGATCAGCTGATCGACATCTCAGGCGATGAGATGAAGCTGGTGCACGACGGCCCAACCTTCGCCGAGCCTCACGACTGCATCATAGTGCACCGTAGCAAGCTCAAGCCGAAGAAGCTGTGGACCCGAGACGATCCGCTGTTTGCCGATACTGTGGCCATGGCCGAGAAAGATGGCGTGCGCCTGATGATGGACAACAAGGTGATCCGCGACGGCAACAAGGTCCGTGTCTACATGACCTCGGTCGCGCCCAACTACGGCATGAGCGAGTTTAAAGTCAAGCTGGGCGACGAGGTTACCGTAGTGGTCACCAACCTGGATCAGGTGGAAGACGTGACCCACGGCTTCTGTATGACCAACCATGGCGTACAGATGGAGATTGGCCCACAGGCCACGGCATCTGTCACCTTCATCGCCGACAAGCCTGGGGTACAGTGGTACTACTGCAACTGGTTCTGTCACGCCCTGCACATGGAGATGCGTGGCCGCATGTTGGTAGAAGCCTAAGTAAAATGCAGGCGTCTGATGCCCCCGCGTCAGGCGCCTGCCTTAACCCAGCGCTAGCGTAAATAAAAGCGATAACAACGAAAACCATAGCAACCAAAACGACAGACGCCAGAGGTGTAACAGACCTTGAACCACAAGCCAAACAGATCCACCGCCAAATCCGGTCTCGCCATAATGGCCTTGAGGCTTAGGCTAGCTCATGGCCTGGGTCTTTTTCACCAGTGCAGCCTGCTCGCTTCTAGTCTCTTCAGATTTAGCCTACTCTTTTTCAGCCTGCTCTCTTTCAGCCCGCTTAGTCAGGCCGCCTATATCGAGGTGAGTCCAGAGCAAGACCTGCAGCAGGTGCTCGACCAGGCTCAGATGGGCGATAATATTCAGTTGCAGCCGGGTCGCTACCTTGGCAACTTCGTCATCAAACAGGGGATACGCCTTATTGGCGCCGACGACTATACCAGCATCATAGACGCCCAAGGCAAGGGCAATGCCCTGCTGCTGCAAAGCTCCAAGGTCACCATAGAGAGACTCAAGATAGTCAACTGGGGCGACGATCTTACCGCCCAGGATGCCGGCATCTATTCGGATCAGAGCGCCAGCGAACTCGTCATCAGAGAGAACCGCCTACAGGGCGACGGCTTCGGTATCTGGCTGCAAAAAGGCAAGGAGATCAAGGTTCACCATAACCGCATTCAGGGCAATCCGGGGCTGCGCTCCGCCGACAGAGGCAACGGCATTCAGCTCTCCATAGTGCAGAACGTCGAGGTCAGCGACAACGAGGTCAACCAGACCCGCGACGGCATCTACATCATCTCCAGCCAACACAACACGATTAAAAACAACACCATGCATAACCTGCGCTACGGGATCCACTACATGTATTCCCACAGTAATCGCGTGCAGGACAACCTGGCCTACGACACCCGCGCCGGTTATGCCCTGATGAGTTCACGCCAGCTCACCGTGAGCGGCAACGAGAGCCGCGACAGCCAGGACTACGGCTTCTTGATGAACTTCATCACCTACTCGGAGATCAGCCATAACCGCATCTATCGAGTCTGGACCAAGCCGGAAAACAAGGTGCTGGGTCGTGAGGGCAAGGGGCTGTTTGTCTATAACTCGGCCTACAACAGCATCAATCACAACCTGATCGACACCGCCGAGATCGGCATCCACCTCACCGCAGGCTCTGAGCACACCAAGGTATTTGGTAACAGCTTCATCAACAATCCGGTGCAGGTGAAATATGTGGCCAACCGTCAGGCCGAATGGAGCCAGGATGGCAGAGGCAACTTCTGGAGCAACTACCTGGGCTGGGATCTCGACAACGATGGCTTCGGCGATCGCCCCTTCGAGCCCAACGACGGCATCGACAAGCTGATCTGGCAATACCCTGAGGCCAAGATGCTACTGGACAGCCCGGCGGTGCTTATCCTGCGCTGGATTCAGACCCAGTTTCCCGTGCTCAAACCCGTGGGCGTCAAAGACAGTTTTCCACTCATGCAGGCGCCACCTCTGGCTGGCCAGCAGGCAGTAATTAATGAGGCAGAGTGACACAATGCAAGCATCTTCTCCTTCAAGGCCCATCGTCTCCCTGAGCGGCGTCGCCAAGCGCTATGCCAAGGTATCGGCCCTCGAACGTATCGACTTCGAACTCTTTCCCGGCGAAGTCATGGGGCTGTTCGGCCACAATGGCGCGGGCAAGACCACCATAATGAAGCTGATCCTGGGGATCATCCCGGCCTCAGACGGTCAGGTAAAGGTATTCGGCCAGGATCCTCTCTCCAAACAGGCCTTCGAGGCGCGCAAGCAGGTCGGCTACCTGCCGGAAAATGTCAGCTTCTACGACCAGCTCACCGGCCGCGAGGTACTGCGCTACTTCGCCCGGCTCAAGTCTGTACCCAAACAGGCGATCGAACAGCTGCTGGAACAGGTAGGCCTGACCCACGCCATGGACCGCCAGGTGAAGACCTACTCTAAGGGGATGCGTCAGCGGCTGGGGCTGGCCCAGGCCTTCCTCGGCAGCCCCAAGTTGCTGCTGCTGGATGAACCGACCGTGGGGCTGGATCCCATCGCCACCCAGGAGTTTTACGCCAGCGTCGATAAGCTCAAGAGCGAGGGGGCCAGCATCATACTCTGCTCCCATGTGCTGCCGGGCGTCGAGCAGCATATCGACCGCGCGCTGATCATCTCAGGCGGTCGCCTGCTGGCCAAGGGCAGCCTGAGCGAGCTCAGACAACAGGCCCAGCTCCCCGTCGCCATCAAGACCCAAGGACTCAACGGCGCCCTGAAACAGGATGCCCGCTTCACCCCCTATCTCATCGCCCCGGATCAGCTGCTGGTGCCCGAGCAGGAGAAACTCGCCATCATACGTCAGCTGGTAGAACTGGATCAGCTGGGGGATATTCGTGTCGAGCCGGCGGATCTGGAACGTGTCTATCAGCACTACCTGGGTCAGCGCCCAAGTAAGGCGCATAAAGGGGACAACGAAATAGAGATTAGCCATCAAGGAGGGCAGATACAATGAATGCCATTCTCGCCGTCGCCATCAAAGAGTTTCAAGACGGGCTACGTAACCGCTGGCTGATCTCCATCACCCTCATCTTCGCCGTGCTCTCCCTGGGACTCAGCTACTATGGCTCGGTCGCCTCGGGGCAGTTGGGCACGGCATCGCTGTCGTCCACCATCGCCAGCCTGTCGAGCCTGGCGGTGTTTCTGATCCCGCTGATCGCCTTGCTGCTGGCCTACGACAGCTTCGTCGGCGAGCAGGAGGCCGGCACCCTGCTCTTGCTGCTCACCTACCCCATCAGCCACACCCAGCTCTTGCTGGGCAAGTTTGTCGGCCAGGGCGCCATCATGGCACTGGCCACCAGCCTGGGCTTCGGTAGCGCCGCGCTGCTACTGGCCAGCCAGTCCGACGCCAGCGCCGTGCTGCAGAGCTTCGGCCTCTTCATCGCCACGGCCATCTTGCTCGGCCTCTGCTTCATCAGCATCGCCTATGTGATCAGCCTGTCGGTGAGTGAGAAGTCCAAGGCCGCCGGGCTGGCGCTGATGCTCTGGTTCTTCTTCGTATTGGTGTTCGACCTCGCCCTGCTGGCGGTTTTGGTGGGCATAGAGGAGGGGCTGAGTCAGCAACAGCTGGTGCAGCTGATGATGCTCAATCCGGCGGATCTCTTCCGTCTGGTGAATCTGGCCAGCCTGGATACCAAGGATATCAACGGTGTGCTGGCGGTGGCCATCAACAGCAGCATGTCGGCCGGCAGTCTATTCTCACTGCTACTGGCCTGGGTATTCGCCCCGCTCTCTTTAGCCGCCCTCATCTTTAACAGGAAGACACTCTAATGCGCCAAACCAGAATGCGCCAAACCAAGCTTACCAATTCGCCAGTTTTGATGAGTCTCATCAGTATCCTGCTGCTGGGGCTGAGCGCCTGCGGGCAAGAGAGTGAGCAAAACGCTATTCGTGAGGCGGTGGCCATGGAGCACGGCGACGAGTGTCACCTGTGCGGCATGTTGATCGGTAACTTCCCCGGCCCCAAGGGGGAGCTCTATCTCAAGACAGAAGAGACGGTGAAAAAGTTCTGCTCCACCCGGGATCTGTTTAGCTTCCTATTGGACCCTGAGTATCGCAAGCAGGTCAAGGAGATCTATGTGCACGACATGGCTAAAAGCCCCTGGCAGGCGCCGCTGGACAGTCACTTCATCGACGCCAGACAGGCCTGGTATGTGGTGGGTTCGAGCCAGACAGGTGCCATGGGCAAGACCCTAGCCAGCTTCGGTGAGCGGGAGGATGCCGAGGCCTTTGCCGCCGAGTTTGGCGGCCAGGTTTACCCCTTCGGGCAGCTCAGTCTCGCCATGCTCTAGACTCTCTATGCTCTAGCTCTAGCTCTAGCAGGCAAAGTGCTAACCACTAGGCGGCGTCGGGCTTAGGCTTGCGGATCATCAGTACGGCCACCACGGCCAGCATCAGCAGCACAGAGATGATCAGAAACACATCGTTGTAGGCCTGAATGTAGGCCTGCTGGGTCATGGTCTTGGCCAACATGGCCTTGGCCTGCGCCTGGGCGGTTACGGGATCCGAGCCTGCCTGCACAAACAGCTGACTGGTCTGCTGCAGATATTGATAGGCCTGGCCACTCACCGCCGCCACCGTCTGTTTCATGTCCGCCAGATGGGTACGCGACTGATTGTCGATCAGGGTGGCCACCAGGGCGATACCGAAGGCGCCGCCGAGATTACGGATCACATTGAGCACGGTCGAGGCCGACGGCGTCTGCTGGGCGCTGATATGCATGGTCGCAATAATACCGATAGGCACCAGGATAAAGGGCTGACCAAGGGCCCTGACCACCTGGGCCGCGATCATCTGCTCACCGGCAAAGTCCAGCGTCATGTGGCTGTTCATGTAGTAACTCAGGGCAAACATGCTAAAACCGAAGGCGGCCAGGTACCGCCCGTCGAATCTCTGCAGCAATCTCGGCACCAGAGGCAGTACCAGCAGCTGAGGAAAGCCCATCCACATGATCACCTCACCGATCTCCAGCGGACTATAGTCATGGATCTGCGACAGATAGAGGGGGATCATATAGATAGCCGAAAACAGCGCCATTCCCAGCAGAAAATAGGCCAAGGTCGACAGGGCGAAATCACGCTGCCCCAGTAGCCTGAGGTTCACCAGCGGCGATGACTTTCGCAGCTGAATAAAGACAAACAGGGCTATGTTGATGGCGGCAACGATCGCTAGATTCTGGATCAGCTCTGAACCAAACCAATCCTTACGATTGCCCTCCTCCAGCACCACCTCGAGGCACCCCATGCCCAGCGCCATGGTGACTATGCCAGAGTAATCGGCGTTCTTCAGCTTATCCCAATCGATAGCCTGAGCTCTCAAACCATAGGCCAACATGGCCATCACCAGCAGCCCGGGGGGAATATTAATATAGAAGAGATAGTGCCAGCTAAACTGCTCGGTGAGCCAGCCGCCCAGGGTGGGGCCGATAGATGGCGCGAAGGTGGCGGTGACACCAAACAGCGCCATGCCTGTGGCACGTTTCTCCTTGGGGAGCAGCTCCAAGATCAGCCGAAAGGCCAGCGGGATCAGCGCGCCGCCGAAGAAGCCCTGCAGGGCGCGAAAGGCGATCATCGCCTCCAGATTCCAGGCCAGCGAACAGAGAAACGAAGCCAAGATGAAGGCCGCCGTGGTCCACAGCAGATATCGCCTAACCGACAACCCCTGACTCAGCCAGCCCGATAGCGGGATGGCAATCATCTCGGCCACCAGGTAGGCGGTGGCTATCCAGGACCCCTCCTCCAACGTCGCGCCCAGACTGCCCTGGATCTCCTTCATCGAGGCGTTGGTGATCTGAATATCCAGGATCGCCATGAAGGCGCCCAGCAGGCCGGCAAACACGGCGACCCAGGAGCGAAAGCTGCCGCGCTCATAGCCCTGGGGCTTAGTCGCCTGGGGAGGAACGACTTGCTCTGCTATCTCGGCAGGAATTTCCTGGGTGGCGCTCACGCTGCTCATTGGGTGGCCTTAACCGAAACCTGCTTACGATTGCTGGCGATCACTGTGTCTTTCGGCGCGCCTCGGGTATCCACCTTCACCACGGCGCTGAGGCCGGGAACTATGTTGGTCTGATCATCCAGATCCAAACGGATCCGCACCGGAATACGCTGCACTATCTTGGTGAAGTTACCGGTGGCGTTTTCCGCCGGCAACAGGCTGAATTTGGCGCCAGAGGCGGGGGCCAGGCTATCGATCACACCAGTAAAGCTCTGGTCGGGAAACGCGTCGAGATGAACCTGAACCAACTGCCCAGGCTGCATATGCTGGATCTGGGTCTCCTTGAAGTTGGCGGTGATCCACACCGCGCCATCCGGCACCAAACTGTAGAGCGACTGCCCCGGCTGCACATACTGGCCGGTCAGGGCGCCGCGCTTGCCAATCACCCCGGAGAAGGGGGCTCTGATCTGGGTATCGGCCAGCTGGATCTCTGCCAGCTCAAGGCCGGCCTTGGCCTGGGCCACCTGTGACTGACTCTGATTCAGCTGAGCGTTAAGCACCGCCAGCTCAGCCTGCTTGGCCACCAGGGCCGCCTTGGCCTCATCCAGGTGGCCCACGGCCGAATCGAAGGCGGCAGTCGCCTGATCCACCTCATCTTGTGAGCTGTAATCTCTGTGCTTTAGTTTGGTAGTGCGTTTGAGCTGCTGCTCGGCGCGGATCTTCTCCGCCTCGGCACTGGCCACACCGGCGGCCGCCTGACGTATGATCGCCTGTTGCAGCGTCACCTTGGCCGACAGGGTCTGCAGCTCTGCCTGACTGCTCTGCAGGCTCGCCTGACTCTGGCTCACCTTGGCGCGGTACTGGTTCGACTCCAGCTCGGCCAGCAGCTGCCCCTGCTCCACATGCTGGTTATCTGTCACCTTAGCGGTCACCACATAACCCGGCACCTTGACACTGATATTAGAGATATCGGCCTCTACATAGGCGTTGTCGGTCGATTCGATAAACCGAACCTGACTCCACCAGTAGTAGCCTCCAACTACCACAGCCAATAACAGCAGCGGTAGCACAATAAATATGCGACGTTTTGACATCCAATCCCCACGGATAAACACCTTGATTAGTATTTGATAGTTTACTACTGTCTTATAATGTTTATTAGTCAGTTAAAAAATTACCAACTGTTTCACAGGTGTAACAATAGATGGATTTGAATCGTATTCAGATGTTCGCTCAGGTGGTGGACAAAGGCAGCTTCACTTCGGCCGCCAAGGCGATGGGACTCACCAAGGCGACGGTGAGTCGTAAGATCGCCGAGCTGGAGACTGATACCGGGGTGCAGCTCTTGTACCGCACCACCCGCGCCCTCAAGCTTACCGAGGCGGGAAGCATCTATTACAACAAGATCCAACGGATCCTGATGGATCTGCAGAGCGCCGAAGACCAGCTCAGCGCCAGCCAAGAGACCATCAAGGGTAACCTGAAGATCGTCTGCCCGATAGAGCTGGGCCAGCTATTCTTCGGCCGCATCTTCGCCCGCTTTCTAGAGGCGCATCCCGAGATGACCCTGGACGCCGAGCTGACCAACCGTAAGGTCGACATGATAGAGGAAGGAATAGATATTCTGTTTCAGGTCTCAGATGTGCGCGACTCGCGGCTGCAATCCTATCGTGTGCTCAACACAGACAAATCCCTGGTGGCCAGCCCAGACTATCTGGCCCGCCACGGCACGCCAGCCACGCCGCAGGATCTGATCGACCACAAGGCGATTCGCCTCAAATCGACCCACATCGACGGTGGCTGGAGATTGTTCGATGGTCAGCAGTGGATCACCATAGAACCCGAAGCCCAGCTGACGGTCAACAATGTCACCCTGGCCCGTGAGGCCGCCATCGAAGGATTGGGGATCGCCACGGCGCCAACCCTGGTGGCCCAGGCTGCCATCGACGAGGGGCATCTTATCCCCCTGTTGACCGACTTTCCCATGGCGCAGACCGCCATTACCCTGAGCTTTCCCCGCCGCGCCTACCTGCCGCGCAAGTATCGCGCCTTCATCGAGTATATCTATCTGTCGCTGTTCGACCGCAGGCCCGGCGAGATACTGGAGATCCCAGATTTCATCACCCCGCCCCAGCGTTAGGGAGTTGCCGCGCCACAGTTTTGACAAAATAAGCAGCGGAGTCTGCAAAATCGTCGACAAAGCTGCTAACATTGGGCCAATTTTTTTCGCTTAAAGAGATATCGCAAGATGGGAAGAGCATACCAGAACCGCAAAGAATCTATGGCCAAAACGGCTGGGCAAAAGACGAGACTCTATTCTCGCTACGGCAAAGAACTCTATGTTTGCGCAAAGAACGGTGGCTTCGATCCTGACGGCAACCTGGCACTGCGCCACATGATCACCAAGGCTAAGAAAGATCAGGTTCCTGCTCATGTCATCGAACGCGCCCTAGAGAAAGCCAGAGGCGGCGGCGGTGAAGACTATGAAACGGCGCGTTACGAAGGCTTTGGTCCAGGCGGCACCATGGTAATCGTCGACTGTCTGACCGACAACGGCAAGCGCACCTTTACCGAGGTACGTCAGGCCTTCGTGAAGAACGACGCCAAGCTGGGTAGCCCAGGCACAGTTGGCCACATGTTCGACCATCAAGCGGTATTTGCCTTCAAGGGCGAAGATGAAGAAGCGGTACTGGAAGCCCTGATGATGGCCGACGTCGATGTGGCCGATATCGAAGTGGAAGATGGCATCATCAGCGTATTCGCGCCAAACACTGAGTTCTACAAGGCCAAGACCGCCCTGAACGAAGCCTTCCCTGAGACAGAGCTGGAAGTGGAAGAGATCGCCTTCGTACCACAGACCATGACAGAACTCACCGACCCGGAAGTGATCGCTCAGTTCGAAAAATTCCAGGCCGCACTGGAAGATTGTGACGACGTACAAAACGTCTACCACAACGCCGACATCAAGGCCTAATTTTACGCACTCGATTTACGCATAAGCAGAAACCGAGTTAATGCCTCTTCCACCAGCCAATCTGGTCGAAATAAAACCAAGAGCGATTCGTCGAACCCGTTGATGAATCGCTCCTTTTTTAGCCAATCTCACCGTGATTTTCCCGTAAGTTTTTTGACTCTCGCCAAGGCCTTGGCGTTTAGAGTAAGTGCTCACCACCCTGGCAATTAAACTTTATTCATAGTGCACCTTTTAGCCCTGTTTTCGGTGGACTTGGGCGTCTGTTCGCCTATCCTTATAGCTCCACTTATAAAAGCAAAAGCAAGAATCAACCGCGCCGAGACTCGCTGCCTCCCCTAGGGCATCGCGACCTTGGCACCATTGATTAACCAAGATGATAAACAGGTAACCTATGAAGTATTCAAAATCGATTATCGCCATAGCACTCACCAGCCTACTCGCCGCCTGTGGTGGCAGCGATGACACACCTGAAACCCCTAAGACGGGTGTCTTCAGCCTGGGAGTATCGGACAACCCTGCCGACGCTAAAGTCGTGAATATCGCCTTCAAACAGGTCGTACTCAAAGGTAGCGATGGCTCCCTATCATTCGACGTCTCAGAAAACGGCGAGCTGAAACACGTTGACCTGCTGACGGTACAAGGCCAGGAGGTCGAGACGCTGGTGAGCGGCCAGTCTATTCCGGTCGGCGAGTACCAGATGTGTATTTACATGCAAAACAGCGAAGTGGCCGACACCAACAGCTCTTACGTGAAAACCATGGATGACATGGACGCGGGTCTGGTCACCAACAGCAATGGTAGCTGTGGCGGCGTAGGCGCCGAAGAGGAAGGCACGGGTCGTCTCTTCTTCAACAAGGCCTTCACTATCGCGGCCGGCGTGAACAACTTCGTCGCCGAGTTTAACCTCTCTCAAGGCCTGCAGGCACCCCACGGCAACAAGGACTACTGGACCCTTAAGCCAACGTCGGTACAGCTGGTCAACAACGCCGAAGTCGGCGCCATTCACGGCATGGTCGACGCCAGCGTGATGGCAGACTGTGAAGCCGCCGCCGGTGGTTCAGAGTTCAGCCCGGCCGTCTACCTCTACCCAACGGCGACCGCACTTGAGAACATGCAGGACTTCCGCCTAGAGGCCGACATCACCGAGCCGCAAGTGGCACCTATCGCCTCGGCCCGCGTCAACCCAGTCACCGACGAGACAGAAACCGTGGTGGGTTACGAGTATGAGTTTGGCTTCGTCGCCGCCGCCAACTACAGCCTGGGCTACACCTGTCTGGCACAGAATGACGATCCAGAAGTGGCCAACGGCGCAGATGACGTCGACGCGCCTTTCTTCATCCATGCCGATGAGCAGGACGTGACCGTTACCCAAGGCACCACCACAGAGCGTGACTTCGACGCTGCCGAAGTACCCGCGCCATAAGCCCTTGGACTAAGCAATTATTTGCGAAGTAACCAATATACAGAAAGCAAAAAGGCACTCTCATGAGTGCCTTTTTTATTGACCGAAGCTAAATATTAAGAGCAGCAATCCCGGCGCCACCAGTTCTTCGGCAGCTTGGCCAGCAAGACTTTGAGCATCAAAATCGCCAGTATGATCCCCGAGGCATTTACCACCAGGGAAGGCAACAGATTATGCTGCTCGCCCACCTGAGGCATCACCTCGAAACCAAAGGTCGCCACCAGATAGTTCACCAAGACGCCCGCTACCAAGGCCACACCCAAGACGCCACCCAGGTAGCCATAGAGGGCGCGTTTACCCAGCTCCTTGGTTACCACCCCCAGGGTAGCGATATTAGTTGCCGGACCCGCCAGCATGAAGACCAGCACGGCACCTGGCGATACCCCCGCCAGCAGCAGACCTGCGGCAATCGGCGTCGATGCCGTAGCGCAGATATACATGGGCACAGAGATCAGCACCATCACCAACATGGCCAAGATGCCATCACCCCACTTGGCCATGAAATCTCCCGGCACATAGGTCTGTACCAGGGCCGCAAAGAAGAGGCCGATCAACAGCCAGACGGTAGTGTCACGCACCAGATCAGTCGCCGCATAGTGCAGGCCCTTACCCATGCGCGCCAACACAGAGGTGCCCTTAAGCTCGCTAGCGACATCTTTGATGGACTCGCAGCAACTCTCGCCCTGAGCATTCTGACTATCGCCCTTAGCACTCGAACAGCATGAGCTCGCCGACTTCACCTCTTGCTTACTGCTACAACATGAGCTGACCGGCTCAGGGGCCGCCTTACTGGCGCAGCATGAACCGCTCGCGGGATTCACAGACGTCGGAGCGGCCACTGGCTTAACCAAGGCTTCTTGCTTGAGAATGGCATCTGAGCTCACGAGGCGCATCATCATGGGCGAGGCATCCGTCGTCATACGCACAGGCGCACTCGGCTTGTCACCACAGCAACTCGATGACTCAGCCTTTTCGAGCGACTTTTGAGCTGGCTTACTGCTACAGCAACTGCTGCTCGCCTCAGCCTTGTCTGCCTCATCTCGTTTAGAACCGGCCGAATGAGCTACTTCGGCAGCCTTGGCTTCATCATCGTCACGTCCCACCAGCAGGCCGGCGACAATGGCGCTGGTGACCGCAGCTATGGGTCTGACAACCGCCATGAAGGGGCCAAGCAGCACGTAGGAGACGCTTACAGAGTCGATGCCTGTCTCAGGGGTGGACACCAAGAATGAGGTGGTGGCGGCCTTAGAGGCGCCCGAGCGGCGCAGGCCGACGGCGGCAGGGATCACCCCGCAGGAGCAGAGCGGCAAGGGCGCGCCTAACACAGCTGCCTTGATAGTGGTCTTGACCCCGTGACCGCCCAGCTGCTTCTGCATCCAGGTCATGGGCACAAACATCTTCAACATACCGGCAAGCACCAGACCCAGCAGCAGCCAGGGCGCGGAATCGAGAAAGAGATCGATAAAATTAGATAACAACATAGGTTAACCCTTTAGCTTACAACTGGTTTTATATTCGGTTTCGCCGTGATCATGGCTGTGGTTCTCACACTTCACCTCGACGTTAGACTCAAGCGCCTCCAGGATGGAGCAATGTTCGGCGCTCTCCGGCCCGCCACAACAGGCATCGGATAGCCGCTGCAGGGAGACGCGAAAATGATTCAGCTCGGCGATCTTCTCTTCCACATTGGCCAGCTTGATATCCACCATTCCCTTCACGTCGGCGCAGGCCCAGTTGGACTTGTCCAGATCGATAGATAACAGCTCGGTGATCTCAGACAGGGTGAAGCCCACCGCCTTTGCCCGCAGAATGAAGCGCAGACGCTCGGCGTCCTGTTCTGTGTAGAGGCGGTAACCCGAGTCGCTGCGCATCGACGGCGACAATAGGCCATGCTTCTCGTAAAAACGCAGGGTATCGGCCTTGACCTCACACTGTTTGGCTAACTCTCCAATACGAAACATCTTGCCTCCAGGGCGCCTTTTTCATTGCGATAGTGCCAGTATAAACCTTAGAGTTAAATCTAAGGTCAAGGGTTATTCTGCCGTAATTTACAATCTGTTGCTTGTTCGCCATGGCGTATTGTGAAATCGCACAGAAAAAAACAGCATGGCACACAGTTTTACGGTAAAATACGCGCGCCGCGATGGGGAGTCGACTATTTGAGGGGCTTTTGGAAAGCAATACGCTTATGGTTAGCAAGCACTAACTGTTCTGTTTTCCGAAAGATCCTTAAAATAACCACTGGACCCTGTACCTAAAATGAATAATGCCAGACCTATTCGTCGCGCGCTGTTAAGCGTTTCTGATAAAACCGGAATCCTGGAGTTTGCACAAGCCCTGCACGCTCAAGGTGTTGAACTGCTATCTACCGGCGGCACCGCCCGTCTGCTAGCAGACAACGGTGTGCCTGTCATTGAAGTCTCTGACTACACGGGCCATCCTGAGATCATGGACGGCCGCGTAAAGACCCTGCACCCTAAAGTGCACGGCGGCATCCTCGGCCGTCGCGGTATCGATGAGATAGTGATGGAACAGAACGCCATTAAGCCTATCGATCTGGTTGCCGTTAACCTCTACCCCTTTGCCGAGACTGTGGCCAAAGAAGGCTGCACCCTGGCCGACGCCGTGGAAAACATCGACATCGGCGGCCCAACCATGGTGCGCTCTACCGCGAAGAACCACAAAGACACCACCATTGTCGTTAACGCCAAAGACTATGATCGCGTGATCCAAGAGATGCAGGCCAACCAGGGTAGCACCACGCTGGAGACACGTTTCGATCTGGCTATCGCCGCCTTCGAACACACGGCCGCCTACGATGGCATGATCGCCAACTACTTCGGCACCATGGTACCGGCGCACAGCCAGGACGAGTGCCACCAGGATTCTAAGTTCCCACGCACCTACAACACTCAGTTGGTGAAGAAGCAAGATCTGCGTTACGGCGAGAACAGCCACCAGAGCGCCGCCTTCTATGTGGACCTCAACATCGACGAAGCCTCGGTTGCCAGCGCGACTCAGCTACAGGGTAAGGCACTGTCTTACAACAACATAGCCGATACCGATGCGGCGCTGGAATGCGTCAAAGAGTTCAGCGAGCCGGCCTGTGTTATCGTCAAGCACGCCAACCCTTGTGGCGTCGCCATCGGCAAGGATCTGCTCGAGGCCTACAACCGCGCCTACCAGACCGACCCAACCTCAGCCTTCGGCGGCATCATCGCCTTCAACGGTGAGCTGGATGCAGAGACCGCCAGCGCCATCGTCGAGCGTCAGTTTGTCGAGGTGATCATCGCACCTGTCGTTAGCCAGGCGGCACGCGACGTGGTGGCAGCCAAGGCCAACGTCCGTCTGCTGGAGTGTGGTCAATGGGCTAGCAAGACCCGCAGCCTGGACTACAAGCGCGTCAACGGCGGCCTGCTGATCCAAGACAGAGACCAAGGCATGGTCGAGATGAGCGACATCAAGGTAGTGACTAAGCGTCAGCCTACCGAAGCCGAGATGAAAGATCTCATGTTCTGCTGGAAGGTGGCCAAGTTCGTTAAGTCTAACGCCATCGTCTACGCCAAAGACAGCATGACAATCGGCGTGGGCGCCGGCCAGATGAGCCGCGTCTACAGCGCCAAGGTGGCCGGTATCAAGGCTGCCGATGAGAATCTGGAAGTCGTAGGTTCTGTCATGGCATCCGATGCCTTCTTCCCGTTCCGCGATGGCATCGACGCCGCGGCGGCCGCCGGTATCAGCTGCATCATCCAGCCGGGCGGTTCGATTCGCGATGAAGAGATCATCGCAGCCGCCGACGAGCATGGCATGGCCATGGTCTTCACCGGCATGCGTCACTTCCGTCATTAATTTGCTTTCGCGCCTGGGCCACAAGTCCGGGCGCCGTTTTAAGGATATAGCATGAACGTATTAGTAATAGGTAGCGGCGGACGCGAACACGCCCTGGCCTGGAAGGCCGCTAAGTCACCCCTGGTCGAGAAAGTCTTCGTGGCGCCGGGCAACGCCGGCACAGCGCTGGAGCCTAAGCTTGAGAACGTTTCGATTGCCGTCGAAGCCATCTCTGAGCTGGTAAGCTTCGCCAAGGAGCAGGCGATCGAACTGACTATCGTCGGCCCGGAAGTGCCGCTGTCATTGGGCGTGGTCGATGCCTTCAACGAAGCTAAGCTACCTATCTTCGGTCCAACCCAAGGTGCGGCGCAGCTAGAGTCTTCTAAGGCGTTCACCAAGGACTTCCTGGCCCGTCACAACATTCCGACGGCGGCCTACTCGAACTTCACCGAGATCGAGCCTGCCAAGGCTTACGTTACCGAAGTCACCGCCAACACTGGCTTCCCCATCGTCATCAAGGCCGACGGCCTGGCGGCGGGTAAAGGGGTGATCATCGCTCAAGATCAGGCCGAAGCCGATGCGGCTATCGAAGATATGCTGGCCGGTAACAAGTTTGGCGAGGCCGGTTCTCGCGTGGTGATCGAAGAGTTCCTGAAAGGCGAAGAAGCCAGCTTCATCGTCATGGTCGATGGCACAAATATTCTGGCTATGGCCAGCAGCCAGGACCATAAGGCCAGAGACAATGGCGACAACGGCCCAAACACGGGCGGCATGGGCGCCTACTCTCCGGCGCCAGTGGTGACACAAGCGGTTCACGACTGGACTGTTGAAAACGTCATTCGTCCAACCGTAGATGGCATGGCTGCTGAAGGTAATGTCTACACAGGTTTCCTCTACGCCGGTCTGATGATTGCGCCAGATGGCAGCGCCAAGGTACTGGAATACAACTGCCGCTTCGGCGACCCTGAGACCCAGCCTATCATGATGCGTCTTCAGTCAGATCTGGTCGAGCTCTGCCTGGCCGCCACCCGTGGCGAGCTGGACAAGGTGACCGCCGAGTTCGACAGCCGCGCCGCTGTAGGCGTGGTGATGGCTGCCGGTGGCTACCCAGATACCTATCGCAAGCACGATGTGATCGAGGGACTCAGCCTAGGCAGCGATGATGCCAAGGTGTTCCACGCGGGCACCAGCATGAAGGATGGCCATGTGGTCACCAATGGCGGCCGCGTCTTGTGTGCCACCGCCCTGGGCCAAGATGTGACTAAGGCGCAGCAGCGTGCCTATCAACTGGTCAATGAGATCCACTGGGATGACGTCTATTTCCGTACCGATATCGCCTATCGCGCCATCGCCCGGGAAAACGAGCAGGCCTAATACCCATAAAGGGATATTCATGGAAAGTTGAGATCTACATCACGCTCAGTTTTCATGCAATAAAATCGCATAAAAGCACCTATACCCCATAAGAGTATTAGGTGCTTTTTTATACAACTCAATAAGTTAACTGCGAATCCTGAATCATGTATTAAAAATAGCCTGAATACATTATTTCCATACAATAAAAACCACAATATTAGCATAATTCAATATTTTACCCTCATATTGCAGCAGAATATTCACATCTGTATACTCGCCGCCTCTGTTTTTTAAGCTGGAGGCTTAATGAGATACTTCATCCTGTTGTTCACCCTATTACTCACCGCTTGTGGCGGAGGCGACTCGGACAGTCCTGCACCGCAAGCCGAAAAACAAGCGCACCCTGGCATTCAGGTTCAGGAACTGGTGCAAACCTATGCGCCAGATCAGCGCCTCACCCCGGCCATCACGGGCAAGTTAGGCAGCATCAGCTATCAATTGGTTAACGGCGCCCCAGCCGATGTGGTCAAGATCTCTGCCGACAAGCAGTATCTCGCTATCCTCAATGCCGGCACCACAGAACTGATCGCCACAGATAGCGGCAACAGCCAGACCAAGCCGGTCAGCCAACGTTTTAGCATCAGCATCAATAAGGCACCTCGCACGCCGCTACTGACTAACGATATCAGCCAGGGCTATGTCGCCGGCGCCCAGCTCTCTCCTAGCATCAGCGGTGTCAAAGGCAGCCTCAGCCTGATGCTGGCCGAGGATCAGCCCGCAAACGTGGTGACAGTCGACGCCCAGGGTAAGATCACTGTGCTAGGCAGCGGCAGCGTGAAGCTGCTAGCCAAAGATGATGGCGGTCGTAACTTCCAGGCCGACTCACGCGAGTTTCAAATCAACATCTCGCCTGCCGAGACCGCCTACGCCACTTATCAGGATATCGCAGGCAAGCCACTGATCTTTGGCGGTAAGCTACTGCCCGTCTACAGCGGCACGCCCACCACAGAGGCTCACTACCAGCTGGTTGCTGGCGCCAATACTCAGGTAGTTCAGGTGCATCCCACCACAGGGGCAATGAACATACTTGGCGCCGGTGAGACCCAGGTTGAGGTGCAGCAAGTCGCGCCGGCCAACCATACTCAGGTTCCAGTTCAACGCTTTAGCATTCAGGTCGACAAGGCGCAGAACCTAGCGTTCAAGGCAAGCGATGTCACCACACGTTTCGACGCCGATAAGACGGCGAGCTTCGATGTCACCGGCGTCCAGGGTAAGCTGCACTACGCCATTAAGGCGGGCGCGGCCGAGGATGTCATCAGTATCACAGATGCCGAGCTGGGTGAGTTTAGCTTCCAGGGCGTCGGCGAGACAGAAGTCGAGGTAACCGACGCCGGTAACCACAACTACCTGAGCGCGACTCGCGCCTTCAAGGTCAAGGTCGAGGCCATGATCGCCAGCTCTCTGCAGGCTATCGATATCGATACTCAATATCAGGCCAATCAAAGCCTGACGCCGCAAGTTGTCGGTGCCAAGGGCAAGCTGAGCTATAGCCTGACCGCCAGCAGTGCCACCGATGTGGTCACACTGGACAGCAAAACCGGCCAGATGCAGGTGTTGAAGCCTGGCACGGTAGCGGTCATCGTTAAAGATGATGGCGGCGAGCTGTGGACGGCGCAATCGCAGCAGTTCACTGTCACCATCACCAAACAGGATAACAGCCTGTTCGTGGTGGAAAATAGCCGTGTGGACTTTGCCGCAAACGCAACCTTCGTCCCTCAACCCAGTAATAATCAGGGCCAGGTCAGCTACCAGGTTGACAATGGCGGTGACGGCGTCTTCAACCAGGATCCCGATACCAAGGCGATCACTATCATCGGCGCAGGCCGAGGCTGGATCACCGCAACAGATGCAGGCAATGACTTCTATCATCCCGCCAGCAGCCGTTTCTTCGTCGATGTGGCGCCGCTATACGGTAGTCTGCAAATATCGTCCGTCCGTAGCCAATATGCGCCGGGCAAGGTGCTCACTATTCCCATGTCGGGCGTCGTCGGCAGCCTGAGTCTGAAGCTACATAGCGGTCAGAGTGATGTGGTCGGTGTCGACCTAGCCAACAAGACCCTGACGGTTAAGAACGCGGGCAGCGTCACCTACATAGTGACAGACAGCGGCGATGCCGGTCATCTATCGCAGAAGGCCGAGCTAAATGTAGTGATCGACAAGGGAGCCGAAAACCCTGAACTGGCACTCTCAAGCGAGTTGATCAGCGCGGTATACAGTGCTGGCACCAAGCTCAAGGCTCCAGGTGTCAGCGGTCGCGGTGTCGACAGTCAGCTCAGCTACTATGCAGATCTTTCGTCCAGCAAGGTGGTTAGCCTGAACGAGACGACAGGCGAGATGACGGTGCTGGCGGCTGGCACGGCTAAGGTCACGGTTATCGAGCAGAGCCGTAACTACGAGCGCACCCGGCGCGACTTTAACGTCAGCGTGGCCAAGGCGGCTCACCCCGGCCTCAGCCTGGATGAGATCACTCAATCAGTGGTCTACTACCCGGACCGCAAGGTGTTACCGCCAGAGTTTACCAACGCCTTTGGTAACCTCACCTATGCCTTCGGCCTACAGGTATCACCCGAGTATGCCGAGCTCACCTCGACGGGCGAACTCACCCTGCATGCCTATCCACGTTCTGGCGATAACGACTACTTCGACATCATAGTCACCGACGATGGCGGCAACAATTATCAGAGCACCAGCCTGAACTACAAGCTGTTCCTCAAGGATATCGAGCCAGGCCTTGGCGAAGAAGCCAGCCTGACCTTCGATGGCAGCGAGCTGCAGCTAGTCTCTCCGGCAGAGGTTGCCGCGGGCGATGTATCCTACTTCACCGCCATCGGTGGACGCGGTGACGCCATCAGCAAGGATGACGACGATGAACTGAGTGGTGGCTATACCACTATGCTGACACAGGTGTGTACCGACCCGGACAATTACAAGGGCTGCACCTTTATCACCCTGAGGCTGCAAAACACCAGCCTGTGTAGTGACGGCAGTCGAGTCGCCTATCCGCTGGCTTCCAGCAGTCGCTACACCTGCCCAGGCCTGAGCCAGCCGGTCAGCTCCGAGGTCAGCATCAGCATGCATAGCGACGATCCTTACAACGCCTGGTTCGTTAATCCAGGACGTTTTAAGACCCTCAAGCCGATTGTGGTGACTCATTTTGCCAAGCCATATCGCAGCGGCGACATGGTCGAGGCGGGTGACATTCAGGCCAGAGCCTGGTGGCTGATCAACCTGGATATCACCAAGGAATAAGCTCGACTTTACTCCTTACACAAAAAGCCCAGTTTAGACTGGGCTTTTTATTGCTCTTCTGCTTTTACCTGAGACATTAGGAGCTAGGACAGTCCTTAGCGAATCTAATCAATGCCCTGAGGCGATCGCCTTGCGGGCGATCTTATCGATCAGGCCTGGAGCGATAAGCTTAAACCAGCGGCCTAGGCGGCCACGCGTCGAGGTAATAAGCAGTCGCTTACGCCCGGCGATGGCCGGCAGCATCATCTGGGCGCACTGCTCGGCGGTGATGATCTTAGCCTCCTGCATCGGACTCTTACCGAGGGGATTCCCCTGGCCATCCAGGGCGCGCTTATGGATCTCTGACACCACGAAATCGGGACAGATATGGGTGACGGCCACATCATGTTCCACCAGCTCGATGCGCAGCGAGTCGAAGAAACCCATCACCGCATGCTTGGAGGCGCTGTAACCGCTGCGGGTAGGCACACCGGTGAGTCCTGCCACCGAGGCCACCACCACAATCTGACCACGACTGGCCTTGAGGTGCGGCAGGGCAAAATGGGTCAGCATGGCCGGGGCCAGATAGTTAACCTGCATCACACGTTCGAGAATGGAGAGGTCTTCGAGCTCATCGAAGCGCGACCACATGGTCATGCCGGCATTGTTGACCAAAATATCCAGGCGGTCGAAATGGGCCACACAGGCATCGATGAGGCCTTGGCAGGCAGCGGCGTCGGTGACATCGGCGGGGATCACTAAGGGCGGCACGCTGGCGATGGACGAGAGCTCCTGCTGCAGGGAGTGCAGTCGCCCCTGACTGCGGGCGGTGAGCACCAGGCGACATCCCAGGGGCGCCATCGCCTTGGCCAGGGCTCGGCCAATTCCCTCTGAGGCACCCGTGATGATAACGACCTTGTCGGCTAAAGTTTGCATCGAAAACCTAAGGTGTGAATGGATGGATAAGCCACAAATTCACACACTTAAGCCCAAAGTACAAGCCTTAAAACGGGTCGATTATGCAGTTAGGCCATCAGCCGATGCACATTGTCGGTCGGCGCGGTGAGGTATTGATCCAGGCTCTTGGGACGACCGATGGCATAGCCCTGGGCATAGTTGATGCCGATCGACTTGAGGCGCTCGATGATCTCCTGGTTCTCCACGAACTCAGCCACCGTCTCTATGCCCATCACGCGGCAGACGTCGTGTATCGATTTGACGATGGCGTAGTCCTTGGCATTGCTGGCCAGGGACTTGATGAAGCAGCCATCGATCTTCACATAGTTCACCGGCAGCTCCCGCAGGTAACCATAAGAAGCAAACCCGGTACCGAAGTCGTCCAGGGCGAAGGAGAAGCCCTGCTTCTTCAGCTGATTGAGCATCTCCATCGCCCGGTTACGATTCTGAATCGCACTGGTCTCGGTGATCTCGAAACAGATGCACTGACTTGGGATGGCGAAACGCTCCAACTGAGCGATGATATAGTCCACCATGCCCTCGGCCCCCAGGCTGTTGGCCGAGAGGTTGATCGACAGGCAGTGATCCGCCCACAGCTCCTCATGCAGAGAGAGCCAGAGGAAGGTCTTACGTATCACCTCTTTATCCACATCTGTCATCAGCTTGAAGCGTTCGGCCGCGGCGATAAACTGCGCCGGCGCCAGGATACGCCCACAGGGTTCCTGGATCCTCAACAAAACCTCCATGCGCTGCTTGCCCTGAGGCCCCAACGCCTTGATGGGCTGATAGTAGAGCAGCAGCTCGTTGTGTTCGATCGCCTGGGCGATACGCACCGCCCATTTGGGGGCATTGCGCTGATAGGTGAGTTCCTTGTCCTTATCATCATAAAAATGCACCTGATTGCTGCCCTTGCGCTTGGCGGCGATACAGGCGATATCGGCATCTTTGAGTAGCTCCAGCGCATTGATATAAGGTGCCCTGGCCAATGCCACCCCGGCGCTGATCCCCACATGATAATGGCAGCCGTGATGCTCCATTACCTGTTTGCCGACGGCATTGATGATCTGTTTCACCTGCTGAGCCAGTGGCACCACACCTAAGTCTTTCAGCGCCAGGCCAAACTCGTCGCCGCCCAGGCGGGCCAGCAAGCCCTGCCCCTCCAGGCTGGCCTGAATCGCCTTGGCCACCATCTTCAACATGGCATCGCCGGCGTTGTGGCCGCAAGAGTCGTTGATCAGCTTAAACTGCTCCAGGTCGAAATAGCAGATAGCCAGAGTCTGGGCGTCTTCGGCAAAGGCCTGTAATCGCTCCTCGAAGGCGCAGCGATTGAGTAGGCCGGTAACATTATCGAAGTTTGCCCTGCGTCTGAGCTGATGCTTGAGCAGCTCCTCTTGGGTAATGTCCCGCAGCACGATCACTGTGCCGATGATCTTGTTGTTCGGCCCCTTGAGGTTACTGATGCTACGCTCCATCAGCCTGGGCGTATGGCTGGTAAACTTGACCTTGCTCAGCATGGGCGTCGGCGTGCCGCTCGCCATGAAGGCAAATAGCGACTGATTCAGCTCGGGCTCGCTGCGAAACACCTTATCCAGGTTCATCCCCACAGCAGATTCGGCCTTCACCTTGAGCAGCCGCTCCGCCTGAGGATTGAGATAGATCACCTTGGCCCAGCTGTCGGTGAGGATCACCGCCTCGGCTATCGCCTCCAGGGTGATCTTGGAGCGCTCCTTCTGCTGGAAGATTCGCGCCAGCAGGCTGTTGACCTGCTCGGAGATCACCATAAATTCTGAGGTGCCCTTGGCCCGGATCGGTTGATAGGTCTTCGCCGTCGGATCCACCCGCGAGAGCTGACGCAATAACTGCTTGAGGGGATCGACCACCCCATGGCGCAGCCAGAGGTAGCCCAGCAACAACAGCAACAGGCTGATGCCACCGATGAGATAGACCAGGGTCGCCGGACCGCTCTGCACCAGGCTGTCTCTCTGTGTCAGCTCGATATCTAAAAGCAGCGAATGGTCACCGAGCAGGCTTGGCACCTCCAGAGTCACCCGCTGTGGCGATGTCTGCGCCAGCAGGCTCGGCGTGGTGGTCGCGAGCCTCAGTCCCGCCAGCGACGAATAAGCCTGATAGTGTTCGAATAATTGATTGTCGACCCGGCGCACCATCAGCAGACGCCTGTTGTCAGACAGAGGGATCACGCAGGCAAGAAAGCCCTGCTTGCCCTGGAGCAGAAAACCGGTGCGAACGCCATCCAGGTTCAGGAGTTCGGGCCAGAGCGCATCGAGATCCAAAGCCAGGGTTTCCGGGCTGGGCTCTGCAAAAGCGCGAATGCCATCGTCCTCTACGCCGTAGAGGCTGACATGGGCAGACAGGGCCATGGCATGCCAGGTCGCCGACAGGGTCTGGCGCTGGTCGGCAGGCAAGAGCGCCATGGGCACGCCGTAGAGCTGGGCCAACATCTCAAACTGCCCCAGATCTTCCTCGAGATGGTGGGCGATATTCTGCTGAGCACGCTGACTCATCTCCTGGCGAAGATCGCTCAGGCGCAGTTCATACCAGGCGTTTAACCCATAGGAGATGGCCATGATGGCGGGCAGGCAGAAGCCGGCCACAAAAACCACAATTTTCTTGCTAATGCGCATCTTGTCTCTGAGCCATCCTATCGGTGTCGCGTTTTGGGGCTAAGTTCGAATCGGCGAGGAAAATACCCTATTTGCCCTAGGGTTTAAACCGCCGGGCGACTGCCCGTTGCAAAACTAGCCAATAGCCTGCCTGCGGCGAACGGCCGCTGCATTGACTTAGCGCAGGAATTGACGATTGAACGGTAATTCTAAGGACAAATTGGGAGCCAGTTCACCGCCAAACGTCAGTTGTGAAGCTTTTGTGATAATTTGGCGATACTTAAGTGAACTCCGAACGCCATGCTTGAAGCTAGGAATCGATCATGTCAATCAGGAGAACACCCATGACCCTACGCAAAATCAGCGCCGGCCTATTGTTAGCCGGTTTAGTCGCCACCCCAATTAGCGCTGCCGAACTCACCATCAGCATCAGCAACCTCACCCATGGCAATCACTTCACCCCAGTCCTCATCGCCGCCCATGATGCTCAGATGCATCTGTTCCAGGCAGGCGAACCTGCCACCAGCGCACTGCAGAAGATGGCCGAAGGAGGTGATATCGCCGATCTCGCGGCCATGGTAGACGGCGCCAGTGGCGTCACCCTGTCTAACCCGGCCGGCGGCCTAATGGCACCGGGGCAGAATGTCACCAGCATTAGCTTTGACTCCCAGGCGATGACTCATCTGTCCCTGGTCGCCATGATACTGCCCACCAACGACGCCTTCATCGGCCTGGACGGCTGGGAGATCCCATCCACGCCCGGTACCTATACCCTGAACCTCAACGCCTATGATGCCGGTACCGAGGCTAACGATGAGGTGATCAATGGCGGCGGCATGCCAGGCGTGCCGGGGATCCCTGCGGCGCCGGGCAGCGATGGCGGCAGCAATGCTAGCGGCGTGGCCGACACCAGTCCCAACGACAAGGTGCATATCCACCCCGGCATTCTGGGTGACACAGACCCTGCTGGCGGCATGAGCGATCTCGACAGTCGGGTCCACCGCTGGCTCAACCCGGTCGCCCGCGTTACCATCACAGTTAAGTAGGAGGCCATGATGAAACTGCAACAGCGCAAGAATGGCCTCCCCTTAACGGCGGCGGCACTCACTGTAGGGTTGATGCTCAGCGCCTGCTCAGACAACGACCATGATACGAATATGCCAGAGCCACCGGCACCACCCGTGGAGCGTAGCTTTACCCTGACGGTGACCAACCTGACGGCGAATCAACCTATGTCGCCCCTGGCCCTGCTGGCAACCTCCAACGGCTATCATGCCTGGCAAAACGGCGAGCCCGCCAGCCTGGCGCTGGAGCAGCTGGCCGAGGGCGGCGATCAGTCGGGATATAACGCCGAGATGGACGGCATCGATATGGTCGTTAGCGGCGCCGGCATACTCCCTCCTGGGGCGAGTGAAAGCCTGACCCTGACCCAAACCGAGGCGGCAACTGCCTCCCTGTCACTACTGACCATGCTGGTCAACACCAACGACGCCTTCAGCGGCCTTAACGCCATTGATATCAGTCAGATGGCAATGGATGAAACCCAGAGCTTCTACACGCCCGCCTATGATGCCGGCACGGAGGCCAACAGCGAAATCAAGGGAAGCATCCCTGGGCCGGCGGATGGCGGTGAAGGCTTTAATGCGGCCCGCGATGATGTGGATCGTGTGCATCTACATCCTGGGGTGATCAGCCAGGACGATGGCCTGAGCGACTCTGTGCTCAAAGCCAGTCATAGGTTCGACAACCCTGTGCTCAAGGTAACCATTCAGCGCACTCGCTAGTCAGCCAGATTACCTGACCAGCTTAATTTAGCATCGACGAAATAAATTCCTTCTGGGCTGGGTCTACTGGATGTAGGCCAACTAGAGGGAGTTTGTTATGTCTGTGATAAACGGTGACTGGACGCTAGGTGAAGGGCGTCGCATCTTGCTGGTCGAGGATGAGCCAGACCTCGCCCGCCTGATCCGTCTCAACCTGGAATCTCTGCAACATGAGGTGACCCAGGTCAACACTTTGAACCAAGCCAGGCAACAGCTGCGCAGCAAGTGTTTCGATCTCCTGCTGCTGGATCGCATGCTGAGCGACGGCGATGGCCTGACCCTGTGCCAGCAGCTGCGTCAGGAGGGCAAGAGCCTGCCCTGCATGATGATCACCGCCAGAGACAGCGAGGCAGATATCGTCCTCGGCCTGGAGTCAGGCGCCGACGACTATCTGGTCAAACCCTTCAGCGTGTTGGAACTCAGGGCCAGGGTCAAGGCGCTGCTCAGACGCTCCGCTCAGCAGGCAGCCGACCAGTATGCCCTCACCTTCGACGAGCTGGTGATCGACAGCAAGACGCGTGAGGTCACCGCCGCCAATCAGCCCCTGGCTCTCACCGCCAGGGAGTTCGATCTCCTCTACTACCTGGCCCAACACCCACGTCAGGTATTCAGCCGCATGCAGCTGCTGGAAGCCGTGTGGGGATACTCCTATGCGGGTTACGAACACACGGTCAACAGCCACATCAATCGCCTCAGGGCCAAGCTGGCCTGCTGTCCCAGCAGCAACGAGCTGGTGCAGACGGTATGGGGCGTGGGCTATAAGTTCGCCCCACCGGCGGCGCACTAGCCATGGTCAACAGCCTGTTTGGTCGCATCCTGCTGCTTACCAGCGCCTGTGTCTTGCTGCTGTTTCTCGGCTTCTGGCAGTGGTCTAGCCTGAGTCAGCAACACAGCCAGCGGCTGGTGCAACAGTCCCTGCACAGGGAACTGGCGACCCACATGGCCGAGATCAACCCGCTGTTGTCACAGGGAATCGCCTCGGACGCCGCCCTCAAGGAGGCCTTTCACGACCTCATGTTGCTGGGGCCCAGCTTCGAGATCTACACCTTAGACACTCAAGGCAAGGTGGTCGCCTTCGACGCCAGGGAGGAGCAGATCAAGACCCACAGGGTGGACATCACCAAGATTCATTCCTTCCTCAAGGGGAATACCCTGCCAATCCTGGGCACAGATCCCAGGAGTGATGGCCAGCAGAAGATCTTCTCCGCCAGCCCACTTACAGGCCCAAATGGTACCCTCAGCGGCTACCTCTATGTGATCATAGGCGGCGAAGCCTTCGATAGTTGGCAGTCACTCATCCAGGCCAAAGATCTGCCGGAGCGCTGGGGCGTCGCCCTGGGTGGCTGGGCACTGTTTACCCTGATCTTGTTTGCCCTGCTGCTGCGCTACCTGACCCGGCCCCTCAATCGCCTCACCCAGGCCCTGGGCGAGCTGGAACACAAACCCATAGATCAGCCCCTCGCCCTGCCCCTGGCGCCGAGCCGCAGCCAGGAGATGGCCCAGCTCAATGGGCAGATCAATCGTCTGCTAGAAGAGGTAGCCCAGAAGCAGCGACAGGTCACGGCGCAGCAGGCTGCCAAGCAGGAGTTCCTGCTGCACCTGTCACACGATCTCAAGACGCCGCTCACCACCTTGCTGGGATACTTAGATACCTGGCTGCTGAGCCCGGCCGATGCGCGCGACGACAGCCTGCTGCAGTACGCGGCCGCCTCGGGGCAGAAGCTACAGCAGCTGCTGGCGCAGATGCTCGAGTTGGCGGCGCTGGAGAACGGTCAGATCAAGGCGAACATGCGCCGCGTCTCGCTGCAGTCGATTCTCGATGAACTCAACCAGACCTTCACCCCCAAGGCTAAGCGGGCCGAGGTCAGCCTCCGCCTAGGCCAGGGTGAGAGTGAGGGCGAGAGTGAGTTCCTCTATACGGATCCTCAGCTCATGAGCCGGGTGCTCAACAACCTGCTGGACAACGCCCTACGCCACACACCGCCAGGCGGTGAGATAGCCGTCTATCCCCAGACGCTGGCCTCGGGATCTTATCTGGTGATTCAAGACTCGGGCAGCGGCATGCAACCAGAAGCCATTGCCGCCCTGCAACATACTCCTAGCCCAAGCCAACCCGAGCTCTACTATTGCCGGGGCGAAACGCTGCCGCAGCTAGGCGTCGGCCTGGCGATCGTCAGGCAGCTATTGGCCAGACTCGGCTGTCGTATCGAGGTGCAGAGTGCAACCGATCGGGGCAGCCGATTCATGATCGCACTGCCCCGATATCGATGAGGTGGGGTTTATTGCGGGGAGATCACCAGATGGCGGCGGAGGAAGGGGTACGCCAGGCTAGCCAGCGAGGCGAGGAGGCAGGCCCACATGACCACCACCAATGCGGCAACCATATATTGGCCCAGAATAGTGTCTGCGTTAGCAACATAGATATGGTGAATCCCATTAAGCAGACCGAAGAAGGCTGCGAAACATATCACACTGATTACTATAAACTTTTTCATATCGAAATCCTTGTTTTCCCTGACTGAATTCAGGTTAGCAGATGCTCTCCGATAATACACATTGGTTACTATTCGAATTTTTAATAGGTCTAGAGGGAAGGATTAACAGGGATTCACGGGCAAAAAAATAGCCAGTCGAGTTGCCCCGACTGGCTAGCTTTCAAGCTTAATGCCACTTACTTGTGGTATTGCGCCGACAGTTCGTGAACTGACTTGATGAAGGCGCCGGCATGCTCTGGATCCACATGTTGGTGAATACCATGACCCAGGTTGAATACATGGCCCGAACCTTCGCCGTAACCGGCCAAGATCTGACGCACTTCTTCGTGGATGCGCTCAGGTGAAGCGTAAAGCATAGAAGGATCCATGTTACCCTGAAGGGCAACCTTGTGACCCACGCGGCGACGAGCGTCGGCAATGTCCACTGTCCAGTCCAGACCCAGTGCATCACAGCCAGTCTCGGCCATCGCCTCTAGCCATAGTCCGCCACCCTTAGTGAACAGAGTCACAGGCACCTGACGACCATCGGCATGACGGGTCAGACCGTCGACGATCTTCTGCATGTAGCGCAGCGAGAACTCGCGGTAGGCGGTGTGAGACAGGGCGCCGCCCCATGAGTCGAAAATCATCAGTGACTGGGCACCGTTGGCCACCTGTGCATTCAGGTACAGGGTCACGGCATCGGCCAGCTTGTCTAGCAACATGTGCAGCGCCGCAGGCTCGGCATAGGCCATCTTCTTGATCTTCTCGAAAGTCTTGCTCGAACCGCCCTCGACCATGTAGGTCGCCAGTGTCCAAGGTGAACCAGAGAAACCGATCAGCGGCACTTCGCCTTTCAACTCACGGCGAATGGTGCTAACGGCCTTCATCACATAACCAAGCTCATCTTCTGGATCCGGCACTGCCAGCTTCTTGATGGCATCAAGCGTATCGGTTGGACGCTCGAAACGAGGACCCTCACCGGTTTCGAAATAGAGACCCAGGCCCATGGCATCTGGCACGGTCAAAATATCAGAGAATAAGATCGCAGCATCGAGATCGTAACGACGAAGTGGTTGCAACGTCACCTCACAGGCCAACTCGGCATTGCGGCACAGTGACATGAAGTCGCCGGCTTGTGCGCGGGTTGCTTTGTATTCAGGAAGGTAACGACCCGCCTGACGCATCATCCACACAGGAGTCACATCAACAGGCTGTTTTAGTAAGGCACGTAAATAACGATCATTTTTTAGTTCTGCCATAAGGCTCTATTCCTACGCTTATTGATTTTCGCTGGGACAGTAGTTTAGCATTTACGCGAGTAAAGTAACCTCCATCGGCGCATTTATGTGACAAACGCCGCTTGATTATTTTTTTACCCCCTCACGCTTCCACTCAAGGTTTGGCCTAGGGCGCAATTTGCTCGCCTCAGCCCTCAATTCGTTAGAAAAAAGTTGCACCCCCTCTTTGCCTTTGGTATAAAAAGTCTGCGCTAGCAAGAACAATCAAGAAGCTCGTCGCATCGAGCCCGCAAAAACTTTACTCGCCCAGCGATAGATTTCTATCGCTGGGCATTTTATTTCTGCCCCTCTCACCGACAACGCCTCCGTCATTTTGTATACAAAACAAGCAGATTCGACCAGCTGAAAGATCGCCCGGATCGACTAAAAAATGGTTGATCAAAGCGGTATTTCTCACCTACATTAGAAGTCATAGAATAACTTGCGATGGGGACCATCATGCTAAAGCAATTGGAACGGGCCGAACAGAAATGGGGTGGCGCCAATACACTGATTGATCAATGGCTAAACCACCGTCGTAAGCTGCTGATTAACTACTGCCAAATCGCCGGGCTGCCGCCCTACGAGGCGATAGACAAGTCGCTTCCCGCCTTCAAGTCGGTGAAAGAGTTCTGCGATCTTCTGGTGGATTATGTGTCCGAAGGACACTTCGAGGTCTATGACCGCGTGGTTACCGCCTGCGAGAAAAACGGCGAATCCAGCCAGGCCTTGGCGCAGACCATAGTGCCTAAGATCAGCGAAACCACAGATATGGCCCTGGACTTCAACGACAAGTACACCAGTGCCAGCGACGACAAGATCCTCTATCAGCTGGACAAAGATCTCTCCTCACTCGGCGATGCCATGGAGACACGTTTCCAACTGGAAGATCAGCTACTGGAAGTGCTACACAGTAAATACTCGGCATAAACGACGAAGAGCAAGCGCCTAAACGCACTTTCCCTATCGCTGACATACAATAGCGCAGACATAAAAAAGGCCAGCTAATCAGCTGGCCTTTTCGCGTTATCAATTCCGATTACACGGCAGACTGGAAGATCACTTCGCCCGCTTTTTGTGTGTATGAATCGATCTGGTCGAAGTTCAGGTAACGGTAAGTATCGGCTGCAGTGGCATCGATCTCTTTGGCGTACTCTTGATACTCTTCAACGCTTGGCAGACGACCCAACAGCGCGGCAACCGCGGCCAGCTCGGCAGACGCCAGGTAGACGTTTGCGCCGGTACCCAGACGGTTCGGGAAGTTACGGGTAGAGGTAGATACTACCGTCGCGCCCTCGGCAACACGTGCCTGGTTACCCATACACAGAGAACAACCAGGGATCTCGATGCGCGCACCGACACGACCGAAGATGGCGTAGTAACCCTCTTCTGTCAGTTGATCGCGGTCCATCTTAGTTGGTGGCGCGATCCACAAACGGGTTGGTAGCGTCTTGGCGAACTTGTCTAGCATCTTACCGGTTGCACGGAAGTGGCCGATGTTGGTCATACAAGAACCAACGAACACCTCGTCGATCTGGGTGTCTTTCACCTGAGACAGGAGCACGGCATCATCTGGATCGTTTGGTGCACACAGGATAGGCTCTTTGATCTCGTTCAGATCGATCTCGATCACTTCGGCGTATTCTGCATCAGCATCGGCAGCCATCAGCTCTGGGTTAGCCAACCACTCTTCCATCGCGGCGATACGACGCTCGATAGTGCGACGGTCACCGTAACCTTCGGCGATCATCCACTTCAACATCACTATGTTAGAGTTGAGGTATTCGATGATAGGCTCTTTGTCCAGCTTGATAGTACAACCGGCAGCACTGCGCTCGGCAGAGGCATCAGACAGTTCGAATGCCTGCTCAACCTTCAGCTTCTCCAGACCTTCGATCTCCAGGATACGACCAGAGAAGGCGTTGATCTTGCCTTTCTTCTCAACAGTCAGCAGACCCATTTCGATCGCCTTATGCGGAATCGCATGTACCAGGTCACGTAGTGTGATACCAGGCTGCATTTCGCCCTTGAAGCGAACCAAGATAGACTCAGGCATATCCAGTGGCATCACACCGGTCGCAGCGGCGAAAGCCACCAGACCAGAACCCGCTGGGAAAGAGATACCGATTGGGAAACGAGTATGCGAGTCACCACCCGTACCTACGGTATCAGGCAGCAGCATACGGTTTAACCAAGAGTGGATAACACCGTCACCAGGACGCAGCGATACACCGCCACGGTTCATGATGAAGTCAGGTAGCGTATGATGAGTGTTCACGTCAACTGGCTTAGGATAAGCGGCAGTGTGACAGAATGACTGCATGGTCAGGTCGGCGCTGAAGCCAAGACATGCCAAGTCTTTCAACTCGTCACGTGTCATAGGACCTGTGGTGTCTTGTGAACCCACAGAAGTCATCTTAGGCTCGCAGTATTGGCCAGGACGCACACCGGCTACGCCGCATGCCTTACCCACCATCTTCTGTGCCAAGGTGTAACCCTTACCAGAATCGGCCACATCTTGTGGACGTACGAACACGTCAGAGGCTGGTAGACCTAGGGTCTCACGAGCGCGATCAGTCAGACCACGACCGATGATCAGCGGAATACGGCCACCGGCACGTACTTCGTCAAGCAGCACGTCAGTCTTGAGCTTGAACTCAGAGATCACTTCGTCGCTGCCGTGTAGCTTAACCACGCCTTCGTATGGGTAGATGTCGATCACATCGCCCATGTTCATCTTGCTTACGTCTAGCTCGATTGGCAGTGCACCGGCATCTTCCATGGTGTTGAAGAAGATAGGCGCGATCTTGCCACCTAGACAGAAACCACCGGCACGCTTGTTAGGTACGAATGGGATATCGTCGCCCATGAACCAAAGTACAGAGTTGGTCGCAGACTTACGTGAAGAACCTGTACCCACAACGTCGCCTACATAAACCAGTGGATGACCCTTCTGTTTCAGGGCTTCGATCTCATTAATTGGGCCTTTCACGCCCGCTTCGTCAGGTACTATGCCGTCGCGCGCGTTTTTCAGCATCGCCAGGGCGTGCAGTGGGATATCTGGACGAGACCAGGCATCAGGAGCTGGTGACAGATCGTCTGTGTTGGTTTCACCTGTCACCTTGAATACGGTCAGGGTAACCTTGTCGGCCAGCTTAGGACGGCTGAGGAACCACTCGGCGTTCGCCCAAGACTCAACCACTTGCTTAGCGTGAGCGTTGCCCGCTTGCATCTTCTCAACCACATCGTGGTAGGCATCGAACATCAGCAGGGTGTTTGACAGTGCCTTAACCGCCAATGGTGCCTGAACGTCATTGTCGAGTTGCGCGATCAGCGGCTCGATGTTGTAACCGCCCTGCATGGTACCCAGTAGCTCAACGGCGCGCGCCGCAGACAGGATAGGAGATGTTGCCTCACCTTTGGCAACCGCGTCGAGGAAACCGGCTTTCACATAGGCCGCTTCGTCAACACCTGGTGGAATTCTGTTTTCCAGCAGGTCGAGGATGAACTCCTCTTCACCCGCAGGTGGATTCTTAACTAATTCGATTAATTCGGCCACTTGATGGGCATCTAGTGGCTTAGGGACTACGCCCTCTGCAGCACGTTCTGCGACGTGTTTACGATATGCTTCTAGCACGGCAACATTCCTCTTTGTTTGGCGTTCTAACAGCGAAACTGCACGTCTTCAATTCTGAAGCTCACAGTCAAGCAGGCTCAACCCGTATTTCCGGCCGCATTATACTACAGCTTTGCAAAAGTATGAATCAGATCACACTCTTAGAAGTGAGAAATTACCGGGATTTCCTAGGGTGCCCAGCAAATTAGCGCAGCCCTGAAACAAATGAAATTAGACAATAGTTTGAATAACAAGTTAAGTATTTGAAATGTAATAAATTTCAAAGGCAACACAAATTCATTCCAAACGCATAAACCCGGCTCTCTCCTGAGAAAAAATTGCGCAAAAAATTTGCCTGGAGGCTCGTAAATACCCGAAGAATCCGCATAATATTCCACTTTCTCAATTAATATGAAGCAGCAAGAGCCATAACCATGAGCCAAATAAATTTAGCGGCGGTCATCTTCGATATGGATGGCGTGCTTATCGATTCCGAGCCGAGTTGGCAGGCCGCCGAATACAAGGTGCTGAGCCAGCTGGGGCTACCCATCAGCCTCAGCGATACCGAGCAGACCACAGGGCTGCGCATCGACCAGGTAGTCGAGTACTGGTATCGACGCCACCCTTGGAAAGGCTATGACAATGCGGCGACCGCCGAGGCGATAGTCACGCAAGTGGCCGGAGAGATCCTGAGTCACGGCGAGGTGATGTCCGGCGTTAAGGAGGCGCTCGAGGCTTGCAAACAGAGGGGACTCAAGCTTGGCCTGGCCACCTCATCGCCGACGCTTTTGATCGATGCCGTGATGCAGAAGCTGGCAATCAGAGAGCTGTTCGACGCCATCGTGAGCGCCGAGGCGCTGGCCCTTGGCAAACCCCACCCAGAGGTGTACCTCAACTGCGCCAAGGCCCTAGGCGTGACGCCTTCGCAATGCCTGGCGGTAGAAGACTCCTTCAACGGCCTGATCGCCGCGAGGGCCGCCAACATGCACACTGTGGTGATCCCGGCGCCCCATGAGGCGAGCCAGGCCAGATGGGCCGCCGCCCACCAGCAGCTCACCAGCCTCAAGGAGTTTGCCGACTACCTGGCACAATGCGCCGCTAAATAGCTGTAAATAGAGGGATTCAGACAATAAAAAGCCCATCCTAGGATGGGCTTTCGTTTGTTTAGATTGTACTTTTGTTAAAATCTGGGATTACCAGATCTTCACGCGATCTTCTTCGCTCAGGTACATCTTGTCGCCGGCCTTAACATCGAACGCCTCGTAGAAGGCTGGGATGTTACGCGGCGTACCCATGGCACGGAAGTGGCTTGGTGAGTGCGGATCGGTCAGTAGACGACGTCCCAGCTCTTCGTCGCGATAGTTACGACGCCATACCTGTGACCAGCCGATGAACAGACGCTGCTCGCCGGTCAGGCCATCGATCACTGGCGCTTCTTTACCGTTTAGGCTCAGCTGATAAGAGCGCGCTGCCACGGTCAGACCACCCAGGTCACCGATGTTCTCACCCAGTGTGAGGTCGCCATTAACAAACTTACCTGGCAGGGCTTCATAGCCAGAGTATTGAGCGCTGAGCTGAGCACCGCGCTTCTTGAACTCTTCTCTGTCTTTGTCAGACCACCAGTCTCTCAGGTTGCCGTCACCGTCATACTTGGCGCCCTGGTCATCGAAACCATGGCTGATCTCGTGGCCGATCACAGCGCCGATGCCACCATAGTTGATCGCATCGTCGGCATCCATGTTGAAGAACGGCGGCTGCAGAATCGCGGCCGGGAAGACGATCTCATTCATCACAGGACTGTAGTAAGCGTTAACCGTCTGCGGCGTCATGTGCCACTCGGTGCGATCGATTGGCTTACCTAGCTTGTCCAGCATGGTCTTGTATTCGAAGTGAGCGTAACGCAGATAGTTACCCACGAGATCATCGGCCTTGATACTCAGATCTGTGTAGTCTTTCCACTTGTCTGGGTAGCCGATCTTGTAGTTGAACTTAGACAGCTTCTCTTGCGCCGCCACCTTAGTCTCAGGTGTCATCCACTCGAGCTCGTTGATGCTGACCTCAAAGCCCTTGATCAGGTTATGGATCATCTTCTCCATGCGCGCCTTGGCTTCTGGCTTAAAGTGACGCTTAACGTACTCTTGACCCACCAGCTCACCGATCACCTGATCCGCAGCATCTACCGCTTTTTTCCAGCGCGGCTTCTGCTCTTCGATGCCCATCAGCGTCTTGCTGTGGAAGGCAAAGTGCAGATCGACCATCTGCTTGTTCAGCAGCTCGGCGGAGCTGTCCACCAGGTGGAACATCAAGTAGTCTTGCCACTGCTCGACGCTGAACTGGTTAAATTGCTTGCCAAACTTCTCGAAGAAAGAGGGCTGACGCACGATCACCTCGGTAACCTTGTTCATGTCGGCGCCGTTAGCAAACTGTGAATAATCGAAGTTGCTGACTGTCTTCTGCAGACCAGCGATATCCATCTTGTTGTAGCTCTTGTTGGCGTCACGTGACTCGGTGCGCGTCCACTGGCTCTCGGCCAGGAAGCGCTCGATCTCGGCCACGTTGTTCGCGGCGCGCTCGGCATTCGCGTAACCGGCAGCAGCCAACAGATCCGTCACATAGCTCTGCAGCGCGGCGCGGTTAGCCACGAACTTAGCATCGTCTTTCAGGTAGTAGTCGCGATCCGGCAGGGTCAAACCAGACTGGTAGAAGTAGACGCCATACTGGGTCGACTTCTTGGCATCGTTGTTCACATAGAAGCCCAGTGGCATCTGCACGCCAGAGACCAGCAGCTTACCCATCTGGTTGGCAACGTCTTGATGGCTCTTGAGGCCGGCGATCTCAGCCATAGGCGCCTTAATCGGCGTCACACCCAGCTGCTCGACCAGGTCGGTATTCATGTAACTGGCGTAGAAGTCACCCACCTTCTGCTCGTTAGAGCCTTCGGCCTTATTTGGCATGGCGGCCACTTCGTCGATGATCTCTTTCAGGGCATTCTGGCTCTGCTCATACAGCACAGAGAAGGCGCCGTAGTTAGACTTGTCGGCAGGGATCGGCGTGTTCGCCAACCAGTGACCGTTAACGCTGTAATAGAAATCGTCCTGATGACGCACCTGAGTGTCGAAGTTTTCCTTCTCAACGCCCGACACCTTTGTCGCTTGTACACTCTCTACCTGAGTGGTGTCATGGCTACCACAGGCGCCTAGGCCCAAGCCCAACGCCACGGCTAATGCCAAATGACTGACTTTTTTCATCTCGAATTCCCCGGTTTTTACGCTTTATTGTTTATCTTCAGGTTGGTTAAACCATTGCGAATGACACACTAACACCCCAGCCTGCTCGACTGTAGGGCGATTTTGTAACTTTGTATGACGCCTTAACCTGCCTACCAGTTTTTACCCAGGAAGAGGAAGACGGTATTTTCGCCATCATCTGTCCAGCCATAACCAATAGCCGCCGGTCCTATGGCGGTATCTGTCCCCAGATAGAGGCTGCCACCATAGATGAGATCATTCAGGCTGACGCTGTCGCGGATCGACCAGACGTTACCCGCCTCGAGACTGGCCCCCAGATAGAGGGGATAGTCAGTCATGCCCAGCACGTCCCGGCCCAAATCGTATTGATAGATAAAGGCGCCGAACACCTTATGGGGCCCGACCAAGGCATTTCTGTGGTAGCCCGACAGGTTGAGGAAGCCGCCTAATTCTGAGACGTTGACGCTGAAGCCACGCTCCTTATCTACTGTCGCCAGCGAGGCCTTACCCACGAAGGCATGATTGCCGACACTCAGGGCGCCGCGCCAATCGGCCGTGATCTGGAATGAGGTATCGGACGGATCTTCCCCAAAAATTTCGGGCGAGTGCTCACGGCGATAGTACATGTTGACCGTGACGCGGTTACCCGAAGTCGGGAAGCTAATGCTGTCCAGGTCATCGAAGCCAAATTTCAGATAGGCGCCGTAGGAGCTAAAATCGGCACGGCCATCTAGAATGGCATTCTCTAGGTAGCCGGTGTCGCCCACCAGACCCAGTTCCACCAGCCCTTCCTTGACGTAGTTGAAGCCAATGCCCATCTCCGCGTGATACTTGACCTGATTGAGCTCCAAGAAAAAGTTGTTGCCCTCATACAGGGTCCAGTCTTTCTTCTCATAGCCCACCTCGGCGCGAGTGAAATAGTTCTGGTCGGAATCCAGCGGCACATACAGCTCAGAGGAGAGCAGCTTCTCGTAGCCCAGACGCAGCTCGTTGCGCCACTCGCCGCCATAGGCGGTGATATCTGTCATGGTATAGGCCAGATCCAGCGCAACCGCCGTATGCAAGGCAAGATCGTCTTCCCAGCTGAAGCCGAGCTGGAAATAGTTAGGCCCCCAGGACTTGGCCCGGGTCTGCAATATCAGTATCCGCCCCTCTTCGGTATCGACAAACTCGGCATTGACCCGCTCGAATTTATCCAAGGCGTAGACACTGTTGATCCCCTTCTCCAGCTTCGCCTTATCGACCACCTCACCCGGCTCTATGCCCAGGGTCTCTGCCAGCAGCTTCTCGCTCACCTTAGAGTTGTTGTCGAAACGTATGGCAACCACGGGGCGCGACAGGTTGTAGAGCCAGCCGATACTGGCTGCATCCTTGTGGGCCTGGTAGGCGGTGTATTGCTCGGGAGTCACGGCCAGTTGCTTGAGTCTGCCCAGCTGCTCAGTGACGGCCACCTCGCCCAAGCGATAGGCCTCGGGCATGATGGCAAAGTCTGTGGTGCTGAGCTCGCCCACCTCGGGGCGGATCAAAATATCTTGCTCCGTCAGCAGCTGTTTCTGCCGCTCGGTACTGGCATTGGTCAGCATGGTCGACAGCTGATTGAGTACCGCCACCGTGCTCTCCAGCTGATCCCGCTTCACCAATGAGGAGCCGATATCCACGGCGATGACGATGTCGGCGCCCATGGCCTTGACCACATCCACAGGCATGTTGTTGGCGATACCGCCATCGACAATAATGCGTCCCTTATACTGGGCCGCCTGCAGCGCGCCAGGAACCGTAGCCGAGGCCTGCATGGCATCCACCAGGCTGCCGCTGTCGATCACCACGGCGCCGCTGGTCTCAAGATCGGTCGCCACGGCGCGATAGGGAATCGGCAGTTCATCGAAGTGTTCGAACTTGTGTACCAGATCCGTGGAGTGTTGCAGCAAGATAGACATAGACTGGCCGCGCAGCAGACCGTTAGGCACCTTCACCTCTTTGTCGCTGTAGCCGATATTGATAGGGATATTGAACCTGTCCCGCTGCTGCTTGCCGCGATAGCTGAGGGCGGCGCGGGGAATGGTATCCGAATAGCCGGCGTTCCAGTTGGAACCCATCATGATCTCTTCAATCTCTTCGGCGCTATAGCCCAGAGCATACATGCCGCCCACATAGGCGCCTATGCTGGTCCCGGCAATGTAGTCGACGGGAATATGCTCCGCCTCCAGTGCCTTAAGCACGGCGATATGGGCCGCCCCCTTGGCACCGCCACCGCTAAGCGCCAGACCTATCTTGGGGCGTTCTTCGCTCAGGGCTGGGGCTGAGAGGCTCGCCAGCAGCAAAGAGAATAGAAAAGGTTTCATCATCGGCGGTGCTTCTTCCTTTGAAAAGAGGGACAAGATATTCTAGCAAACCTTTTAAAAAACAAGAAAGTTTGCACTATCACGCGATGAAAATGCCGCTACTGAGACTTAATGTAGAGGTATTTCTCAAACTCATCTATGGTCATCGGCTTGGCAAAATAGTAGCCCTGAATGATGTAACAACCACGGCTAAAGACCTGCTCTAACTGCTCCTGGGTCTCCACCCCTTCAGCCACCACCTTGAGCTTAAGGTTACGGGCCAGCTCTATGATACTGCTGGCGATCGCCTGATCCGCCTCGTTAGTGGCGATATCGATCAGGAAGGAGCGGTCGATCTTCAGCGTGCTGACATCGAAGCTGCGCAGATAGGCGAGCGACGAGTAGCCGGTACCGAAATCGTCGATCGCGACCTCTATGCCGATCTCCCGTAGCGCCTTAAGGTGATCTTTGGCCACATGCAGCTCTTTCATCAAGACGCCCTCGGTGATCTCCAGCCCCAGCATCTTAGCCGGCATGCCAGACTCCTTGAGCGCCTGCTGCACATCTTGAATAAAGTCGGGTTGCCTGAAGTGCACCGCAGAGACGTTGACCGACAGTTTCAACTCGTCGCCGAAATGTTCGGCCCACTTGGCGCCCTGCAGACAGGCCTGCTTTATCACCCAACGGTCGATTTCTATGATCAGGCCGCATGACTCCGCCACCCGGATAAAGATATCGGGACGGATATAACCTTCCTTGGGGTGATGCCAGCGCAGCAGCGCCTCCATGCCCACCACCTTGTCGTCCTTGAGGATATCGATCTGCGGCTGGAAGTAGAGCTCAAACTCCTGCCTGTCCATCGCCTTACGCAGCTCGGCCTCTAACTTGAGGTGATACAGGGCCTCGGCGTTACGCTCGGCCGAGAAGTATTGGAAGTTACCGCGCCCCTCTTCCTTGGCGTGATACATGGCCTGATCGGCGTTCTTGATCAACACCTCGGGCTGTTTGGCATCATCCGGCCATAGACTGACCCCGATACTGGTGGAGATGAAGAACTCACGACCGTAGAGCTCGAAGGGCTTCTCTATCTGGCGGATCAGCGCCTCACACAGATGGTTAACCTCGTCGATATCCACCATGTCGCGCATCAAAATCACAAACTCATCGCCCCCGAAGCGGCAGAGGGTGTGGTTTTCACTCACGCAGGATTGCAGGCGGCTGGCGGCCTCCACCAGCAGGGCGTCGCCCATGCTGTGGCCGTAGGAGTCGTTGACGTTCTTGAAGCGATCCAGGTCAAGGAAGATCAGCGCCAGCTTATCTTCGGTCTGCTCGGCGCGGTGGATACACTTGGCCAGGCGCGCGGCGAACAGGGAACGGTTGGGCAAACCGGTCAGCACGTCATAGTTGGCCAGACGGCGCAGGTCCGCCTCGGTCTGCTTACGCTCAGTGATATCGGAGAACACCGCCACATAATGACTGATGTTGCCGCGATCATCTTTCATGGTGGACAGGTTCAGCCACACGGGGCAGATCAGCCCCTCGGCGCACTGAAACTCGTGCTCGCCGGTCCAGGTGATGCCCTGCTCCAGCAGGATGTTGATCTCATCGCTCCTGTCTTCGCTGCTGTGAACCAGCTGGGCAAAGTATCTGTCGATAAGATCATCGGCGCTCATCCCCAGAATCGACTGGGCCGCCTTATTCGAGACCCTCACCCGCTCATCGGCGTCTAAGATCAGCACCCCTTCCGAGGTGTTGGCAAACGCCTGAGCCAGCAGCTTAACGTCATCTTCCAGCATTCGCTGCGTAGTAATGTCGGTGTAGATACCGGCGACCTTCTTCACTCGGCCGCTAACGGGATCGAACTCCAATGCACGGCCGCGTACCCGGGTCCAGCCCCAAGACTCGTCGGGACGGCGGTAACGATAATCCACATCCAACCTGTCATCCTGCTTCGAGAGCAGGCGTTTCCAGGCGGTAAATACCTTTTCCTGGTCATCGGCGTAGATGGGGAACTCATCCATCTTAAGCTCGAAGGCATCGCCCCTGTCGGGGAAATAGCCCCCACGGTTTTCCAGCAGGAAGGTTTCGCTCTCGCTGTGCCACTCCCACAGCTCTGAATCACTGCCCCGCAGCGATTGCCGCAGCCTGTCCTCGCTCTCCTTGAGCTTCTTGTTGACCCGTCTGAAGGCACCTATCTGTTTCTGACGCAGCAGCAGGAAGTAGAGCCCCACCAGCAAGAGCGAAAGCAGTAGCAAGCCTCTGAACCAGTCGTAGTTCCACCAGTAGTCTTCGACCACGAAGCTGAACGAATAGGGAGTCTGCGACCAGACGCCGTTTTGCTCGCTGAGAATGTCTAAGGTGTAGTGGCCATCCTTGAGGCCCGAGACGTTGACCTGGGACTGGCCCATCAGCTGTAAGTACTTGCTCTCCTCGGACGCCTTGCCGCGGCGCAGACGATACTGCAGCTGAAACGGAATATCGGTCAGATAGTCGAGGCTGGTCAGCTGGAAACTGATCAGGCGCGCGCCGGGTTTTATCAGCATGCCCGCCTCGGGCACCAGCTTGGTCTCCGTGTTGTCCTCGTAGAATACGGAGACAGATTCCATCATGATGCCATCTTCCGCCAGGCGGTTACGCATCTGGGGCACATCCACCAAGGCCACGCCGTCGGGGCTACCGACATAGAGGCCGACGCCTGGCTCATAAAAGGCGGCGCCATCGTTGAGCTCGTGACTGATCAGTCCGTCCTGCTTCTCGATAACCGTGATCCCGCCGGTGGTGAGATCTTGCCTCACCAAGGAGTTGGCACAGCCCAGCACCCGATAGCCCGGCAACTGCTCGATGAAATAGACGGAGCTACACTCCACCTGCCAGTTGTCTGTGAGAAAATAGGTCAGGCCCGTCTTGGGGTGATACTCCACCAGCCCCTTGGGCGAGGTACCGAGCCAGAGCACGCCCGAATCCACCTCATTGATATAGCTGACGTCGACTGAGATGTTGTCGTCGGCGAACAGGTCGATGCGGGAATAGAAGAGCCCCTTGCTATCGATATAGCCGAACAGATTCTCGCCGCCGATCCATAGCTTGCCGTCGGCCGCCCGGTAGATAGAGCGCAGCGGGATCTGATGCAGGGTACCGTCGACGCCTTTGACCTGCATGCGAGTCGGCTCCAGGCTCCCCTTGTCCCAGTAGAACAGGCCTGTGGCGGTGACGAACCACCAGCGCGAGGTGATCAGAGGATCCTTGTAGCTGAAGTAGATCATCTTATTTTCGAGCGAGGTGCGCCCACCGCTGATCTCGGCGAAACGCATGGTCTTGCGCGCCTGCTTGTCGTAGATGAACAGGCCATTGGTGGTGCCCAGCAGCAGACGCTGCTTGTCGAACGCGCTAACTGTGTAGACGCTGTCGTTGACCTCCATCTCATCGGGCAGGTAGGTCTCACTCTTCTTGGCGTCGCGATCGACCTCGATAAGCCCCTTGTCTGTGCCCAACCACAGCTTATTTTGCTCGGCAAAGATACCCCAAATCATCTCGTTGCTAATCTGATAAGGGGCGTTGCGTGTAAAGTTGTCCAGCACGAAATCGGGATCGTCGGCGATGATCGCCAGGCCATCACCCGAGCCACCGACCCAGACCAGGTCGTTGTCGTCCACCGCCAGGTCATAGATGTAGTCGAGATCCGCCGCCAGTTTCAGTTCATTGCTAAAGTGCTTTATCTCAAGGGTGTCCGGGTGCCACTTGATCAGCCCCTCGCGCCCCGACAGCCACAGAAAGCCGAGCTTATCCTGGGCCATCTGGGTCACGTAGAAGGGGATCTGCTCTACCTTCTCCAGGGTTAACGAATCCGGGTAGACACGATACAGGCCGTTGCTCGAGCCCAGCCACAAACGCCCCGCCCTGTCTTCGAACAGGTTCTTTATCTGGCCCTGCTCTTCGGTCCAAGGGAAGATGCCTCTGAGCATCCCCAGGCTGTCTCTAAGCTGCAGCTCATAGCTCTTACCAACGATCAGCTGGGCATCGCCAAATTGCGACAGCACAAACCAGGGCATATCCGGGTCGCTCGGCAAGGCACTGATAAAGGTGAGCGTCATCGCCTTATAATCGAGTCGGTACAGCTCGCCGACATAGCTGAGCAGCACATAGCTACCATCTTTCTGGCGGGTGACCGCCTGCAGCCCGCTGGGATGAAACTCGGGAAACAGCTTGTCGCTGCCCAGCTGGACAAACTCATCTTTGACTATGTCATACAGGTAGGTGTTGGCATAACTGCTGACCAGCAGATGTTGCTTACTCAGGGATTCGGTGAGATAGATATATTCGTCGGAGAGGCGGATATGGTTGGCGTCTTTATCGATACGCCGCGCCTTGGTATCGCTGATGCGGTACAGCCCCTGCTCAGTGGAGAGCCAGGTATAGCCATACTCATCGAAGCTGATGTCGTTTACCGTGGCATTGTTGAGGCCGTCCCGCGCGCTAAAGACCCTCTGTACCAGATCGCCCGCTATACTTGGCGCGGTAAAGCCAATCATGAAAAGCAAACAGCCTAGTAAGCGTAACGCCTGGGTAAAACTCATAGAGGATCCCATCTCAGACAGACAGCACAACGGGGTTGGGGCATAGCGCGAGAAACTTATTATTGTTACAAAAATATAATATATAAGTTAGCCAGCCAAAAAAAAAGCGCTCAATGAGCGCTTTTTCGGATTTCAGAAGCAATTACTTTTTCTTCTTTGCCTTAGGGTTAGGCAAATCGGTAATTGAACCTTCGTAGATCTCAGCCGCTAGACCAACAGACTCATGCAGTGTTGGGTGAGCGTGGATGGTCAATGCCAGATCTTCGGCATCACAACCCATCTCGATAGCCAGACCGATCTCACCCAGCAGCTCGCCACCATTAACACCCACGATAGCACCACCGATCACGCGATGAGTTTCCTTATCGAAGATCAGCTTAGTCATACCCTCTGAGCAATCAGAGGCGATTGCACGACCACTCGCCGCCCATGGGAAGCTTGCTGTCTCGTAAGCGATGCCTTGCTCTTTAGCTTCTTTCTCGGTCAGACCAACCCAAGCCACTTCAGGATCTGTGTAGGCGATTGATGGGATCACCTTAGGATCGAAGTAGTGCTTCATGCCAGCAATCACCTCGGCAGCGACGTGGCCTTCATGCACACCTTTGTGTGCCAGCATAGGCTGACCCACGATGTCACCGATAGCATAGATGTGTGGCACGTTGGTGCGCATCTGCTTGTCGACATTGATGAAACCGCGCTCATCGATGTTTACGCCAGCCTTGTCGGCGTCGATCAGCTTGCCATTAGGTGTACGGCCAATAGCCACCAATACTGCGTCGTAACGCACTGGCTCGGTCGGTGCCTTCTTGCCTTCCATAGAGACATAGATACCGTCTTCTTTCGCTTCAACGGCAGTCACCTTGGTCTCAAGGATCAGGTTGAACTTGTTCTTGATCTTCTTGGTGTAGACGCGAACGATATCTTTATCGGCAGCAGGGATAACCTGGTCGAACATCTCAACCACGTCGATTTCACTACCCAGTGATGAGTAAACGGTACCCATCTCAAGACCGATAATACCGCCGCCCATGACCAGCAGCTTGCCAGGCACTTCTTTCAGCTCAAGCGCATCGGTCGAATCCCAGATGCGTGGATCTTCATGAGGAATGAAAGGCAGTTGAATTGGACGAGAACCCGCAGCGATGATCGCTTGCTCGAAGTGAACCACTTTCACGCCGTCTTCGCCGGCAACTTCGATGGTGTTAGGACCGGTGAACTTACCCAGGCCGTTAACCACGTTCACTTTACGCATCTTAGACATGCCGCCAAGACCGCCGGTCAGCTGGCTGATAACACTCTGCTTAAACTCACGTAGCTTATCGAGATCGATCTGTGGCTCGCCAAATACCACACCGTGGTTTGAGATGGCCTTAGCTTCTTCGATCACCTTTGAAACGTGCAGCAGTGCCTTAGATGGGATACAACCCACGTTCAGACACACACCACCTAGGGTGCTGAAACGTTCTACGATAACAGTCTCCAGGCCTAAGTCGGCAGCACGGAATGCTGCTGAATAACCTGCAGGGCCTGCACCTAAAACCACTACCTGAGTTTTGATTTCGTTACTCATGTTTTCCTCTATTCTTTCTCATTGTGTTGGGAGGAATTCCGGCCCAACCCATTATGACGCCAGCTTTTTGAACGTTAGTTCTTGTAAGGTGGCCGCATTTTAACCTTTCAAGGAGTTAAACAAAAGGCTACTCATGGTGAGTAGCCTTCATCATTACAAAATAAGTGTGCGTATGTCGGACAGCATACTTGACAGGGTCACGCTGAAGCGTGCCGCCATGGCGCCGTCGATCACACGGTGGTCGTAAGATAAAGAGAGCGGCAACATTAACTTAGGCTCGAACTCTTTACCATTCCACTTAGGTTTAATTTCAGACTTAGAAACCCCTAAGATCGCCACGTCAGGATAGTTAACGATAGGCGTAAATGCCGTACCACCGATGCCACCCAGGCTAGAGATGGTGAAACAGCTACCCTGCATGTCGGCCGCTTTCAGCTTGCCGTCACGGGCCTTAACCGAGATCTCCATCAGTTCGGCCGACAGCTCTATGATGCCTTTCTTGTCGACATCACGAACCACAGGCACAACCAGACCGTTTGGCGTATCAACCGCCACACCAATATGGTAGTACTTCTTCTTGATCAGCGACTCACCGTCGGCGCTCAGGCTGGCGTTAAACACTGGGAACTGCTGCAGTGTCTTGGCAACCGCCTTCATCATGAAGACCAGAGGCGTGATCTTAACGCCAGTCTTCTGCTTGGCGGCAATCTCGTTTTGCTGCTTACGGAAGGCTTCCATCTCTGTGATGTCGGCTTCGTCGAATTGAGTCACGTGTGGAATAGTGACCCAGTTACGGTGCAGGTTAGGTCCAGATATCTTCTGGATACGGCTCAGCGGCACTTCTTCCACTTCACCGAACTTAGCGAAATCAACCTTAGGCGCTGCAATCACCTGCAGCCCCCCCTCACCGGCGCCCACGCTAGTGGCCGCAGAGGCTTTAGGACGAGACAGTTCATACTTGATAAAGGCCTGAACGTCTTCCTTGAGAATACGTCCCTTAGGACCAGTACCAGTTACCTGAGTCAGGTCTGCACCAAACTCGCGAGCCAGACGGCGAACCGCTGGCGAGGCGTGTACGGCACCGGTTACCGGCTTGCTACCGGCACTCGGGTGATGGGGCACAGGCGGCTTGCTCGCCGCAGGCGCTGGTGCGCTGGCTTGTGCAACTGGCGCAGGTGCTGCAGCGGCCGGAGCAGGAGCGGCAACAGGCGCACTCGACTGTGTCTCTATGGTCGCGATGACGCTGCCCTGAGAAACCTTGTCGCCCACCTTAACGGTCACAGAAACCAGCTTACCGGCGAACGGTGCAGGGACTTCCATGGTGGCCTTGTCGGTTTCCAGGGTGATCAGGCCTTGGTCGGCCTCAATCACATCACCGGCCGCAACCAATACCTCGATAACATCGACGTCAGACGCATCGCCGATATCGGGCACGCTAATCTCTTTCACTTCGATGCTGGCAGCGGCCGCTGGCGCAGCCTCTGCGCTTGGTGCTGGAGCCGCGCTTGCCGCAGGAGCCGCAGCTTCACCGCCGCTCACCTCAAGCATCAGAACCAGAGAGCCTTGAGAGACCTTGTCACCAACGGCCACTTTCATCTCTTTCACCACACCGGCTGCAGGTGCAGGTACTTCCATGGTCGCCTTGTCAGTTTCAAGCGTGATAAGCCCTGTGTCGACATTTATGCTGTCGCCCACGGCCACCAGCACTTCAATCACGTCGACATCTGAGGCATCGCCGATATCCGGCACTGTCACTTCAATCACTTGTGCAGAGGCTGGCGCTGAAGCAACAGGCGCTGCCGGAGCGGGTGCAGCTGGAGCGGCAACAGGTGCAGATTCTGCTGGTGCAGGCTCGGCGGCCTGCGCCTCACCCGCTTCCATCATGGCGATAAGTGTACCTTCAGAGACGGTATCGCCCACGGCTACCTTAATCTCGGCAAGCTTACCGGCGAAAGGCGCAGGAATATCCATGGTCGCCTTGTCGCTTTCGACGGTAATGATCGATTCTTCGGCGGCGAGGGTATCGCCTACCGCAGCACAGATCTCGATAACCTGTACTTCATCCCCACCGATATCGGGGACTAAAACTTCTTTTAATTCAGCCATGCTCTATCCCCTTACGCGAACTGTGGGTTGATCTTGTCAACATCGATGCCGTACTCGGCAATTGCTTGCGAGAGTACTTCAACTGGCAACTCGTTGCGGTCAACCAGCGACTTCAGTGCGGCGATCACGATGAACTTGGCATCCACTTCGAAGTGGTGACGCAGGTTCTCGCGGCTGTCACTGCGGCCGAAACCGTCGGTACCCAGCACCTTGTAATCGGTAGGAACATAGGCGCGTAGCTGCTCGCCATATATCTTCATATAGTCGGTGGCAACAACGGCTGGAGAATCGCTAGACAACACCTGGCTGATATAAGCCTGCTTAGGCGTTTCGGTTGGGTGCAGCATGTTGTAACGCTCTGCCGCCTGACCGTCGCGAGTCAGCTCGTTGAAGCTGGTCACGCTGAATACGTCTGACGAGATACCGAAGTCTTTCGCCAGCGCCTGCGCCGCCTTACGAACTTGTTCAAGGATGGTGCCACAGCCCATTAGCTGTACCTTACCCTTGCCGCTACCAGACACTGATTCCAGCTTGTAGATACCCTTGACGATACCTTCTTCGGCACCCTCTGGCATCTCAGGCTGAACATAGTTTTCATTCATCGTGGTCAGGTAGTAGAAGATATCTTCCTGGTTTTCGCCATACATGCGACGGATACCGTCTTGAACGATAACTGCAATCTCATAACCATAGGTCGGGTCGTAAGAGATACAGTTAGGAATAGTGTTAGCCAATACGTGGCTGTGACCATCCTGGTGCTGCAGACCTTCGCCGTTCAGGGTAGTACGGCCTGACGTGCCACCAACCATGAAGCCACGAGCACGCATATCACCTGCCGCCCATGCCATGTCGCCGATACGTTGGAAACCAAACATAGAGTAGTAGATGTAGAATGGGATCATTGGCGTATCGTTAACCGAGTAGCTGGTCGCCGCTGACACCCAAGAAGACATGGCGCCTAGCTCGTTGATACCCTCTTGCAGTACCTGGCCCGACTTGTCTTCGCGGTAGTAAGCCACCTGATCCGAGTCTTGTGGTACGTACTTTTGTCCTTCGTGAGCATAGATACCCACCTGACGGAACAGACCTTCCATACCGAAGGTACGCGCCTCATCCGGGATGATAGGGACAATGTTCTTACCTATCTTCTTATCTTTCAGCAGCGCAGTCAGAATACGGACGAACGCCATTGTGCTTGAGATCTCACGACCGTTAGAGCCCTTGAGGATAGAGTCGAAGATCTTCAGTGAAGGCACTTCGAGGTCTTCACTGAACTTCTGACGGCGAGCAGGCATAGAACCGTGCAGCGCGGCGCGGCGTTCCTGAAGGTACTTCACCTCTTCCGAATCTGGACCTGGGTGATAGAAAGGGATCTCTTCTAGCTTGTCGTCAGGGATAGGGATATTGAAGCGATCGCGGAAGTAACGTACGGCGCTGATGTCCATCTTCTTAACGTTGTGCGCGATGTTCTTACCTTCACCGGCATCACCAAGACCATAACCTTTAACTGTCTTAGCCAGGATTACGGTTGGACGACCCTTAGTGTTCTTAGCGTGTTGCAGCGCGGCATAGATCTTCACTGGATCGTGACCACCACGGTTGAGGCGCCAGATGTCGTCGTCAGACATGTTAGCAACCATCTCGGCCGTTTCAGGGTACTTACCGAAGAAGTGCTCACGGGTATAAGCGCCACCTTTGGCCTTACAGTTTTGGTATTCGCCGTCGACGGTTTCTTCCATCAGCTGCAGCAGCTTACCGCTGGTGTCGCGAGCCAATAGCGGATCCCAGTAGCGACCCCAGATGACCTTAGCCACTTCCCAGCCAGCGCCGCGGAATTCGCCTTCAAGCTCTTGAATGATCTTGCCGTTACCACGTACAGGACCATCTAGACGCTGCAGGTTACAGTTAACGATGAAGACCAGGTTGTCCAGCTCTTCACGAGCGGCCAGACCGATAGCACCTAGCGTTTCTGGCTCGTCACACTCACCATCACCCAAGAAGCAGTATACGGTTTGCTCAGAACAATCTTTCAGACCACGGTCGGTCAGGTATTTCAGGAAACGTGCCTGATAGATAGCCTGGATAGGACCCAGACCCATAGAAACTGTTGGGAACTGCCAGTAGTCAGGCATCAACTTAGGGTGCGGGTAAGATGATAGACCCTTGCCGTCCACTTCCTGACGGAAGTTAGCCAGTTGATCTTCGGTCAGGCGACCTTCGAGGAAAGAGCGCGCATAGATACCAGGAGCGATATGACCCTGGAAGTAAACCAGGTCACCACCATCCTTCTCGTTTGGCGCACGGAAGAAGTGGTTGAAGCAAACATCGTAAATGGTTGCACTAGAGGCGAAACTGGAAATGTGGCCACCCAGCTCAAGATCTTTCTTCGAACCACGCAGTACCATGGCCAAGGCGTTCCAACGAATGATGGCGCGAATGCGACGCTCCATCTCTTGGTTACCTGGCATATGAGGTTCCTGACCGGCAGGAATCGTGTTGAGGTAGGCGGTGGTCGCCTTATAAGGCAGATGTGTACCGTTACGACGAGCCTTGTCGATTAGTTTCTCAAGAAGAAAATGAGCACGTTCCGGACCTTCTTGCTCTAATACGGCTTGTAATGAATCGACCCACTCTTGAGTCTCTAACGGATCTAAATCTTGCAGCATATGTTCAGACATTTCGCAGTCCTTCCCTATATACATTAATTGTATGAATTGAATAATAAAAAGTGGCAGCTAGACCTAAGCCTACGCGCCACTCTTCAAACGGCGCAGACTACGCTGCAACCGGCTATCTTCTTCCCTCACAGACAACATCACTTCCTCAATGTAGCTTAGATGCTCGTTTGAGGCTTCTCTTGCGGCTTCGGGATCACGGCGCACGATGGCGGCAAGAAGATCTTGCCTATGCTCGTTCGCCATTTTAGAGGCATCAGCTCTGCGCTTTAGCAACTCTAGGTTTTGCGCCACATTCTTATGCAGCACGGGAGATAAACTCAGTACCAAGTGCAGCATAGCCACGTTGTGAGAGGCCTCGGCAATGGCGCGATAAAAACACACGATCGCCTCTGCCTTCGCCTCGATGTCAGACGCAGCTTCTACCGCTTGGATTTTTTCTTTGATGTTTTGCATGTCGGCATCGGTACCCCGAAGTGCCGCAAAGTAAGCCATCATGCCTTCAGTGGCGTGACGAAACTCGAGAAGATCATACTGACTCTCGGAATCGCTGTGCATCAGCTCCACAATAGGATCGGCAAGACTCTGCCAAAGTTGCTCTTTGACATAGGTACCACCGCCTTGACGACGCAGCAGCAAGCCTTTTGCTTCTAACTTTTGAATTGCTTCACGAAGAGATGGTCGAGAGACTTCGAATTGCAGTGCCAATTCACGCTCTGGTGGTAATTTCTGACCCGGTTGCAGACTCCCCTCCAGGATCATCTGCTCCAGCTGATTCATGATCACGTCAGAAATTTTTGGCTGGTTGATTTTGCTATAAGCCATATGGCCCTCAGCTCCTATTGTAAATTGGTCTTACCAATTTAATTGACTGAGCGCACTTTATCAAATCACATTTCAGATGTCCAGTTCGTGATCTGCTTCATGTAAACTCACGATTTGTGAGAATAGCTTATATTTATGATTAAGGGGTCTGACCATTGCTCCAAGCACCTAGAGTTGGCATTAAGCAGAAGCAAGGAGGCGAGTCAGGCGCTAAATAGCCACCGGTCTCGCCCAGTCCCTACACTACCACCCCGAAGATCGTCAGCAAAGAGAGACCGATCACGAGTAAGATAAAGTTTCGCTTACTCAACTGTAGCAAAGAGATGGTCGATTGGACGCAAATTGGTGTAGGTGAATTAAATTCAACTGTCTCTGCCGCCAAGGCAACCTCGGAAATCACATCTCGCGCAGGACAGCGCCAGCATAGTGCCTGCTGCCGCCAACGGCTAAATGCCAGCGAAAAGTGGCCACTGAGTACGTAACCCAGCGCGATCAAGCGGCTCGGCAGCCAATCTAGTAGCATCAAGGCGGTATCCACTAAGGGAAGATCCGCGCCTCGGCTCTTGGCATCGTCTGAGAAATAACGCACGGTACAATAAAGTACGGCACCGGCCGGTCCGAAGAAGATAAGGTATAAGGCCACGGCACCATAGAAACGGTAGTTAAGCCAGGCAACGGTTTGCCCGACCTTCTCGCCAAGATCCTGCTCGGAAACGGCATTGAGTGACACATAGGGATCGAGCTCATCGGCAAAATGGTAACAAGCCTGGGCATCGCCGCGGCAGGCTGCCTGTATATACTGTTTGAAGACCTGACGCTGTTTGAGATGACTAAAACAGAGAATCGACACCCCAACCCAGAGCCCAAGGCTCAACAGCCCCCAAAACATGCCGGCCACGAACCAGGCCAGCACCTGCACAGCTATCGCTGGCAGAATCAACGCAATCGCCATCATAAGGTCATTGGTTAGCTGCTTGCGACCAAAGAAACTCTTGGCATACAAGGCTAATAGGGTTTCTAGCTGCCATGCCTGGGGTAATAGCTTGAGGCGCTCAATCATGATCGCCAACAATAAGGAAAACAGTGCCATCTTACTCCCCTCTCCCTTCCATCTGATTATTTTACTTTTGGTCAATGAAACTATTGAGTAGCTTAGCCAGTCACTAGGCTGACGCGATATCTGTGCCAGTCGAAACTCTCACCCGGATCTGTCTTACGCCCTGGCGCGATGTCACTGTGCCCGACGATAAGATTTCTATTGAGCATAGGATATGCGTCAAACAAGACCAAGGTTAATTGCGTGAGCCGCTCATACTGCTCGTCGGTATAGGCGAGGCTATCTGTTCCTTCAAGCTCTATACCTATGGCAAAGTCGTTACAACCCGTTCGCCCTGCAAACGAGGAAACGCCTGCGTGCCAGGCGCGATCATCACAGCTAACATACTGCACCAACTCGCCGTCTCGCCGGATCAAAAAATGTGCCGACACCTCTAACCCTTGTAGGTCGCAAAAACTTTCATCGGCCTGAATATCCAAACAACCTTGAAAAAGCTGATCGATATAGGGCAAGCCAAACTGCCCGGCAGGCAGGCTAATGTTGTGGATCACCAGCAGGCTCACCTCATCATCTGGACGGGCATTAAAATGTGGCGAGACACATTGTCGACACTCTCGAATCCAACCTTTATGCAATGTCATGTTAGCCACAGACCAATCTACCTCCAAACAATATCAAGCCGTTAGCACTTTAACCCAATTCGGATAATAGCTGCCAGTCACACGAGACCAATGATTACAAATCGGCACAAATTGCGTCTATCTTCACCGCGTAGCGCTAAATATCCCTGCTTTTTCAATCAGGGATTTGTTACTATTAACGGCATATAGCTAAGTGCTCGCAGCCTTTGAATCAAGAGAGATAACCCATTCGAGCCACAAGTGATGCGCTCAGGGAGTGCGGCGAGCCGCCATGAGGAAAGAAAGATGCTGGAAAATGACATTAGATTAGCCGTCAAAGTCGCACTCGAAGAAGATTTAGGTTTTCAGGCCGATTCAAATCTTACTGCCGAAGAAAAGTTAAGTCTGGATATCACGGCTCAGCTTATTCCTAGTGATAAGTATGCGCAGGCTAGCTTGATCACCCGCGAAGAAGGGGTCTTTTGTGGTAAGGCCTGGGCAGAACAAGTCTTTAACCAGCTAGGTGGTGAAGTTGCCTTACATTGGCATGTGGACGATGGCGATCTCGTCTTACCGAACCAAGTGCTTTGTGAAATGTCAGGTTCGGCCCGTGCCATCCTGACCGGTGAGCGCACCGCGATGAACTTCATCCAGACACTATCAGGCGTTGCCACCCTAACCAAACTCTATGTCGACAGACTGGCGGGCACCCACTGCAAGCTATTAGATACCCGCAAGACGATTCCAGGTCTGCGCACGGCGCAAAAATATGCCGTCACCTGCGGTGGTGGCAAGAACCATCGTATCGGCTTGTTCGATGCCTTCCTGATCAAGGAAAATCACATCATGGCCAGTGGCTCAATTGCCTCTGCCATTAATGCCGCCCGCCAGCTTGCCAGCGATAAGCTAGTGGAGGTCGAAGTCGAAAGCATAGACGAACTCAAGCAGGCACTCGATGCCGGCGCCGATATCGTCATGCTCGACAATTTTGACGTCACCATGATGATAGAGGCGGTAGAGCTAAATAATAGCTATAACGAAAACCAGCGTGTAAAACTCGAGGTATCGGGCAACGTGACGCTAGACACCATCTCAGATTATGCCAAGACAGGCATAGACTACATTTCAGTCGGCGCCCTCACTAAGCACGTCAAGGCGCTGGATTTGTCGCTACGACTCAAAGACTAGTTTAGAGTCGCTATAACCTGAACGACTATTACCAGCTGTCAGTCTGATCACCAACCAGACTGGCAGCAACATTTTAGCAACAAACAATCTTCTTAATTACTATTGTTCAAAAACCAATCGCCCGATAAACACTATGAGCGCAGCTAAAAATTTGACACTGTTGCGATGAGTGCCAATTTTTCGGTCAAAGTCATAATTACGCTATAACTTTTTTTACAAAAAAAAATTTTATTAGACAAATTCACCATCAAATTAGTACTTTGATGCGATTTACGGTTCCCTTTTTGTTAACTTTGTACTAACTTTGGCTATAGGCGAGATGGCCCTTTCGGCCAGCTTACCATGAAGGTAAACCGACTTAGTAAGTCGGAAGCATTAATTATCGTTAATTGAAGATTTTCTAGACTAGCGACAAGTTTAATGAAACATACCGTTAACAATCTCTGTGTTTGCGAGAGCGCGATACGGGCAAACATTAAACAAGTCACAGCTTAAAAGCCTGCTGGAAAAAGTTAAGATGCTGACGATAAAGATATGATTTCTACTGACTAAATTGCCAAATGGTGCAGTTTGCCGAATGAAGATTAATCAAACTTAGAGTGAAAGCCAAGAATGTAGAGGTAAAGCATGGTAAAAATTGCCAGCTTACCGAACTCATTTTAGGAATTCATAAAATACTAGTTGATAGCAATAACGATTTGACCAAGGACGACGTCAAAAGCTACGCAGGAGCAAGCTGAAATAGCGGTCTCAGCACCACATTCTAAGGTAGTGGCTATGATATTGGTTACTTGTACAAGTTTAACTATTACTATAGGGTTAACACTAGAATAGTTGTGCTGCCATCCTGCTATAGTCAGCATTAGGATGAGTCGAATCAGAGTTCTGTCAAACGGAGAGAGTAAAAATGAAAGGTATCAAGAAGACTAACGCTAAGGGTTTCACCCTGATTGAATTAATGATCGTTGTTGCAATCATCGGTATTCTCGCCGCAATTGCACTGCCTGCTTACAAAGAGTATGTAAACAAAGGTAAGATCAATGCCTGCCTAGGCGAAGCGACTGCCTATGTTAAAGCTGCATCAGCTGCGGTAATTGGTGAAACAACAATTCCCGATTTCGCTCCAACCTCTTGTACAGGGGCTATTACTAAGCCTACAAACCTGGCCTCTCTGACAGGTACAGCAACTACTAAAGCGCAAGACGAGAACACCACAACTATTAGTTGTGACTGGCCAACGGCTACTTGTAAAGCATCTTAATGTATAAAGATCTGAAAAAAGGCCGCTAGCTCGGCCTTTTTTTTTACTGCGTAAATCCTTTCAATTCTCAGCCAATCCATTTGAATTTTACTCTGCAAAATAATTGCATGATGCAAAAATCTGCATAAAACTTTAAAAAACAACTCGATATTTCACCTTCGAAAAACTTAATTCATCACATTTCCTCTCAACCATATCCGAGGGAAGAAGCCAGCAGAGAGTCCTTCATGATTGTATGAAATAAACATTACCGCCGAAAAAAACGTAACGACTAAGAACTGCATTATTATAATCCAACGTTTAATGCGACAATCATCAATACAATCATTTTGCTGTGGGCTAGATATAGATAAAGCTAATACAAGAGAAAACAATAATTGAGAAAAAGGCATGACTAGTACTCCACTCAACTGTGAATAGCACAACCCAGACAGCAAAGAAAAATAAAATGGATATTTTGAAAAAGACTCGTTTATTCCTACCGACTTCAAAACGTTAAATACAACATGCAATGCCACCATAACAAAAATCAAACAAACCAATACACCATTCTCATATAAAACTTGCATAATAATATTGTGGGGATGCGCATGGGGAAAGGGCTTTCCTTCTGCCCAGGTGAAACTCATCGGACCAAACCCCAACCAAGGAGAATCAGGAATAGCCTTCAATATAAACAACCAAAAATCCAATCGACCTGAGCTAGTCGTTCTGAGTTGAAATGTTACATTATCAAAAAGATAATAAGGAATTATCTTAATTAGTAACAACCACAGCAAGATACCAAAGGCCAATGGCCGTAACACCTCATAAAGAAAGCCTATTCGCCTTTCTCTTTCCAAGTTAAATAAGAACAAAATAAAAACCAGAAAAAGTGATAAAATTGCACCACGAGCATCGGTCTGAAGAAATACTAACCAGTGCAGCGTCACAATAAAAACAGAGAGCTTCTTAAACTTCCTCAAACCATCACAACAGAATGGAATATATAACAATGGAACAATCATAACCTGCAACTGATTAAAGAACCTTGCATTAGTATAATCAGAAATCAAACCGTGAATATCGAAGCTATTGACATCCACATAGGAGAAAATCAAAAACAGAGAGTACTTAAAAAGAGTCAGTAGTGAAAAGAACAAAACACCAGCAAACAATACGGAACACAACGTTTTTTCATCTAAACTTCTTAATGACACCGAAAAAAAATAAAACGCTGTTATTAACATACAAATGTTGGTTACATCAACAAATGCCCAGAACACATGCCGACTAAAGAGTGCAGACACCAATAACAACAAAACGAAAACAGTAAAACCAACTGCCTTATAAAAAGATACATGAAAGGTTATATCTTGCTTAGTGAAACAAAGGCCTAACAAACACAACCATATAAAGCCAACAACCAAAAATCTTTTCAGATCATATTCATTTTCAAGCCCTAATAAAAAATACAAGTCATAAGAAAAAAGTGTTCCTGCAACGAAAATAATAAATAAACCAACAAACACTCCTAACGCATACACTCTTGTAGTCATTTCTCCACCTAAAATAGCACACAGCCTCCATAGACATTAGCATACAGGAACACTAACTAGTAACCACTCGCTTTTATTAAAATTTTCGCCCTTGCACCTTACTAGGTTTAAGAGACTAAACAACAAAGCACAAGACACCACAACTGTGGCACTTTCATTGCCTAAACTCACTCTTTGACTAATTTGGCGATATTGTCAAAATATTGTCAACAAAAGGAATTTTTACTAATACCGTCACTAAGCTCGTCTCTACAAAAAAAGCATATTTTCTATATTGACAAAAATGACAAATCCATAAAAAAGCGTTACTATTTTAGAACTTCTGTTCATTTGGAGCACTCATGCCTTCAACCGGTCTACATTTGGGATTATCGACCCTTTTTATTCGCAAAGGACTACTTAGCGAAGAGCAATTGTCAGAAGCCGTAGATCTATCCCGTAAAAACAAGCAACCTCTAGTCAGTACTTTAATTGCTACCAAAGTGCTTTCAGCTAGGGAAGTGGCAGAGCTATGCTATGAAGAGTATGGTACGCCTTTGTTGGACTTAAATGAATTTGATATCAGCAGCATTCCGGAAGCATTCCTAAATAAAAAGCTAATTGAAAAACACAAGTGTCTTCCATTATTCAAGCGTGGAAACCGTCTATATATAGGGACTTCCGATCCTACCAATATTGCAGCATTAGAAGACTTTCAATTTAGTGCAGGGTTACATGCGGAGGCGATTCTCGTTGAAGATGACAAACTAACAGTCGCTCTTGAGAAGGTTTTAGAAGAAGATATCTCTGCGCTCGATTTAGATGGCATAGATGAAGATTCACTATCCGGCATTGAAATTACAGATACCGACAAGCGCCAGGAAGAACAACAGGGCGACGCAAGTGACGATGCTCCTATCGTCATATATATAAACAAGATACTCACCGACGCCATACGTAAAGGCGCGTCAGACTTACACTTCGAACCTTATGAAAAACGCTATCGTATTCGATTTCGCATCGATGGTATTTTACATGAAGTATCAGAACCTCCTGTTAACTTATCAGGACGAATTTCAGCGCGTCTAAAAGTAATGTCAAAACTCGATATCGCCGAACGTCGAGTTCCTCAAGATGGCCGAATTAAGATGAAGCTGTCTCGCACTAAATCTATCGATTTTCGTGTCAGCACCTTGCCGACAATTTGGGGCGAAAAGATCGTAATGCGTATCTTAGACTCCTCTTCTGCCCAACTCGGAATTGAAAAGCTCGGCTACGAAAATGATCAACGCAAACTCTATGAAGAAATGTTGGCAAAACCTCAAGGCATGATCTTGGTAACCGGCCCTACAGGCTCAGGTAAAACAGTATCCCTTTATACAGGCCTTAATATTCTCAATACCGAAGAGCGCAACATTTCAACCGCTGAAGACCCAGTCGAAATTAACTTAGAAGGCGTCAATCAGGTTCATATTAACTTGAAGGCTGGACTCACCTTCGCCTCGGCGCTGCGCTCTTTCTTACGTCAAGATCCCGATGTGGTCATGGTGGGTGAGATACGTGACTTGGAAACCGCCGAAATTGCCATTAAAGCAGCACAAACCGGTCACTTGGTACTTTCGACCCTTCATACCAACTCGGCTGCCGAAACGCTAACTCGTCTGATAAATATGGGCGTCCCAGGTTACAACATTGCCAGCTCAGTTAACCTAATTATCGCCCAACGTCTCGCCAGAAGGCTTTGTACCGAATGCCGTCAACCGGAAGAAGTCCCCGAACACGAACTACTGAAACTCGGTTTTACACAAGCACAAATTGATGAAGGCTTTACCGTCTATAAGCCAGTTGGCTGTGACCTTTGCTCTGGCGGTTATAAGGGGCGTGTCGGTATTTATGAGGTGATGAAGATGTCAGATGAGATTGCCCGTACTATTATGGAAGGAGGAAATTCTTTGCAAATTGCCACCCAGGCTAAAGAGCAAGGAATGCGAGATCTCAGAGAATCTGGACTACGAAAGGTTATTGCCGGCGTAACAAGTATTGCCGAAATAAATCGTGTAACTAGCTTCTAAACCTCAGCTAAACAAGATTAATTAAAGGACATTATAATGGCTACCGCATCGCTTGCTAAAACATCAACTAAAAAGCAAAAAGCAGCCAAAGCTCAACCTAAAGTGGTCACTTTTGAATGGAAGGGAACTAACCGCGACGGAAAAAAAACCTCAGGCGAATTGAGAGGGACGTCACCTGCCGAAATAAAAGCACAACTAAAATCGCAAGGCGTCAACCCAAAAGTTGTCAAAAAGAAAGCTGAACCTCTATTTAAGAGTGATCCAAAAATAAAGGCAATGGATATCGCCATGATCACACGCCAGATTGCGACAATGTTGGCGGCAGGTGTCCCCATTGTAACAACCCTTGAGATGCTAGGGCGCGGTCACGAAAAGCCTAGAATGCGCGAGTTACTTGGAACAATTGTGGCTGATGTGCAGTCCGGTATACCACTATCCGACTCTTTAAAACCCCACAGACAATATTTTGATGATCTTTACGTTGATTTGGTTGGTGCTGGAGAACACTCAGGTTCCCTAGATGCCGTATTTGACAGAATTGCAACGTACAGAGAAAAAGCTGAAGCACTAAAATCAAAAATAAAAAAGGCAATGTTCTATCCTGCTGCCGTTATCGTTGTTGCTATAGCTGTTACAACACTATTATTGTTATTTGTTGTACCGCAGTTTGAAGACATATTTGCTGGTTTTGGAGCTGAGCTCCCGGCATTTACACAAATGATTGTAAGTATCTCGCGATGGCTTCAATCTTCTTGGTATTTTTTTGTAATAGGCATAGTTGTCTCTATTTGGTCATTTAAAAAGGCTCATTTAAAATCGGCGGGATTCCGAAATAAAGTAGATGAGCTAGTGCTGAAAATCCCAATTATTGGTGAAATTTTACACAAGGCGGCAATGGCAAGATTTGCGAGAACTTTAGCAACAACCTTTGCAGCAGGTGTTCCCCTAATTGATGGACTAGAATCTGCCGCCGGAGCATCTGGTAACTATGTCTACCGCAGCGCACTTACGAAAGTTCGTACAGAGGTAATGTCTGGGATGCAAATGAACGTCGCTATGCGTACCACAGGACTTTTCCCGGACATGCTTATCCAAATGGTTATGATAGGTGAAGAATCTGGTGGCCTCGATGATATGCTAAATAAGATAGCGAACATATATGAAATGCAAGTAGATGACGCAGTTGACGGATTATCTAGCTTAATTGAACCAATGATGATGGTCGTCATTGGTACACTCGTTGGGGGGTTAATTATAGGGATGTACCTCCCTATCTTCCAGATGGGTAATGTCGTCGGCGGCTAACCCTTAAATTTTTCGAACAATAAAAATAAACTTTATCAATGACTGAATTTATCCAATTAATGGCTCAGTACCCTTTGCTGTTTGCCGCAATTTCTTTTGTCTTTGCAGCCGTGATTGGCAGCTTTTTAAATGTAGTCATTCATCGCCTTCCGGTGATGATGAAAAGAGAATGGCAAGAGGAATGCAACCAATATCTCGACGAATACCACAAGGCTACCGTTACAGAAATTAAAGATAAGCTAGCCCAGCCTATCGATGATTTTCCGGAAAAATACAATCTTATCGTTCCTGGCTCATCTTGCCCTAAGTGTAAAACCGATATAAAACCTTGGCACAACCTCCCCGTAATTGGGTGGTTAATGTTAGGAGGTAAGTGCGCTCATTGTAAGACAAGTATTTCTGTAAGGTATCCCATCATAGAGGCCTTAACAGGATTTGCAGTGGCCTACCTCGCTTACCATTTTGGCCCGACCTGGCAATTTGTCTTTGCCACCTTGCTAACCTTCGGCCTGATAGCTTTAACAGGGATAGATCTCGATGAAATGCTATTACCTGATCAGATCACACTGCCACTGCTATGGCTAGGCCTACTTATAAATCTAAATGGCACCTATGTCTCGATTACAGATGCGGTCATTGGCGCTTCTGCAGGCTATATGAGCCTTTGGAGCGTGTTCTGGGGATTCAAAATATTAACCGGCAAGGAAGGTATGGGTTATGGCGACTTTAAGCTATTAGCCGTATTCGGTGCCTGGTTTGGCTGGCAATTACTGCCCCTCATCATCCTGTTATCCTCCATTGTTGGCGCACTAGTTGGCTTGCTGCTCATCGTCAATAAGAAGATCAATTCTGGCAATCCCATACCATTTGGCCCTTATATCGCCTTAGCAGGCTGGATAGCCATGATTTGGGGTGAGAATATAGTAAATTGGTACCTATCTACCTTATAGCCTTTAGCTAAGAAAACATCATGTCGAAATTTGTTGTAGGCCTCACCGGCGGTATAGGAAGCGGCAAGACAACTGTCGCCAACTTGTTTGGCGAATTGGGTATTGATCTTGTTGACGCAGATGTTGTCAGTAGAGAGGTTGTCGCCAAGGGAACAAAAGGGCTAACCGAAATTGCTCACCATTTTGGTCCAAGCGTCCTACTTGAAAATGGTGAGCTCAATCGCGCTGCTTTAAGAGAAAAAATTTTTAACGACCCATCTGCAAGAGAGTGGTTGAATAACCTCCTGCACCCGTTAATTCGGACGGAAATGTTAACACAATTGCAAAATGCGACCTCGGCCTACGCAATTTTAGTTGTCCCCTTGCTATTTGAGAACGGTTTAGATAGGTTAGTCAATTGCACTTTAGTGGTTGATATTTCGCCAGAGTTACAAATAAAGCGGACCACTGAAAGGGATGCTGTCGATGCGCAGCAAGTAAAAAATATAATAGCTAGCCAGGCGAGCAGAGACGAAAAACTATCTAAAGCCGATGATGTTATCGATAATCGAGGTGATATCTCGGCATTAAAAGAAAAAGTCGCTGCATTACATAATAAATACATAAAATTAGCCGCTCAGACTTGATAATCGTCATGAATGAATTGATCTATGAACAACCGCTAAACGAGAAGACTCGAAGCTACCTTAGGCTAGAGTACCTCGCTAATCAGGTGCAAAGTAATTTAGATCAAGATCATCAACATCGTTGTTTCTATCCGTTATTTTCTCTTTGTGAACTCACCGAACGTTGTGACTATCGCGGTGAAATTATAAAAGACATCGATAAGCAGCTCATAAACCTCAAAAAATGGCAGCACCTCCCCCACATCGATGAGCAGCAGGTAGAAGGCTATATCGATCAGATGCAAGAGGCGAGAGTTAAGCTAATCCGCTGTGAACGACCCGGTCAAAAACTAAAACAAGACAGATTTCTCTCAGCATTACGTCAGCGATTCGGCATGCCAGGTGCCTGCTGTAATTTCGATCTACCCCAGCTACATTACTGGTTAGCCAAACCCTGGGAAGTACGCCAGCAAGAGTACAAGAACTGGACAGAACATTTCGAATGCCTGTTAACACCAATCAAATTACTACTTGAGCTCACCCGTAAAACAACCGTTTATAACCCTGCAACGGCCACCGCTGGCTTTTATCAAGGGTCGAGCACTCAAGCCCTCTCACTTATCCGAGTGAAGATAGATCCCGCTCAGGGATGCTACCCCACCATCAGTGGCAACCGTAACCGCTACGCCATACATTTCGTCTTATTTGACCAACAAAAACACTCAGACAGATCGATAGACTTTATGTTGGCAACCTGCACCTAAAGTGGTTTACCATAGCCGACTGTTACAAACCGGCCTATGGGAATGTTTATGCCAACCACAGTTAAGTGCCCTACCTGCCAGAAAGAGGTGCTTTGGTCAAAAGAATCTCAATTTAAACCCTTCTGCAGTGAAAGATGTAAGCTGATCGACCTTGGCGACTGGGCATCAGAAAAGCACGCCATCCCAGTAAAACCCGAGTTTGATCCCGAAGCCCTAGATTCATTAGGCTATGAAGAAGCAGACTTTTTTAAGGATCATTAAATGAAACGTGTGCACGTCGCGGTAGGCATAGTATTCGATGAACAAGAGCAGATCTTACTTGCCAAACGCCCAGATCACCTACACCAAGGTGGGAAGTGGGAATTTCCTGGTGGCAAGGTCGAATCTGGTGAGACAACCTCCGAAGCGCTGATAAGAGAGTTAAGGGAGGAAGTTGCAATAAAAGTTACCTCCACAAGCCCCTTAATGGCAATTTCCCACGATTATCCGGATAAACAGGTATATCTTGATATCCATACAGTAAAATCCTTTTCTGGTGAAGCTCAGGGACTTGAAGGCCAAGAAGTTAAATGGGCTAGACTCGACGAGCTCAAAGACTTTGACTTTCCAGAAGCCAATACGCCCATCATAGAAAAACTCCTCTCGTTATAGCAACGAATCCGAAGCCCGAAAATTAGCTCGGGCTTTAACCCTCCCTTCCTAACAAATCACAATCGCTATCAACACATCACTCCCCGAAGAAGGAGCTTCTCGAATAATTACGATCAATATGAGATAAGCGACTTATCACACCTATTTTTGATTAAAGAAATCCACCACTCATCCAAAAAGTAATGTCCCACTAAGTAATCAGGCTTGATAATAATGGGTTAAGCGTAATGCAGACAATTTAAAGTCCCACATAGACTCTAATACCTATACTGCAAAGTTTTCGCTAAGAGCTTGAGAGCCTTGTTTGCGTGAGTAATCCACACAAATGCAAAATGCTCACGACTTCACCAAGTTAATCATTCTGTCCTCTCTTACTTATACCAACAGCGAATGGGTATCGAGTAATAGCAATGGGCTCAAGCTAGAAACCCCACCGTATTGAATTAAGAGTGAATAAATAAAATCAAGGTCTCTCACATAGGGGCGTAAGACATCCGCTTATCAAGCGCAGCTTCATGGATGACGGGAGCGCGAAGCAGCTAGGCTGCGAGCTGAGGGCCCCGACCGCCATGGATGGCGGAAATGCAGTTAATGATTGGAGCACTTAACTGCCACCCACGAAGTGGCTGTGGGCTGCGTGTGAAGTAGCACTTTCGCGCGACCTACATGGATGTAGGAAGTGCCTTAAATTGCCAGGAGCAATTTAGGCGCCTGTCATGGCCAGCTCCGCTAAAGCTTCGCGCTCATAAGCACATCGCTATCGCGATATCCGCCCTACTTCACATGGAAATGTACCTCACTGCGTTCGGGCTCTTTATATTCCCCATGTTCGAGTCGATATTTCAAAAGCTGTTAAACGAAAAAATCCCCAGCACAAGGTGCTGGGGATTTATCGTTTATTAGGCGCCTGGAAATGACCTACTCTCACATGGGGAGACCCCACACTACCATCGGCGCGATTGCGTTTCACTTCTGAGTTCGGGATGGGATCAGGTGGGACCACAATGCTATGGTTTCCAGACAAATTTGGAAATTTAGAAAGCTGTTTGAGTTCGCACTTCAATCAAGTACTTTTGTATTCTTTTGATTACGTAAAACCATTACTTACTTTGCAGTAAAACCCTTTTGGGTTGTATGGTTAAGCCTCACGAGTCATTAGTACAGGTTAGCTCAACGCCTCACAACGCTTACACACCCTGCCTATCAACGTCCTAGTCTCGGACGGCTCTTTAGAGACCTTAAAGGTCTAGGGATGACTCATCTTAGGGCTCGCTTCCCGCTTAGATGCTTTCAGCGGTTATCGATTCCGAACGTAGCTACCGGGCAATGCCATTGGCATGACAACCCGAACACCAGCGGTTCGTCCACTCCGGTCCTCTCGTACTAGGAGCAGCTCCCTTCAATCATCCAACGCCCACGGCAGATAGGGACCGAACTGTCTCACGACGTTCTGAACCCAGCTCGCGTACCACTTTAAATGGCGAACAGCCATACCCTTGGGACCGACTTCAGCCCCAGGATGTGATGAGCCGACATCGAGGTGCCAAACACCGCCGTCGATATGAACTCTTGGGCGGTATCAGCCTGTTATCCCCGGAGTACCTTTTATCCGTTGAGCGATGGCCCTTCCATTCAGAACCACCGGATCACTATGACCTGCTTTCGCACCTGCTCGACGTGTATGTCTCGCAGTTAAGCTGGCTTATGCCATTGCACTAACCGTACGATGTCCGACCGTACTTAGCCAACCTTCGTGCTCCTCCGTTACTCTTTGGGAGGAGACCGCCCCAGTCAAACTACCCACCAGGCACTGTCCTCAACCCCGATTCAGGGGCCAGAGTTAGAACATCAACACTACAAGGGTGGTATTTCAAGGATGACTCCACGAGAACTGGCGTTCCCGCTTCAAAGTCTCCCACCTATCCTACACATGTAGGGTCAATGTTCAGTGCCAAGCTATAGTAAAGGTTCACGGGGTCTTTCCGTCTAGCCGCGGGTATACGGCATCTTCACCGCAATTTCAACTTCACTGAGTCTCGGCTGGAGACAGCGTGGCCATCATTACGCCATTCGTGCAGGTCGGAACTTACCCGACAAGGAATTTCGCTACCTTAGGACCGTTATAGTTACGGCCGCCGTTTACCGGGGCTTCGATCATGAGCTTCTCCGAAGATAACCCAATCAATTAACCTTCCGGCACCGGGCAGGCGTCACACCGTATACGTCATCTTGCGATTTTGCACAGTGCTGTGTTTTTGATAAACAGTTGCAGCCACCTGGTATCTGCGACTCCCGTCAGCTTAGAGAGCAAGTCTCATCACCAACAGGAGCGTACCTTCTCCCGAAGTTACGGTACCATTTTGCCTAGTTCCTTCAGCCGAGTTCTCTCAAGCGCCTTGGTATTCTCTACCCGACCACCTGTGTCGGTTTGGGGTACGATTCCTACTAACCTGAAGCTTAGAAGATTTTCCTGGAAGCATGGCATCAACTACTTCATCACCGTAGTGACTCGTCATCAACTCTCAGTATTAGGTGCCCGGATTTGCCTAAGTACCCTACCTACAGCCTTAAACGCGGACAACCAACGCCGCGCTAGCCTAGCCTTCTCCGTCTCTCCATCGCAGTTAGCAGAAGTACGGGAATATTAACCCGTTTCCCATCGACTACGCCTTTCGGCCTCGCCTTAGGGGTCGACTCACCCTGCCCCGATTAACGTTGGACAGGAACCCTTGGTCTTTCGGCGAGGAGGTTTTTCACCCCCTTTATCGTTACTCATGTCAGCATTCGCACTTCTGATACCTCCAGCGTGGGTTACCCCTTCACCTTCAACGGCTTACAGAACGCTCCTCTACCGCACTAGCGCAAGCGCTAGTACCCATAGCTTCGGTGTATTGCTTAGCCCCGTTATATCTTCCGCGCAGGCCGACTCGACTAGTGAGCTATTACGCTTTCTTTAAATGATGGCTGCTTCTAAGCCAACATCCTAGCTGTCTAAGCCTTCCCACATCGTTTCCCACTTAGCAATAACTTTGGGACCTTAGCTGATGGTCTGGGTTGTTTCCCTTTTCACGACGGACGTTAGCACCCGCCGTGTGTCTCCCGAGTAGTACTCATTGGTATTCGGAGTTTGCAAAGGGTTGGTAAGTCGGGATGACCCCCTAGCCTTAACAGTGCTCTACCCCCAATGGTATTCGCTCGAGGCGCTACCTAAATAGCTTTCGAGGAGAACCAGATATCTCCCGGTTTGATTGGCCTTTCACCCCCAGCCACAAGTCATCACCGCATTTTTCAACATACGTGTGTTCGGTCCTCCAGTTGATGTTACTCAACCTTCAACCTGCCCATGGCTAGATCACCGGGTTTCGGGTCTACACCTTGCAACTAAACGCGCAGTTAACACTCGGTTTCCCTACGGCTCCGCTATTCGCTTAACCTCGCTACAAAATGTAAGTCGCTGACCCATTATACAAAAGGTACGCAGTCACGGTCTCAAGAACCGCTCCCACTGCTTGTACGTATACGGTTTCAGGTTCTATTTCACTCCCCTCACAGGGGTTCTTTTCGCCTTTCCCTCACGGTACTGGTTCACTATCGGTCAGTCAGGAGTATTTAGCCTTGGAGGATGGTCCCCCCATATTCGAACAAGATATCACGTGTCCCGTCCTACTCGTTTTCACCTAAAGTTAGTTTTCATGTACGGGGCTATCACCCTGTATCGCTGTGCTTTCCAACACATTCCACTAACACCCTCTAGGCTTAAGGGCTAATCCCCGTTCGCTCGCCGCTACTAGGGGAATCTCGGTTGATTTCTTTTCCTAAGGGTACTTAGATGTTTCAGTTCCCCTCGTTCGCCTCACTAAGCTATGTATTCACTTAGTGATGACACCTTATGGTGCCGGGTTTCCCCATTCGGACATCGTTAGCTCAAATGCTTGTTACTAGCTCGCCAACGCTTTTCGCAAGTTACTACGTCCTTCATCGCCTCTGACTGCCAAGGCATCCACCGTATACGCTTAGTCACTTAACCATACAACCCAAATGAGTTTCATCTGAGTCGCATCGCAACTAACGGTTTCTACTTTCGCCAAAAGAATACTCAAGTCACTTGATTAAAGTGTGTTTTGAGAACTCAATTATTTTTCGCAATAATCTTTCGATTATTACTATCAGCTTTCCAAATTTTTAAAGAACAAGCATCGTCGCTCGGACGTGCCACTCGCTCTAACAAGAACAAGTTATCTGTGTGAACACTCAACAAATATCAGTCAATCGTATAGGTAAGGAGGTGATCCAGCCCCAGGTTCCCCTAGGGCTACCTTGTTACGACTTCACCCCAGTCATGAACCACACCGTGGTAAACGCCCTCCCGAAGGTTAAGCTATCTACTTCTGGTGCAGCCCACTCCCATGGTGTGACGGGCGGTGTGTACAAGGCCCGGGAACGTATTCACCGTGGCATTCTGATCCACGATTACTAGCGATTCCGACTTCATGGAGTCGAGTTGCAGACTCCAATCCGGACTACGACCGGCTTTGTGAGATTAGCTCCACCTCGCGGCTTCGCAACCCTCTGTACCGACCATTGTAGCACGTGTGTAGCCCTACTCGTAAGGGCCATGATGACTTGACGTCGTCCCCACCTTCCTCCGGTTTATCACCGGCAGTCTCCCTAAAGTTCCCGGCATTACCCGCTGGCAAGTAAGGATAAGGGTTGCGCTCGTTGCGGGACTTAACCCAACATTTCACAACACGAGCTGACGACAGCCATGCAGCACCTGTCTCAGAGTTCCCGAAGGCACCAATTCATCTCTGAAAAGTTCTCTGGATGTCAAGAGTAGGTAAGGTTCTTCGCGTTGCATCGAATTAAACCACATGCTCCACCGCTTGTGCGGGCCCCCGTCAATTCATTTGAGTTTTAACCTTGCGGCCGTACTCCCCAGGCGGTCTACTTAATGCGTTAGCTTGAGAACCCAGTGTTCAAGACACCAAATTCCGAGTAGACATCGTTTACGGCGTGGACTACCAGGGTATCTAATCCTGTTTGCTCCCCACGCTTTCGTACCTGAGCGTCAGTCTTTGTCCAGGGGGCCGCCTTCGCCACCGGTATTCCTTCAGATCTCTACGCATTTCACCGCTACACCTGAAATTCTACCCCCCTCTACAAGACTCTAGTTGACCAGTTCGAAATGCAGTTCCCAGGTTAAGCCCGGGGCTTTCACATCTCGCTTAATCAACCGCCTGCGTACGCTTTACGCCCAGTAATTCCGATTAACGCTTGCACCCCTCGTATTACCGCGGCTGCTGGCACGAAGTTAGCCGGTGCTTCTTCTGCGAGTAACGTCACAGCTAACGGGTATTAACCGTTAACCTTTCCTCCTCGCTGAAAGTGCTTTACAACCCGAAGGCCTTCTTCACACACGCGGCATGGCTGCATCAGGCTTGCGCCCATTGTGCAATATTCCCCACTGCTGCCTCCCGTAGGAGTCTGGGCCGTGTCTCAGTCCCAGTGTGGCTGATCATCCTCTCAGAACAGCTAGGGATCGTCGCCTAGGTGAGCCATTACCTCACCTACTAGCTAATCCCACCTAGGTACATCCAATCGCAGAAGGTCCGAAGATCCCCTCTTTTCCCCCGTAGGGCGTATGCGGTATTAGCAGTCGTTTCCAACTGTTATCCCCCTCGACTGGGCAGTTCCCTAGGCATTACTCACCCGTCCGCCGCTCGTCATCTTCAAAAGCAAGCTTTTGAAATGTTACCGCTCGACTTGCATGTGTTAGGCCTGCCGCCAGCGTTCAATCTGAGCCATGATCAAACTCTTCAATTAAAAGTTTTTGTGTTTGGCTTGCGCCAAACGACTCAATGAATTCTGATTCACATAAATGACTCGGAAGAATCATCTACATGTTTGTACATATTGCTATGGACTCTCATCGTTGCATTGAGATTTAAATCGTTTTCGATTAACTCAATACCTGTGAGTGTCCACACAGATTTCTTGTTTTATCTTGTTAAAGAACGTTCGCCTCATACTGGAGTCCAGCGGGCTAGGGCTGCGTATTCTACGCTTCTCCCTGTCGGCGTCAAGCGCTTTTTTCAAAAGATTTTTAAGTGGTTAATTACTGTGCTTTCGCGTTGTAACTACCGGCTTAAAAACTCGAACCGCTTATCGCCTTGACTCGACATTCGTTACTTACTCACTTGGTAAGTAGCGCCGTTTGCCGTGTCAGTGGGAGCGCATTATAGGGAGCCAAATCTTTTTCGCAAGGGCTTTTTTCAATAAAAATGAACTCATTTTTTATACCTGACATAAGCACACCCTTTACACCAATTGCGCACAAAGTTATCCACAAAAGCGATAATTGAAGCACTGGCACAGGCTGGTCACCGCTTACCTTCAAACACAGTAAACTGGCTAACTTAAGAAACTTGAGCGCTAACACACCCATGCGCTTTCTATAAACAAAAGGAAATAGCTATCGCCTTTACGATCAGAATAAATACCTACCCATCACTTCTCAGGTAGAAATTAGGGCAACGAAGAGGTAGAGATAGAGATAGAGATAGAGATAGAGATAGAGATAGAGATAGAGATAGAGATAGAGATAGGCAATCTCCACACTGTCTTAGAAGGAGTTCTGATAACAGGCCAGCTATTGAATTAAGAATGAGGTATCCACTAAGCGATTGACGTACTACCTACCATGAACGCCCAAAAGCCGTAAGGAATGTAAATTAACTCTAGAACAGTACAAACAACTTAGCTCACTGAAACATTACGTTATTACGGTCAACTTAACTAAGGAGATGAAGAACTTTTTGGATCTTTAGCGCCTATCATGGACAGCTTCGGCCAAGCTCTCCAAATCCTCCATCTTCTGCACCAAATTGCATTTGATCGACGCAAATACTTCTCTCCTATTCCGCTATGATTTGTGGACATGTCGATTTAGCAGTATCCATTTATCGAACTATCGCATGAGGCGTAAGAGATCTGATTATCTAGCTCATCTGGATGGTTGGATCGTGAAGGTACCTGTGGCTAGGCTGCAAGCTGAGAAGCAAGAGAGCCCTGAACGGCGGAAGTGTCGGCATTGCAGAATGCATTATCAACCTCTGCATGGGATTGCACCTCACTCGTAAGAACGCTTTACCTTCCCCATGTTCGAGTGAGATTCCTCGTTATTAGACGCCTGAAAATAACCTGCTCGGTTCGTGAAGCGAATACATGGGTGTGAAAGTAAGGCTCTTTGAAAAAGCAGTACTTAGCCTGACTTGAACACGGAGAAGCTATGCTTCGCGGCCGATGACAAGGCACATGGATGTAGCGAATGTCATAAACGCAGGATGCAGTTTATGACCACGCTCGGCGGCGGGGTGACATCGGGGTAAAGTTTTTTCTCAGCGTGTAGAAAGTAAAAAGCCCTAGCGTTTTAGGCTAGGGCTTTTTGCTATATTAGGCGCCTGGAAATGACCTACTCTCACATGGGGAGACCCCACACTACCATCGGCGCGATTGCGTTTCACTTCTGAGTTCGGGATGGGATCAGGTGGGACCACAATGCTATGGTTTCCAGACAAATTTAGTGGTGCTGATACCCAGAATCGAACTGGGGACCTCATCCTTACCAAGGATGCGCTCTACCGACTGAGCCATATCAGCACAAAACTGTTAAATAACTATGCGTCTTACTCTAAATGCGCTTGGTTATTTTGCTTATACCTTAAAGGTTAAGCGAAATTAGTGTCTGGAAATGACCTACTCTCACATGGGGAGACCCCACACTACCATCGGCGCGATTGCGTTTCACTTCTGAGTTCGGGATGGGATCAGGTGGGACCACAATGCTATGGTTTCCAGACAAATTTGGAAATTTAGAAAGCTGTTTGAGTTCGCACTTCAATCAAGTACTTTTGTATTCTTTTGATTACGTAAAACCATTACTTACTTTGCAGTAAAACCCTTTTGGGTTGTATGGTTAAGCCTCACGAGTCATTAGTACAGGTTAGCTCAACGCCTCACAACGCTTACACACCCTGCCTATCAACGTCCTAGTCTCGGACGGCTCTTTAGAGACCTTAAAGGTCTAGGGATGACTCATCTTAGGGCTCGCTTCCCGCTTAGATGCTTTCAGCGGTTATCGATTCCGAACGTAGCTACCGGGCAATGCCATTGGCATGACAACCCGAACACCAGCGGTTCGTCCACTCCGGTCCTCTCGTACTAGGAGCAGCTCCCTTCAATCATCCAACGCCCACGGCAGATAGGGACCGAACTGTCTCACGACGTTCTGAACCCAGCTCGCGTACCACTTTAAATGGCGAACAGCCATACCCTTGGGACCGACTTCAGCCCCAGGATGTGATGAGCCGACATCGAGGTGCCAAACACCGCCGTCGATATGAACTCTTGGGCGGTATCAGCCTGTTATCCCCGGAGTACCTTTTATCCGTTGAGCGATGGCCCTTCCATTCAGAACCACCGGATCACTATGACCTGCTTTCGCACCTGCTCGACGTGTATGTCTCGCAGTTAAGCTGGCTTATGCCATTGCACTAACCGTACGATGTCCGACCGTACTTAGCCAACCTTCGTGCTCCTCCGTTACTCTTTGGGAGGAGACCGCCCCAGTCAAACTACCCACCAGGCACTGTCCTCAACCCCGATTCAGGGGCCAGAGTTAGAACATCAACACTACAAGGGTGGTATTTCAAGGATGACTCCACGAGAACTGGCGTTCCCGCTTCAAAGTCTCCCACCTATCCTACACATGTAGGGTCAATGTTCAGTGCCAAGCTATAGTAAAGGTTCACGGGGTCTTTCCGTCTAGCCGCGGGTATACGGCATCTTCACCGCAATTTCAACTTCACTGAGTCTCGGCTGGAGACAGCGTGGCCATCATTACGCCATTCGTGCAGGTCGGAACTTACCCGACAAGGAATTTCGCTACCTTAGGACCGTTATAGTTACGGCCGCCGTTTACCGGGGCTTCGATCATGAGCTTCTCCGAAGATAACCCAATCAATTAACCTTCCGGCACCGGGCAGGCGTCACACCGTATACGTCATCTTGCGATTTTGCACAGTGCTGTGTTTTTGATAAACAGTTGCAGCCACCTGGTATCTGCGACTCCCGTCAGCTTAGAGAGCAAGTCTCATCACCAACAGGAGCGTACCTTCTCCCGAAGTTACGGTACCATTTTGCCTAGTTCCTTCAGCCGAGTTCTCTCAAGCGCCTTGGTATTCTCTACCCGACCACCTGTGTCGGTTTGGGGTACGATTCCTACTAACCTGAAGCTTAGAAGATTTTCCTGGAAGCATGGCATCAACTACTTCATCACCGTAGTGACTCGTCATCAACTCTCAGTATTAGGTGCCCGGATTTGCCTAAGTACCCTACCTACAGCCTTAAACGCGGACAACCAACGCCGCGCTAGCCTAGCCTTCTCCGTCTCTCCATCGCAGTTAGCAGAAGTACGGGAATATTAACCCGTTTCCCATCGACTACGCCTTTCGGCCTCGCCTTAGGGGTCGACTCACCCTGCCCCGATTAACGTTGGACAGGAACCCTTGGTCTTTCGGCGAGGAGGTTTTTCACCCCCTTTATCGTTACTCATGTCAGCATTCGCACTTCTGATACCTCCAGCGTGGGTTACCCCTTCACCTTCAACGGCTTACAGAACGCTCCTCTACCGCACTAGCGCAAGCGCTAGTACCCATAGCTTCGGTGTATTGCTTAGCCCCGTTATATCTTCCGCGCAGGCCGACTCGACTAGTGAGCTATTACGCTTTCTTTAAATGATGGCTGCTTCTAAGCCAACATCCTAGCTGTCTAAGCCTTCCCACATCGTTTCCCACTTAGCAATAACTTTGGGACCTTAGCTGATGGTCTGGGTTGTTTCCCTTTTCACGACGGACGTTAGCACCCGCCGTGTGTCTCCCGAGTAGTACTCATTGGTATTCGGAGTTTGCAAAGGGTTGGTAAGTCGGGATGACCCCCTAGCCTTAACAGTGCTCTACCCCCAATGGTATTCGCTCGAGGCGCTACCTAAATAGCTTTCGAGGAGAACCAGATATCTCCCGGTTTGATTGGCCTTTCACCCCCAGCCACAAGTCATCACCGCATTTTTCAACATACGTGTGTTCGGTCCTCCAGTTGATGTTACTCAACCTTCAACCTGCCCATGGCTAGATCACCGGGTTTCGGGTCTACACCTTGCAACTAAACGCGCAGTTAACACTCGGTTTCCCTACGGCTCCGCTATTCGCTTAACCTCGCTACAAAATGTAAGTCGCTGACCCATTATACAAAAGGTACGCAGTCACGGTCTCAAGAACCGCTCCCACTGCTTGTACGTATACGGTTTCAGGTTCTATTTCACTCCCCTCACAGGGGTTCTTTTCGCCTTTCCCTCACGGTACTGGTTCACTATCGGTCAGTCAGGAGTATTTAGCCTTGGAGGATGGTCCCCCCATATTCGAACAAGATATCACGTGTCCCGTCCTACTCGTTTTCACCTAAAGTTAGTTTTCATGTACGGGGCTATCACCCTGTATCGCTGTGCTTTCCAACACATTCCACTAACACCCTCTAGGCTTAAGGGCTAATCCCCGTTCGCTCGCCGCTACTAGGGGAATCTCGGTTGATTTCTTTTCCTAAGGGTACTTAGATGTTTCAGTTCCCCTCGTTCGCCTCACTAAGCTATGTATTCACTTAGTGATGACACCTTATGGTGCCGGGTTTCCCCATTCGGACATCGTTAGCTCAAATGCTTGTTACTAGCTCGCCAACGCTTTTCGCAAGTTACTACGTCCTTCATCGCCTCTGACTGCCAAGGCATCCACCGTATACGCTTAGTCACTTAACCATACAACCCAAATGAGTTTCATCTGAGTCGCATCGCAACTAACGGTTTCTACTTTCGCCAAAAGAATACTCAAGTCACTTGATTAAAGTGTGTTTTGAGAACTCAATTATTTTCGCAATAACCTTTCGGTTATTACTATCAGCTTTCCAAATTTTTAAAGAGCGGGCTTAAAAAAGCCAAAGATAAATTCTGCATTTATCTTTGGCATCTCTAACCATAACTGCATGCTCTCTTTAAGAGCAAATGGTGGAGCTATGCGGGATCGAACCGCAGACCTCCTGCGTGCAAGGCAGGCGCTCTCCCAGCTGAGCTATAGCCCCATTACATGCAGCGAACAAAGTATACCATTGCCAATTCGAGTTGAAACAAGGCATGTATTGAGGACGTTTAGCCTGCTAAACGACGAAATACATAACGCAGTATCAACAAAGAATTGGTGGGTCAGAGTGGACTTGAACCACCGACCTCACCCTTATCAGGGGTGCGCTCTAACCAGCTGAGCTACAGACCCATTTCTTTTTGGCTTTTGATTAAGAATCAAAACCCTCAAAAATATCTTTCGATACTTTGCTCTATCTTCTATCAAGTAATCTGTGTGAACACTCAACAAATATCAGTCAATCGTATAGGTAAGGAGGTGATCCAGCCCCAGGTTCCCCTAGGGCTACCTTGTTACGACTTCACCCCAGTCATGAACCACACCGTGGTAAACGCCCTCCCGAAGGTTAAGCTATCTACTTCTGGTGCAGCCCACTCCCATGGTGTGACGGGCGGTGTGTACAAGGCCCGGGAACGTATTCACCGTGGCATTCTGATCCACGATTACTAGCGATTCCGACTTCATGGAGTCGAGTTGCAGACTCCAATCCGGACTACGACCGGCTTTGTGAGATTAGCTCCACCTCGCGGCTTCGCAACCCTCTGTACCGACCATTGTAGCACGTGTGTAGCCCTACTCGTAAGGGCCATGATGACTTGACGTCGTCCCCACCTTCCTCCGGTTTATCACCGGCAGTCTCCCTAAAGTTCCCGGCATTACCCGCTGGCAAGTAAGGATAAGGGTTGCGCTCGTTGCGGGACTTAACCCAACATTTCACAACACGAGCTGACGACAGCCATGCAGCACCTGTCTCAGAGTTCCCGAAGGCACCAATTCATCTCTGAAAAGTTCTCTGGATGTCAAGAGTAGGTAAGGTTCTTCGCGTTGCATCGAATTAAACCACATGCTCCACCGCTTGTGCGGGCCCCCGTCAATTCATTTGAGTTTTAACCTTGCGGCCGTACTCCCCAGGCGGTCTACTTAATGCGTTAGCTTGAGAACCCAGTGTTCAAGACACCAAATTCCGAGTAGACATCGTTTACGGCGTGGACTACCAGGGTATCTAATCCTGTTTGCTCCCCACGCTTTCGTACCTGAGCGTCAGTCTTTGTCCAGGGGGCCGCCTTCGCCACCGGTATTCCTTCAGATCTCTACGCATTTCACCGCTACACCTGAAATTCTACCCCCCTCTACAAGACTCTAGTTGACCAGTTCGAAATGCAGTTCCCAGGTTAAGCCCGGGGCTTTCACATCTCGCTTAATCAACCGCCTGCGTACGCTTTACGCCCAGTAATTCCGATTAACGCTTGCACCCCTCGTATTACCGCGGCTGCTGGCACGAAGTTAGCCGGTGCTTCTTCTGCGAGTAACGTCACAGCTAACGGGTATTAACCGTTAACCTTTCCTCCTCGCTGAAAGTGCTTTACAACCCGAAGGCCTTCTTCACACACGCGGCATGGCTGCATCAGGCTTGCGCCCATTGTGCAATATTCCCCACTGCTGCCTCCCGTAGGAGTCTGGGCCGTGTCTCAGTCCCAGTGTGGCTGATCATCCTCTCAGAACAGCTAGGGATCGTCGCCTAGGTGAGCCATTACCTCACCTACTAGCTAATCCCACCTAGGTACATCCAATCGCAGAAGGTCCGAAGATCCCCTCTTTTCCCCCGTAGGGCGTATGCGGTATTAGCAGTCGTTTCCAACTGTTATCCCCCTCGACTGGGCAGTTCCCTAGGCATTACTCACCCGTCCGCCGCTCGTCATCTTCAAAAGCAAGCTTTTGAAATGTTACCGCTCGACTTGCATGTGTTAGGCCTGCCGCCAGCGTTCAATCTGAGCCATGATCAAACTCTTCAATTAAAAGTTTTTGTGTTTGGCTTGCGCCAAACGACTCAATGAATTCTGATTCACATAAATGACTCGGAAGAATCATCTACATGTTTGTACATATTGCTATGGACTCTCATCGTTGCATTGAGATTTAAATCGTTTTCGATTAACTCAATACCTGTGAGTGTCCACACAGATTACTTGATAAATTGTTAAAGAGCGTTAGCACATCCCGGTGATTCCCGAGTGGCTAGGGCTGCGTATTCTACGCAATCCCTTGTTCGCGTCAAGCAGTTTTTGCAAACTTTTTGATGCTTCACTTTTCAGTGCCTGACCACCTTATCGCCTTAGCTACCAAGTGTTTCGACGCTGCGTTGTCTGCTTTGCCGTGTCAGTGGATGCGCATTATAGGCAGTTCTGATTTGCGCGCAAGTGGTTTTTTAAGAAAAATCAGACTTTTTTCGATCTTTTTAGATAGTCACATCATACGCACTATTTACCCCCAAAGTTATCCACAAATATCGGCATTTAGGCCAATTTTATACCTGCTGGTCATGGAACCTCGAGGATCAAAAAAGCCATCCTAAGGATGGCTTTTTATTATGCTTGGCTAAATCAGCCCACTTGCTAAGTTATGGCTTAACTAATGCCTTTGCTTAACTAATGTTTTTGTTTAACTAATGTTTTTGTTTAACTAATGTTTTTGTTTAACTAATGCTGTTGCTTAACTAAGTCTTAGCTCAACTTGGTCTTAACTCAACTTGCCGTGGCACTGCTTATACTTACGTCCCGAACCACAAGGGCAAGGATCGTTACGGCCAACCTTCTCCCCCTCACGCACCACTGGCTGAGTAGCGGCCAAGGCTTGCGCCTCTTCTGCGCCAACGAGGGCTTCAGCCTCGGCGTGCTGATAATCGCGACGCACCTTAGCTTCTTCCTGGCGACGACGCTCTTCCATCTCTTCGACATCAGACTGAGCCTGAACCTGTACCTTTGAGAGAATGCTGATCACGTCATGTTTTAAAGATTCCAACATCTGCTGGAACAGCTCGAAAGACTCACGCTTATACTCTTGCTTAGGATTCTTCTGCGCATAGCCACGTAGGTGGATCCCCTGACGCAGATGATCCATCGCCGCCAGATGCTCCTTCCACAGGCCATCCAGGGTCTGCAACATCACGGCTTTCTCGAATTGACGTAGCACCTGGGCACCGACCATCTCTTCTTTAGCCTTATATGCCTTTACCCAGATCTCGACGATACGCTCACGCAGCGTCTCTTCGTGCAGGTCATCTTCCTTATCCAACCACTCCTGAACAGGCATTCTTAACGCGTACTCTTGCTCGAGACGTGTCTCTAAGCCGGCAATGTCCCACAGCTCTTCAACCGATTGTGGTGGAATGTACTGATCAATAAGGCCGTTAACCACATCGGCCTGGATGTTCACGATAGTGTCTTGAATGCTCTCGGCATCCATCAACTCGTTACGCTGAGCATAGACTACCTGACGTTGGTCGTTGGCCACGTCATCGAATTCCAGCAGTTGCTTACGAATATCGAAGTTACGTGCCTCAACCTTACGCTGGGCGTTTTCAATCGCGCGGGATACCCATGGATGCTCGATCGCTTCACCTTTCTCCATACCAAGCTTCTTCATCATAGATGAAACACGCTCAGAGGCGAAGATACGCATCAGGCTGTCTTCCATCGACAGATAGAAGCGTGATGAACCTGCATCACCCTGACGACCCGAACGGCCACGTAGCTGGTTATCGATACGACGCGACTCATGACGCTCGGTACCGAGAATATGCAGACCGCCAGCGGCCACCACTTCGTCGTGGCGCACCTGCCAATCGGCCTTGATCTTGGCTTTCTGCTCGGCAGTTGGGTTCTCGAGGGCATCGATCTCCATGTTCCAGTTACCGCCTAACACGATATCGGTACCACGACCGGCCATGTTAGTTGCGATGGTCACCGCGCCACTGCGACCCGCTTGGGCAACGATCTCGGCTTCACGCTCGTGGAACTTAGCGTTAAGTACCTCGTGAGGGATCTTCGCCTTCTTGAGCATGCTATGGAGCAGCTCAGATTGTTCAATAGAGACAGTACCCACCAATACAGGTTGGCCACGGTCTCGACAATCTATGATGTCTTTGATGATGGCATCGTACTTCTCTTCCGCCGTCAGGTAGACCAGATCCGCATGGTCCTTACGTACCATAGGACGGTTGGTCGGGATAACTACGGTATCCAAGCCATAGATGTGTTGGAATTCGAACGCTTCGGTATCGGCAGTACCTGTCATACCGGCCAGTTTTTCGTACTGACGGAAGAAGTTCTGGAAGGTGATAGATGCCAGCGTCTGGTTTTCATTTTGAATATGAACCCCTTCTTTGGCTTCTACCGCCTGGTGCAGACCTTCCGACCAGCGACGACCCGGCATGGTACGACCCGTGTGCTCATCGACGATGATCACTTCGTTGTCTTGTACTATGTAGTCGACATCTTTTTCAAACAGGGTATGGGCACGTAGCGCCGCGTTGACATGATGCAGCAGTGAGATATTAGCCGCAGAGTAAAGCGAATCGCCTTCGGCCAACATGCCACGTTCGGTCAGCAGGACTTCTACCTTCTCTTGACCACGCTCCGTCATGTGAACCTGCTTTGCCTTCTCATCAATAGAGTAATCGCCATCGCCGATCTCTTCCTCAGTATCTTCCTTGTCCTGACGGATAAGGTGAGGGATCAGGGTGTTGATCTTGATATAAAGCTCAGAGCTGTCTTCTGCGGCGCCCGAGATGATCAATGGCGTACGCGCCTCATCGATCAGAATCGAGTCGACCTCATCGATCAGTGCATAATGCAGTGGGCGCTGCACGCGCTCGTTAGGCGAAAATGCCATGTTGTCGCGCAGGTAATCGAAACCAAATTCGTTGTTGGTACCATAGGTAATGTCAGACGCGTAGGCCATCTTCTTCTCGGCCTGACCCATACCGGCGATGTTCACGCCGACAGTCATACCCAGGAACTCAAATAGAGGGCGATTGTTTTCCGCGTCACGACGGGCAAGGTAGTCGTTCACTGTGATCACGTGAACCCCTTTGCCGGTCAGGGCATTTAGGTAGGCAGGAAGTGTTGCGGTCAGCGTCTTACCTTCACCGGTACGCATCTCGGCGATACGGTTACTATCGAGCACCATACCACCCAGCAGCTGCACGTCGAAGTGGCGCATCTCAAACACACGCTTAGAGGCTTCGCGCACTACGGCAAAGGCTTCCGGCATGACGTCGTCCAGCGTCTGGCCCGATTCCAATCGCTGCTTAAACTCGGCCGTCTTGGCCTTGAGTTCCTCGTCGGAAAACTTCTCAAAATCCGCTTCGAGGGCATTAATCTTTGTGACAATCTTACCGAGAGTTTTTAGGGTGCGATCGTTACGACTACCAAATATTTTTGTCAGTAATTTACCAAACATCTGAACCACTTTTATGTTGTTGGCTAAGTCCCTGTCGAGTCTAAAAGCCTATTTTAGTTTAACCTGCCTTGCGGTAGACATACTTCTTAGGATCTATCTGCTGTCCACCACGCAACACTTCATAATGCACATGGGGACCGGTCGAACGACCCGTACTCCCCATTTTGGCAATACTTTCGCCTTTTGCGACCACATCACCTACAGCTACTGACAAAGACTTATTGTGTCCATAGCGAGTTCGCAGACCATTGCCATGATCTATCTCGACCAACTCACCATAACCAAACATATTGCCTGCCCATGTTACGACGCCGCCCGCGGTGGCGACAACATCGGCTCCCTCTTTACCAGCAAAGTCTATGCCTTTATGCATGGTTCTGCGGCCGTTAAAGGGATCATTGCGTAAACCGTAGGGCGAAGACAACCAACCTTTCTGGATGGGACGCCCTGAGATATAACGTTCTTCATCTATATGGAGATTAGATGTCACCGTTTCAAGTAGTGATAATTGAACATTATTGTTATCTATTCGTGACACTAGCCTATCCATGTCCTGGATAAGCTGATCGAGTTCGATGTTGCTGCCCAGTTCGCTCAGGCCGCCAACACCTACTTCAGAAGAGAAATCGAATTGATCTTCGAGTTTGTAATCTTTTGCAACTTGCTGGCCCAGAGCCTCGAGACGTGCAAGCTTGGCCTGCATCTTAGCCACGTGGGTAACCAAGATCGCCAATTGCGATTCGGTCGCGCCTTTAAGTTCGATAAGCTCGTTTTTCTGCTCTTCGCGAGCGACACGTTCGTTATCGACGCTGGCCTGCTGTTGCTGAATTTGTTTGGCGTTATGCTGATATAAGCCAGTGCCTGCGGCAATAAGCAAAACCGGTAATAATAGCCAACGCTTACCCGGCTGCCAGCGCGTCGCACCATTCCGACCTTGAATAAAAACTGTTACACTCATAGCCTCATTAAGCCATTTTATTATGTTATGAAAAAGCCCCCGCAGGACCTCAGTCAATTACTGCTTCAGCAGGGTCAATTGCCCTCTATCGCCGAAAAAGCAGAACTACTGCTTCACCTGGATCACCATGTTAAACAGGTGATCACCGGTCCTGTCTCGGAACAACTAAAAGTCGCCAACTTCCGTCAAGGTGTGCTCGTTATCGAAACCAGTACCGCCGCATGGGCCGCAAGAATAAACTTCCAAAAACCCAAACTTTTACAGCAGTTACAAGCCGAAACGCTCCCCATGCTGTCCGCTATCGAGGTTAAAGTCAACCCAAGCCTGAAAATGTATGAGACAAAATCAAAGCAGGCTCACAACCAGATAAGCGAAACCGCTGCGGCGCATATCGACGCCTTGGCCGAGCATATAGAAGGTTCCCTAGGCCAAAAACTAAAACGGCTGGCTGCTTTAGCCAGCCGTTCAAGGCAATCCAAATAGGCGTTACGCCAATACCGCACCCGCAGGCACGGCGAAACTGACTGGTACCTCTTCTTCTTTCTCGAAGCTTACCAATTCCCAAGCATCTTGCTCGGCTAACAGGGCACGAACCAGCTGATTGTTCAGCGCGTGGCCTGTTTTGAACGCACGGAATTCACCGACGATAGCGTGACCGGCGACATAGAGATCACCGAACGCATCGAGAATTTTGTGCTTAACAAACTCGTCCTCATAACGCAGACCATCGGGGTTGAGGACGCGGTATTCATCAAGCACAACGGCATTTTCCATGCTGCCACCTAATGCCAGGTTATTGGCACGCAGATATTCGATGTCGCGCATAAACCCAAAGGTTCTGGCGCGGCTGATATCGCGAACGAAGGCAGAAGAGGAAAAATCCATCACCATATGCTGCTGACTTCTGGCGATCTCAGGGTGATTAAAATCGATCGCGAAATCGACTCGGAAACCCTTGAATGGACGCAGTTCGGCCCACTTATCACCATCTTCAACACGCACAGGGCGCTTGATTCTTAGATATTTCTTTGCTGCGCTTTGCTCCTGAATGCCGACAGATTGCAACAGGAAGACCCATGGGCTGGCGCTGCCATCCATAATGGGGATCTCAGGGGCATCGACTTCGATTGTCGCGTTGTCTATGCCTAAACCTGCCAGGGCGGCAAACAGATGCTCAATCGTTGAGATACGAACACCTTCGTCATTCACAAGCGCCGTACACATGGTCGTCTCACGCACTTGATCCGCCTTGGCGGCAATGGCCACGCTTGGCGTCAAGTCGGTACGAACCAACACGATCCCTGTATTAACTGGCGCGGGTTTGATCGTCAAAGTCACCTTGTTACCGGAATGCAATCCGACACCGGTGGTCTTAACCATTTCTTTAACAGTTCTTTGAAAAATCATTTAGTTACCCGTTATATCACAACCAAAAAGCGTTTATTCCTGCACAGCAAAGCGGCGCACAAAGGCGCAGCAGGTCGGACATGCTAGCATATCTTTGCCAATTCACCAAAATTTACCGACGAAAATCGTCGTACCACATTCAGGTATATGGCGCCGACTAGCACGCTCCGTCCTGAAACTAGTCAGCTTGCTTACGCAAAAATGCCGGTATATCTAAGTAATCAAGGTCACTCTTAGGCGCAGCGGCCGCGGCTGGTTGTGCTACCTGCACAACATTACCCGCCCCCATTGCCTGTGGGACAGCTTCTTCCACTGGAAGTTCAATCTTGACCTCAGGTGCTGGCATCGGCTCTGGACGCGGCGCAGGCTTAGAAACCAGTTGAATATCAGGCTTCTTCTCGGCGCCGATACCGGTTGCAACGACGGTTACACGCAGCTCGTCGCTCATCTCTGGATCGATAACCGCACCCACAACCACAGTCGCGTTGTCTGATGCATAAGCCTTAACATGGTTACCCACTGTCTCGAACTCTTCGATGCTCATGTCCATACCGGCGGTGATGTTCACCAATACGCCACGGGCACCCGCCAGATCGATATCTTCCAGCAGCGGGCTGGCCACGGCAGCTTCGGCCGCTTCTTCGGCGCGATCTTCACCGCTGGCGACGCCTGTACCCATCATGGCGTTACCCATCTCAGACATCACAGTCTTAACGTCGGCGAAGTCGACGTTAATCAGACCCGGACGGGTGATCAGCTCGGCAATGCCTTGTACCGCGCCGAGTAGCACGTTATTGGCCGCCGCAAACGCATCTAACAGTGAAGTGCCACGGCCCAGGACCTTGAGCAGCTTCTCGTTAGGAATAGTGATCAGCGAGTCCACATGCTTGGCCAGCATCTCGATACCCTGGTCGGCATAAGCCATACGCTTCTTGCCTTCGAATGGGAACGGCTTGGTCACCACGGCAACAGTCAGGATCCCCTCTTCACGGGCGATCTCGGCCACGACAGGTGCGGCACCTGTACCCGTACCACCACCCATGCCGGCGGCGATAAAGATCATGTCCGAGCCCTTGATTGCGCTGCGGATATTCTCTCTGTCTTCTTCGGCCGCCAAACGACCGATCTCTGGGTTGGCGCCTGCGCCAAGACCCTTGGTGACATCGCGACCCAACTGAATGGTCGTACCCGCCGCCGACTTACGTAGCGCCTGGGCATCGGTATTGGTTGCAACGAACTCAACACCCTCGATATTGTGTTTCACCATATGCTCGACGGCGTTACCACCACCGCCACCGACGCCGATGACCTTGATCACCGCCTCATCGGAATGACTATCCATGATCTCAAACATGGTCTTTTCTCCGTTTTAGTCTGCGTTATTAACCTTAAAACTCACCCTTAAACCAGCTCTGGACCCGATTCCAAAGACTGGTCACCCCTTGGCGCTCGGGGCGCTCGAACTGTCGCTCGAGCACACGTCTTGCACCATAATGTAACAACCCAACACCCGTGGAGTAGATGGGCTGGTTCACATATTCAAATAATCCTTTCACCGGCAACGGCTCGGCTACCCTAACCGGCATGCCAAAGGTCGCCTCGGCGACATCTACCGCGCCTTCAATCGATGCGGTACCGCCCGTGAGTACGATACCGGCGGCAACCTGATCTTCCAGGCCGCAGTCGCGCAACTCTTTACGCACCAGCTCGAACAGCTCCTGATATCTTGGCTCGACTACCTCGGCCAAGGTATGGCGCGACATGGTGCGCGACGGACGTCCGCCGACCGATGGCACCTCTATGCTGTCTTCGCGGCTCACCATGGCGCTTCTGGCGCTGGCGTACTGCACCTTAATCTGCTCAGCATGTGACAGCGGCGTACGGAAGATCTTGGCGATATCGCTGGTCACCTGGTTACCGGCCACAGGCACCACGGCGCAGTGACGCAGGGCGCCATTGGTGTAGATGGTGATATCTGTGGTGCCGCCGCCCATATCCACCAGGCAGACGCCAAGGTCTTTCTCATCGTCGGTGAGCACAGCATCAGCCGAGGCGATGGCCGAAAACACCAGGTCATCTACCTTCAGGCCGCAACGCTCGACACTCTTGGTAATATTCTTGGCCATGTCGTTGGCGCAGGTAACGATATGCACCTTGGCTTCCATACGCATACCCGACATGCCGATTGGGCTGCGGATACCGTCTTGTACGTCGATGGCATACTCTTGTGGCAAGACGTGCAGAATACGACGCTCGGTCGGGATCTTCACCGAGCGGGCGGTGTGGATGACGTTGTCTACATCTTCCTGAGTCACCTCTTCGTCGTTAATCGACACCATGCCATTTTCGTTCTGACACTGGATATGCTTACCCGAGATGCCCAGGTATACCGAGGCGACCTGACAATCGGCCATCAACTCGGCCTGATCCAGCGCGCGTTGTACACTACGCACGATAGAGTCGAGATCGTTTACCCCGCCCTTATCCATACCGCGGGAGGGGTGACTGCCGAGACCGACCACACTGATCTCACCATCGGGTAGTACCTCACCGATGATCACAGCAACTTTGGACGTTCCTATGTCTAATCCAACGATCAGATTTCTATCTTGATTCTTGGTCATTAATTAACGGCTCTCATCTTGTGCTTCATCCCAACCTACGGCCAATCCGGTATCGTAGCGCAAATCGACTCGGGCAACGGGCTTATCCTGTTTCACCAATGTGGGATACACATGGATAAAGCGCTGCACCCTTGCCATCTTATCTTCCCTTCCCAGCTTCAACTCTATGCCGTTGGCCAGCACGGCTAACCAGGCATGTCTGGGGCTTAACTCTAAACGGGCCAAATCGAACCCGTTGATCTTCAATAGTTCACTGACCTGGCGATAGTTAGTCAACACAGACTTCGCCTGATCTTCCGGGCCGACCAGATTAGGCAGCAGGCCTATGCCCTCACGATGGGGCGCCTTAAACACCTGCCCCTGCTCGTTGAGCCAATCTGTCTCGTTCCAGTGGGCGACCGGCGTCTGCTCCACCAGATACACCTTTAACTTTGCCGGCCACTCGCGTCTCACCGAGGCGTGGTAGACCCAGGGCAGATTTTCCAGCGCCTGCTGTACCTGATTCACATCCGCCGAGAAGAAGCTTCTCTGCATCAGATCCTGCAGCGCACTGCGTATCTCGGCGTCACTGGTAAACTGCCTGTCACCCTTGATCGCCACCGCCTCAATTGGCAGGGCATCGGCGTCGTTCAGTACCAGGTGAAGCTTCCAGCCTCCCATGGATAAACCACAGATCACCAGGAACAGAAAAATCAAGCCGAAACACAGGTACCAATCGACCTGTCCCAACCTGCTTTTCCAACCGCTACCTAGCTCTCTTAAGGACACTGCTTATCGCCCTAATGCATCATTAAATGTATAAAAATCAATCAATTCATTACCAGAGGGCAGCCCTAAGGAACCGGCCATTATAACTACCTCACCTCTAGCGTCAAAAGCTTCATCGAGGCCAGGGCAAGATGCCCTCAACCTCATTGGTTTTCCGACTCAAACTGCAGACCGGCATCGGCCAGCTGACGACTCAGGGCGCCGATATTGCCTGCCCCTTGGGTCAGCAGCAGATCGCCCCCCTGCAACACCCCAGGCAATATCGTCTGTAACTGCTCGGGCTCGGCCACGAAGATAGGATCTAGCTGGCCACGCTGACGAATCGAGCGGCACAGGGCGCGGCTGTCTGCACCGGGTACTGGCGCCTCTCCGGCGCTATAAACATCGAGCAGTAACAGGCAGTCCACCTGAGCCAGCACCTCGACGAAATCGTCATAGAGATCCCGGGTGCGGCTATATCTGTGTGGCTGATAGATCATCACCAGACGCTTATCCGGCCAGCCGGAACGCGCCGCCTTGATGGTTGCCGCCACCTCGCTGGGGTGATGACCATAGTCATCGACCAGCATCACCTCGCCAGCTGTGGTAGTGAACTCACCCAGCTGCTGGAAGCGACGACCTATGCCCTGGAACTCATCCAGTGCGCGGATGATCGCCTCATCTTCAATCTCATCTTCTGTGGCCACGGCTATGGCCGCCAGGGCATTGAGCACATTGTGACGACCCGGCAGATTAACCCTCAGGTCCAGATCTGCCATCCCTTCACGGCGCACGGTAAAGCGTGAGCTATAACCCTGCTGCTCGAAGTTAAGCGCCTGCACGTCGGCATCTTCGCTAAAACCATAGGTCACTACCTTACGGCCGATGCGGGGCAGTATCTCTCTCACCACGGGATCGTCGATACAGGCCACGGCCACGCCGTAGAACGGCAGGTTATGCAGGAAATCGACGAAGGTGGATTTCAGCTTCTCGAAATCTCCCTCATAGGTATCCATGTGGTCGGCTTCGATGTTGGTGACCACACTCACCATGGGTTGCAGATGCAGGAAGCTGGCATCGCTCTCATCGGCCTCGGCGATCAGGTAACGGCTCTTACCCAAACGGGCATTGGTGCCGGCACTGTTCAGCAGGCCGCCGATCACGAAGGTCGGATCCCGCTCGGCCTGACCATAGACGCTGGCGATCAGGCTGGTAGTGGTCGTCTTGCCATGGGTACCGGCCACCGCCACACCGTGGCGATAACGCATCAGCTCGGCCAACATCTCTGCCCGGCGAACGATGGGGATGCGTCGCTCCTGGGCCGCTAAAATCTCTGGGTTACTGGCATCGATGGCCGTCGAGACCACCACCACATCGGCGCCCTCGACCTGATCGGCGCTGTGACCGATGAAGATCGCCGCGCCAAGGCGCTTCAGGCGCGCCGTCACGGCATTCTCGGCGATGTCGGAACCGCTAAGACGATAACCTTCGTTTACCAAGACCTCGGCAATACCGCCCATACCCGCGCCGCCGATCCCCACAAAGTGGATCCGCTTAACGCGACGCATCTCTGGAATGATGGTTCTTAATTGGGCGTACTTCTCTTCGGTTTTAATCATCTTTTTCCTTACTTGCCAGCGCGATACACACGGCGGCGACCCGCTCTGTGGCATCTAATACGGCAACACTCTTGGCCAGCTGCCCCATCTCGATGAGGGCCTTACGGTCTGACGCCAAGATCTGCAGCTTGCTGATCAACTTCTCACTATCTAATACTGTCTGCGGCAGCAAAAATGCGCCGCCCGCTTCCACCAAGACCTGGGCATTCTTGGTCTGATGATCGTCTACCGCATGGGGGTAAGGCACCAAGAGACTCGGTAGCCCCACCGCCGCTACCTCTGACACCGTCAGGGCGCCCGCACGGCACAGAATCACATCGGCCCAGCGATAGGCCGCTTCCATATCATCGATAAACTCGGCCACCTTGACGCTGCCGGATTGCCCCAGCTGCAGGTATTCCGCCTCCACCTGTGCCTGATTACCCTTGCCCACCTGATGCCATACCGTCATCGAATGGTGCTGGGCCACGGCCGCCGTCACGCTCGGCATCAGGTCGTTAAATATCTTGGCACCCAAGCTGCCGCCGACCACCAACACCCTAAGAGCATCGTCCGGAACGATAGGCTGCTCGCTACGTCCCAGGGCGATCAGCTCGCTACGGATCGGGTTGCCCACCACCTCGGCATTGCCCTCGAAGGTGTTTTCGAAGGCGCACAGCACACGGCTGGCGATGCGTGACAACAATTTGTTGGTCATGCCTGGTATGGCATTTTGCTCATGGAGCACCAGAGGGATGCCGCTCAGCTTGGCCGCTACCCCACCCGGGCCGCTGGCGAATCCGCCCATGCCGAGCACCACATGGGGTTTAAACTCTTTGATCACCTCACGCGCCTGCATGATGGAGCGCAAGATCTTAAAGGGCGCTGCGAGCTTACGGATCAGGCCGTTGCCGCGCACCCCCTTGATATCGATAAAATCGATATCGAAACCATGCTGAGGCACCAGACGTGCCTCCATGCGATCGGCGGTGCCAAGCCAGCGCACCTGCCAACCCTGTTTGGCTAACGCTTTGGCCACGGCAAGCGCCGGGAACACGTGTCCGCCCGTGCCGCCCGCCATGATCAAAATACGTTTCTCTGACGCCATCTATTTCACCTTACCTTGTACTGCCTGGATCAGGCTTAATCTTCTCTCATGATCGATACGGATCAATATCATTGCCGCCGCCGTCATCACCCACAGGCTACTGCCGCCATAACTGATAAAGGGCAGTGTCAGCCCCTTGGTGGGTAGCATGCCTATGCTGGCGCCCACGTTGACCACAGTCTGGAAACAGATCCAGATGCCGATGCCATAGGCCAGATAGCCCTCGAATGCCCGATCGCCAAGCAGACACAGGTTACCCAGCTTTATCGCTCTCAGGGCGACAAACAGCAGTACCGACAACACGGCGATGATGCCGAGAAACCCTAACTCTTCGCCGATCACGGCAAAGATAAAATCTGTGTGGGCCTCGGGCAGGTATTCCAGCTTCTGAATGCTGTTCCCCAGGCCCTGTCCCAGCCAATCGCCGCGGCCATAGGCCATCAAGGATTGGGTCAGCTGATAACCGCTACCGAAGGGATCCTGCCAAGGGTCCAGAAACGAGGTCACCCGTCGCATACGGTAAGGCTCAAGCAATACCAGGCCGACGAAGGCCATGGCCCCGGTCAAGATCAGCGCGAAGAAATCGAGTAATCTTGCACCCGCTAAAAACAACAAACCGACGGTGCCGACAAACAACACCACCACGGTACCAAGATCCGGCTGTAGCAGGATCAGAAAGGCATACACGGCAAACACGGCAATCGGCTTATAGAAGCCTTTGGCGTTTTCCCGCACCTCCTGATGCCGCCGCACCAGATAACCCGCCATATAGATGGCGAAGGCAAACTTGGCGATCTCGGCCACCTGAATGCGGATAGGCCCCACCGACAACCAACGGGTCGCCCCGTTTACCGTGGTACCCACGATCGGCACAGCCACTAACATGATGCCGACGACCAGCAGCAAGATAGGACTCAGCTGCTGCCAGCTATGCATCTCTATCTGCAACACCACCGCGGCGATCAGGGCGCACCCCATCAGGTAGGCCACATGGCGCCACACGAAGTGGTAGGGGTTGCCCGTCAAACTCGTTGCCTCTGGCATAGAGGCCGACATCACCATGATGAAGCCGAAACTTATCAGGGAGATGATCGCAAACAGCAAGGCTCTGTCATAGAGCTGCATGCCCGGCGCTTCGCGTTGACTAAACAGGTTCGGCAGCGACCAGCTAAGGGAGCTGCCAAACAGGCTTAGTTGACGCTCGTCGCTACGCATGCATCACCTCTTGGGCCAAGGCTTCCACCTGGGCACGAAAATCATCGCCCCTGGCCATGAAGTTGGCGTACATATCTAGGCTTGCACAGGCAGGCGACAGCAGGACCAGATCGCCCGGCTTAGCCAGCTGAGCCGCCTGAGCGACCGCCTCTTGCATCGACTCGACGCGAATAGCACCGTCGAACTGCTCTGCGATTCTGTCTCCATCCTTACCCAGGGTGATCACCTGACCGACGCCCAGCAGTGCGCCCCGTAGCGTCGAGAAATCGGCGCCCTTGCCGTCACCGCCGGCGATTAAAATAATCTGACCCTCATGGTCACTCAGCCCCTGCAGGGCCGCTATGGTGGCGCCCACATTGGTCGCCTTGGAATCGTTCACATAGCTCACGCCCTGATGCTTACCCACGAGCTCGCATCTATGGGCCAGCCCCTTGAACTGTTTCGCCACCTCGACCATGGCCGCCTTATCGACACCGGCGCTATCGGCCAGCGCCATGGCGACCAGCAAGTTGGCCTGGTTGTGACTGCCCACCAGTGAAACCTGAGCGCCGGCAACATATTCGGTCGTACCATGTACCAGGACGCCGTGGTTAACGCCCCATTCATCCCCCTCGGGCAGAGAGAGGCCAAAGCTGTTCTGGTTCATCGGCTCATTCGGGCGAGTCAGCAGATCGTCGCGATTGAAGATCGCCAGCTTGGTCTGGTCATACAGACGCAGCTTGGCCTGACGATAACTCTCGAGATCCGAATACCTGTCCATGTGATCTTCGCTGATATTCAGGCAGGTGGCACTGATGCAGTTGAGGCTGGATGTCGTCTCCAGCTGGAAGCTAGATAGCTCGAGCACAAACAGCTCATGGTCACCATCCAGCAGGTCCAGCACGGGCACGCCGATATTGCCGCCCACGGCCACCTTGAGGCCCGCCTTGGCGGCCATCTCACCCACCAGCGTGGTCACGGTCGACTTACCGTTAGAACCCGTGATGCCGATGACGCAGGCGGGGCGATCTGCCAGCGCTCTGGCAAACAGCTCGACATCGCCGACGATATCTATGCCCATATCCACCGCGGCTCGAACCTCAGCGGTATCCAGCGGGATCCCGGGGCTAACGACTATCTGGCTAGCCTGTACCAGGTAGCGGCAATCAAAACCGCCGGTGAGCAGTAGCACCTCGGGAAACTCCTGGCTCAGGGTCTCGCGACCCGGCGGATTCTCGCGGCTGTCCATCACCAGTGGCGTGATCCCCTGCTTAATGAGATAACGCACCACAGAGAGCCCTGTGGCCCCCAATCCTAATACTATGTGCGTATACTGACTCGCCATGGCGTCTTACCTTAACTTTAAGGTTGCTAAGCCTAGCAACACCAGGAAGAGGGAGATGATCCAGAAACGCACGATCACCCTGGGCTCGGGCCAACCTTTCAGCTCGTAGTGGTGATGGATGGGTGCCATCCTGAAGATACGTTGACCGCGCAGCTTATAGGAGCCGACCTGCAGGATCACAGAAACTGTCTCCATCACGAAAACGCCCCCCATGATCACCAATAGGATCTCCTGACGCACCAACACGGCGATGGTGCCCAATGCCGCCCCCAGAGAAAGGGAGCCCACGTCACCCATGAAGACCTGGGCCGGATAGGTGTTGAACCACAAAAAGCCCAATCCCGCACCGACGATGGCGGTACAGACGATCACCAGCTCGCCCGAGCCAGGCAGATAAGGAATATGCAGGTAGTTGGCAAACTGCACGTGGCCAGACAGATAGGCGATCAACGCAAAAGCAGCAGCTACCATCACGGTCGGCATAATCGCCAGACCATCCAGACCATCGGTCAGGTTCACCGCGTTGCTCGAACCTACTATGGTGAAGTAAGCCAGCAGGATGAAGAAGGCGCCCAGCTGTGGCATCACATCCTTAAAGAAGGGCAAGACCAGTTGGGTTTCGCCTTCACTGCCCGCCGAGGCGTACAGATAGAAGGCGATGGCCAAGGCAGCCAGGGATTGCAAGATATACTTCCAGCGCGCGATAAGCCCCTTGGTGTCCTTGCGCACTACCTTGCGATAATCGTCGATAAAGCCGATAAGGCCGAAGGCGCCCAGCACGAAGAGCATGACCCACACGTAGCGGCTACCCAGATCGCCCCACAGCAATACGCTGATAAAGACGCCGGCCAAGATCAACAGGCCACCCATGGTCGGTGTGCCTCGCTTGGCAAAATGCGACTCGGGTCCTTCATTACGGACCACCTGACCTATCTGCAGCAGTTGCAGACGCTCGATCATCTTGGGTCCCCACCACAGGCTAAACACCATGGCGGTCAACAGCCCCAGGATCGCCCTGAAGGTCACATATGAGAAAACGTTAAACCCGGTATAAAACTGGGTTAGATACTCAGCCAGATAAACCAGCATTAAAACAACTCCTTGCGCTCAAAGGCGGCAATGAGGGCCTCGACAACCCGCTCCATTCTGGCGCTTCGAGACCCCTTAACTAACACAGTCACCTTGCCGGTTAACTGGTTAAAATAACTAACTAAATCAACAACCAATGCATCTAAGTCGGTGAAATGCTTGCCGGCGAAAGCTTCGCTACTCGCCCGACTCAACTCTCCCAGTGAATACAAGGCATCGATCCCCTGCTGCTTGGCCTTCTCGCCCAGCTGCCGATGTAAAAGGGACGCATTGTCACCTAATTCGCCCAAATCGCCCAGCACTAAACAGCGATTTCCTTCAATTTCTTGAAGCCAGTCGATTGCCGCTCCCACCGAGGCCGGATTGGCGTTATAGGTGTCGTCTATCAGCAAGAAACGTCCCAGACGCGTCGGCTGCATACGCCCCTTCACGGGTTGTAACCGCATAAGCCCTTGAACTATCTCATCCAGCGACAATCCCAGCGCCAAACAGATGCTGGTCGCCGCCAGGGCGTTACTCACCTGATGACGGCCCGACAACGGCAGGCTGACGGTACGCTGCTCATCCAGATACGCGATTCGAAAGCGATAACAGCCCAAGGCGTCGGCGCTGAGCTCATCGGCGCTGACATCTGCAGGATTCCCCTGGGATGAAAAACTCAACTGGGTATGGCTAGCGGCCGCGCGGCGCATCACATCGGCAAATGCGTCGTCTGCGTTGATCACGGCGACGCCATCCTTAGCCAGGTGGAGGAAGATCTCAGACTTGGCCTTAGCCACGCCTTCGAGCGAGCCAAAACCCTCTAAATGCGCCGAGGCGACATTATTAACCATCGCCACATCGGGTTGCACTAAAGATGAAGTGTAATTAATCTCACCGAGATGATTGGCACCCAGTTCGAACACGCCATATTCGTGTTGCGGCTCGAGGCGCAGCAGGGTCAGGGGCACGCCGACTTCGTTGTTGAAGTTGCCCGCGGTATAGAGCACCTGATGCTGGGTCGACAATATAGTCGCCACCATCTCCTTGACGCTGGTCTTGCCGTTCGAGCCGGTCAGGGCCACGCTCTTGGGCGCGACGCACTGCTTCACATGGGCACCAATCTGGCCCATGGCTTTCTGGCTGTTAGCCACTATGAGTTGCGGCGCGGCAATCGGTAGTTCACGCTCCACCAGCAGGGCGCTGGCGCCATCCATCACCGCCTTGGCCGCAAAATCGTGGGCATCGAAACGTTCACCTTTTAAGGCGACAAACAGAGTCTGTGCATCCACCACCCGGCTATCGCTCGATACCTTGCTGACGCTTAAATCGTCGCCGATATGCTTGGCATTCAGTACCTTGGCGAGCTCTGACAGTTTAAGTGGGATCATTTGCCGCCCCTCGCAATTGCCGCCGCCAGGGCGCGTTCATCATAATCCAGGCGTTTGCCGGCGATCTCCTGATAGGTCTCATGACCCTTACCGGCCAGCAAAATGAGGTCGCCGTTGGAGGCCAGGGTCACCACCTCGCGGATCGCCTGTTGTCTATCGACCTGAGTCAGGGCGATCTGCGGCTTGTTGAGTCCGGCCAATACATCTTGAATGATCGCCATGGGATCTTCGCTGCGAGCATTGTCGCTGGTCACCATGACGCAGTCGGCATTCTCCTCGGCGGCGCGGGCCATCAAGGGCCGCTTGCCCTTGTCACGGTCGCCGCCACAGCCAAAGACACACCACAGCTTGCCGCGGCAGTGACCACGCAGGGCTCGCAGCGCCTGCTCTATGGCGTCCGGCGTGTGGGCGTAATCCACCACCAGGGTGACACCTTCTTGCGTGGTGAAACGCTCCATGCGTCCCGCCACAGGTTTGAGGCTGGACACCTGAGTCAACAGCTGCGCCATGGCGTAGCCGCTCAGATAGAGGGCGCCCAAGGCCGCGACTAAGTTAGACAGGTTGAAGATACCCAGCAGGGGCGAGTCGATCTTCGCCTCGCCTTCGGGCCAGACTAAGGTCGCGCTAACGCCTTGGCTATGCTGCTTGACCTCTTTGGTATAGATAGCAGCGCCTTCCTGGCCTTGAATACTAAAGCCCACCAAGCCCTTGCAGCGTTTATCCTGGATCCACTGACGCCCAACAGGGTCGTCTAGGTTGATCAAGCCGTGGCTCAGTGAACTGAATCTAAACAGGCGCTGCTTAGCCGCGCCATAGGCATCCATAGAACCGTGATAATCCAGATGATCCCGACTCAAGTTAGTAAACACGGCCACATCGAAAGGCACTGCGTCTACGCGCCCCTGCACCAAGCCATGGCTGGACACCTCCATGGCGCACACGGCGGTGCCCTGGCGGTCAAAATCTTCTAGCTGGCGCATCACGGTAATGGGATCCGCCGTGGTATTACCGCTGTCGACCAGCTGGCCCCACAGGCCATTACCTAGGGTGCCCATGACGGCGGCCGGCTTGCCCAGACCGTCGCTTAGCTGAGCGATAAGTTGGGTTACGGATGTCTTACCATTGGTGCCGGTCACGCCGATCAGCTTGATCCTATCCCGTCCCAACACATAGAGCTGAGAGGCGAGCGCCGACAGCTGACGCTGCAGCTGAAAGAAATAGATACGCAGGCCATTGTCCTGACTCACCTTGCCATGCTCTGCCGGGTCGTCGGTATGAATAAGTGCCGCTACGGCTCCTTGCGACAGGGCGGTATCGACATAGTCTCTGCCATCGACCCTGTGACCAGGCACGGCGACAAACACGCTGCCCTGGCCTATCTCTCGACTATCCAGCGTCAGATGGCTGAGGGACTCGCCACCGGCATAATGAAACCAGGGGGCTAGGAGATCGCATAGGTGCATTATTCGCCCCTCCTGACATTACCGGCCAATTGAACTTTTTCTCGAGCGCTGATCGGCTCAACATTTAACATCTGTAGTGCCCCTGACATCACTTTGGCAAACACGGGAGCGGCCACATCGCCGCCATAATAACGATCGCCCTTGGGCTCATTGACTACCACCACCATGGCGAGTCTCGGATTGTGTACGGGCGCGACCCCGGCAAACAGGGCGACATAATCTTCACCATAGCCACCGGCCACGGCCTTACGGGCGGTACCCGTCTTACCCGCAACCGGGTAGCCGTCGATATGGGCCTTCTTGGCCGTGCCGCCTGGCTCGGTTACCCCGATCAGCATCTGCATCACGCTGCGGGCCACCTCGGGAGAGATCACCTGCTCGCCCTCGGGCTCCTTCTTCAGCTTGAGGATCGATGAGGGATAAAGCACGCCGCCGCTACCCAACATGGCGTACATGCGGGCGATCTGCAGTGGTGTGACGGTCAGGGCATAACCGAAGGAGAGAGTTGCCCGCTCAAAATCGGACCAACGTCGACGGTCGTGAATAAGACCGGCGCTCTCGCCCGGCAGGTTGATGCCAGAATAGTTACCCAGCCCCATGGCCTGATAGTAACCCAGCAGCTCCTGTACCGGCATAGACAAAGCGATCTGTGTCATCCCCACGTTACTGGAATGCACCAAGACATCACCGAGAGACATGTCGCCATAGTTGCGACCGTCGCGCACTATCTTGCCGCCGATACGCACGCGGCCCGGATGTGTTTTGAAGATCTGATCTTCCTTGATGGTGCCGGCCTCGAGCGCCGCGGCGACCACGAAGGGCTTGATGGTGGAACCCGGCTCATAGGCGTCGGTCAGGGCCCGGTTACGCATGCGATAGCTTTGCAGGTTATCCCGGGAGTTAGGGTTGTAGCTGGGGGTATTAGCCATGGCCAACACCTCGCCGGTGTGCACGTCGAGCACCACGATAGAGGCCGAGGTAGCCTGATTGATCTCGGTGGCGCGCTTGATCTCGCGGTAGGCCAGCTGCTGAATGCGCTGATCGATACTCAGCACTAGATCGTTAGAGCTCTCGCCGGTCTGTACCGTATCCAGACGCTCGACCACGTGACCGTCGCGGGACTTACGTACCTTATGTTTGGTGGGCGTACCTGTGAGCCAGTCGTTGTAGGTGCTCTCGATCCCTTCGATGCCCTTATCGTCGATATTGGTCAGGCCCACCAGCTGCGCGCTGATCTCACTGGTAGGATAGTAGCGGCGCGATTCGGCCTTGAGGTAGACGCCGGGCAGCTTAAGCTGCTTGATATACTCGGCCACCGCAGGTGTAACCTGACGCTTTAAGTAGGTAAAACGTTTCTTGGGGTTAGTCTGCACTCGCGCCAGGATCTCCTCCTTGGGCTCGTGCAGCACGTCGGCCAGCGCCTGCCAGCGGCGCATATCGGCGAAGCCGTTACGATCGTGCACCACCTTAGGATCGGCGTAGACCGCCTTGACGGGTACGCTCACCGCCAGCATCTCACCGTTACGGTCGGTGATCATGCCACGGTGCACCTCGTTACTCGTGGTACGCAGGGTGCGCATGTCACTCTCGTGACGCAGTTTTTCAGGCTCTATGATCTGAATATAGGCGGCGCGGCCCACCAGGCTGGTAAACAGCAGACACACGAAACCGACCACGACGTAGAGACGCCAGTGGATCAGCTGTGGTTTCTGTTTACGTTTCGCCTGCTTGCTCATGGTACTCTCACCACCACTTCTTCGTTGGGTAACGGCCGCTTCATCTCCAGCTCTTTCGTGGCAATCCGTGTCACCCTGCTATGTTCCGACTGCGACTGCTCTTCCAGCAACAGGTTGCGCCATTCGATATCCAAGCGGTCACGCTCCTGCAGCAACTGATCCCACTGGCTGGTGTACTTGCGACTGGAATGGCTGGTGTAAACCACCAAAATGGCATTCGCAATCACAATAAAAGCCATCAATAGCACCCACTTGTGGTGCCAAAGATCGAGTAATACGATACGAGTCAGGTTAAGTTGTGACTTACTCACTAGCGTTCCCCTAGTCTCTTACGTCTGCTCGACAGGATTAGTAGTCTAATCGCTCGGCAACCCGCAACACTGAGCTACGCGCTCTGGCATTGCGGTCAATCTCCTCGGCCGACGGCTTAATCGCCTTACCCACGGCCTTGAGTAATCGTGTCTTATTTATTTCGGCCTCGGTCAGCGGTAACCCGTGGGGCACAGACTCACCTTGGCTATGGCGGCGAATAAAACGCTTCACCATACGGTCTTCCAGCGAATGGAAGCTGATCACCGACAGACGTCCCTGGGGCGCCAATACCGTAACCGCCCCTTCCAGCGCCTGATCGATCTGCTCCAGCTCGCTGTTGATATAGATACGGATCGCCTGAAACACACGGGTCGCCGGATGCTTATTACGCTCCTTGCTCTTGCTCACCCGAGCGATCAGATCCGCCAGCTCCTTGGTACGCAAGAAAGGCGTCTTGTCTCTGTCGGCGGCGATGCAGCGGGCGATATGGCGGGCGTTCTTCTCCTCGCCATAGGTCTTAAATACCCAGGCCATATCTTCTATCTCGGCGCGGGCCAGCCACTCGGCGGCGGTCTCCCCCTGGGAGTTGTCCATGCGCATGTCCAGCGGACCGTCACGCAGGAAACTAAAGCCACGCTCGGCATCGTCTAGCTGAGGGGAAGAGACCCCAAAGTCGAACAGAATGCCGTCGATCTTGCCTCTGAGGCCGAGATCGTCGACATATTGGGCCAGCTGGCCAAAACCACCGTGAACGATAGAAAAACGCGCATCATCGGCAAATTGCTCTGCGGCGGCGATCGCCTGAGGATCGCGGTCGATGGCGATCAGGCGACCATTAGGGCCCAATTGCTTGAGCACTTCACGAGAGTGTCCGCCGCGGCCGAAGGTGCCATCGATATAGATGCCCTCTGGCTTGATGTTGAGTCCGGCTACTGTTTCCGTCAGCAGCACGGATAAATGCGCAAATTCTTGAGTCATCGCTCTCTTCTTTAACTTATGGTTATTCTCTTATCACAAAGAGAAGTCCGCCAAACGCTCACTATTGGCAAAGGCATCGCTTTGAATCGTTTCACGGCTAAGTTCAATCTGTTGCTGCCAGGCCGCCTCATCCCACAGCTCAAACTTGTTCAATTGCCCCACCAGCATGGCATGCTTGTCCAGATTGGCATATTGGCGTAGCGGTGGGGGCAGTAGCAGGCGACCATTGCTGTCTAACTCGCACTCATGGGCGTAACCGAGTAACAAGCGCTTCATGGCGCGTTCTGGTCCCTGGGTATCCGACAGCAGTAACAGCTTGGCTTCTATCGCTTTCCAAGCCTCGAGTGGATAGATGAGCAAACAGGCGGCATCGAAATCGACCGTGATCACCAGCTGGCTGTTAAAATCGACGTGCAGGCGCTCGCGGTATCGCTTTGGGATCGCGATCCGGCCTTTGGCGTCAAGATTAATAGCACTCGCTCCACGAAACACGTTAGCTCGTCCTTGTTTTTCTGGTTAATAGATCCACAAATATCCACAATTTCCCACAAATGCTAAGTTTAGAGATAGTGTGCAAGCATTGTCAAGGGATGCCACCATTTATAAAGCCAGTATTCAAGCGGGTTCGCAGCCAGTTTGTAAATTTGTAACTACAGCCAAACCAGGGACAATTTGTGGGAATTTCAGGGTCAAATATGTTGAAAAAACAAACAGAAGTGGAGGACCTACAGGCTTTGGTGGATCGATAAGTGGATCGCCGTCCCAAATTCAGGCCATGATCTGTGGGATCGGCGCGAGCAGATGAAACCGACGCGTCTGTTCGACCCTAAGCAGTTGGAGTCACGCCCATTATGCCTTGCCCAAAGGCAGCTTGATCCCTATGATGGCCAATAAAAACACAAAATCATGCTAACACCCAAACAGAGCCGCTGGCTTCGAAAATCACACAAATGGTTGACCCTGTTCATGGGGGCACAACTCCTCATCTGGTTAATTTCCGGCCTTTATATGGTGATCATGGATATCGACTATATCCATGGCGATCATCTCGTTGACGAGTCCAGGCTCACGCTGGACGCTAGTCAGCTAACCATATCGCCCGAGGCGATCCTCTCACGCTATCCCGAGGCCAATAGACTAGAGCTACTCCCTACAGCCCTTGGCCCTGTCTATAAACTCAGGCTCGACGGCAAACCTCTCTATCTCTCTGGCCAAGATGGCGAGCCGCTCGAGCCGCTAAACCAACAGGATGCGATGCGGCTTGCTGGCTTGCTTCATCCCGGCGACCTATCAAACGCCAGCAGTGAGCTGTTAACCGAATCGGCACCGGCCGAGATAGGTGGGCGTCACCTGCCCCTGTGGCAGATAAACCTTAACGATGCCTTCGACTCACGCCTCTACATCTCGGCCAGCAGCGGCGAGTTAGTGGCCAAGCGCCACGACTTCTGGCGCCTGTTCGACTTCATGTGGATGCTGCACATCATGGACTATGACACAAGGGAAGATGTGCACAATCCGCTGCTGACCGGCTTTAGTCTGCTGGCGCTACTGACGGCGCTTTCCGGCGCCCTGCTACTGCTCATCGCCTTTAAACGGGGCGAGGAGGAGCCAGCATGAGACTTAGCATAATTAGCGCAAGAAGTTTACATCGCATCCTGGGGCTCATCGTCGGTGCCCAGCTTCTCATCTGGACCCTAACCGGACTGGCCTTTAACCTGATCGACGATCAGCTATTAGATGCCAATGTCATGCGCACCAAGCCTGGCAAAGAACAGCAAAACAGCGTCAGGTTAATTCAACCGACAGTGACATTGGCAGAGATAATGGCAGAAATGACAAACCAACAGACAAACAGTGCCTATCAGCAAATAGACCTGAAACGCGTCGAGCTCGCCGCGCTGCTGGAGCGCCCGGTCTATCGCCTGAGGACGAGCGCCGGCACCCTCGCCTTTTGGGGCGATACCGGCGAGGCGGTGAACCTGGATAACGAGCAGCTGATACGGCTCGCCCGGCAGAGTTATTTAGGGGAGGTCAGGCTCTCCTCTCCCATTGTCGATAAAGAAGCAGCGCAGCGCTATGGCGGCAACCCGGCCTTCTATCGTTTCGATACCCAGGATAAGCTAGGCACACAGATCTTCATCGACGGCCAGAGCGGTCAGGTCAAGGCCCACGAAAACCAGGGCTCGCGATTCAAGCAGCTGCTCTTCATGCTGCACTTTATCGACTATTTCCCGAATAATGGCGTGAGCTTCAATCACCTGGCGACCCAGCTGATTGCCTTCGCCGCCCTGCTGCTCGGTCTCAGTGGCGCCTGGGTACTGGTGCGCAAACTGGCCGCCGGTGACTACTTCAGCTGGCAGGTAAATAGAAGCGCAGACAAGGGTAAGCGGCAATTAACCTTACTCTCCCCGGACGGTGAGCCGCTCGAAAGCCTCATACTGGCGCCGGGCAATCTGCTAGATAATCTTAACCACGACAGAACCCGCATCCCCAGCCAGTGTGGCGGTGGTGGTCAGTGCGGCATGTGCCGCGTCCGCTTCCTGGAGCAGGCGCCGCAGGCGACCGTCGAAGAGCAAACTCGCCTCAAGCAGGAACATTTAGCCCTGGGCATTCGCCTCAGCTGTCAGCATAATTGCCACCAAGGCAAGATAGCGCTCACCAGCCGCGCGCAGCTAAGGTTCTGGCAGAAGGCACAGAGTGATGCCGAGCAGGCAGTGCGTCCGGCTCAGGCCTCCTCGTAAACGAAAGCGACCCTAGTGAACGACAGAAGCCTTCTTGACCGAAAGCTGCCCTCATGAACGAAACGGCCACTTTGAACGAATATAGCGAACAAGATGTCTAAATTTTAAGCAGAAGCGGCCGATAAATAGGTTAGAGGAGTTACACCTAACCGAAAGAGGAGGAGAGATGGTTGCCCTAGATAGCCTGTACGCCATGTTAGCCAGACCGGTACAACGCGTGGTAACACGTAAGCGCGTGGTGGATCAGACTGAACACATAGATGCCATCCATGCCGACAGTCATGAGGCGCCCCAGTCGCAGCTGCCGCCCCATCTGGAACGTCGTCGCCAGACTGACAGGCGCATCAACCCCAGACCCGGACGCGACGATCGCCGCGGCCAGGCGAGACGCCTACAGGCCCAGAAACAGGCCGAAGAAGAGGCAGAAAAAGAAGCGCTGAATTCACCACTGCCCCGTATCGATATCGACGTCTAGTATCGACTGCTAATATCAACGCCTAATGTCAGTATCTAGCGGTTAAGCCACAGATTCGCTGGTCACCTGAGCAACCGCGCGTTTCCATCCAAGATACAAGGCTTCACGTTCATCGTCGGCAATGGCTGGCTTAAAGCAGCGCTCCACGCCCGCCTTGTGTTTCAATTCGGCTGTCGATTGCCAAAAGCCTACCGCGAGTCCCGCCAGGAAAGCCGCCCCCATGGCCGTGGTTTCCGTCACCTTAGGTCGCTGCACCTCGACATCGGTAATATCCGCCTGAAACTGCATCAGAAAATCGTTGGCGACCGCGCCACCATCCACCTTGAGCTGTTTCAGCTGCACGCCACTGTCTTTGGTCATGGCATCGAGCAGATCCCGGCTCTGATAGGCGATCGCCTCGAGGGCGGCACGAATGATATGGTTGCGATTCGCGCCCCTGGAGAGGCCGACCAAGGCGCCGCGGGCGCTGGCATCCCAGTAAGGCGCCCCGAGCCCCACGAAGGCCGGCACCAGATACACACCGTTGTTGTCGCTGACCTTAAGGGCAAAATATTCCGTGTCCTGGGCATCGCGGATCAGCCCCAGCTCATCGCGCAGCCACTGAATGGTGGCGCCTCCCATGAAGACCGAGCCCTCCAGGGCATAGTTGACCTCGCCCTTTGGCCCCACGGCTATGGTGGTCAGCAGGCCATGGTTAGATTGCACCGCCTGCAGACCTGTGTTCATCAACAGGAAACAGCCTGTGCCATAGGTATTCTTTGCCATCCCCTCGTCGATACACAGCTGACCGAACAGGGCCGATTGTTGATCCCCCGCCATACCGGCCACGGGGATCTCGCCACCCTCCCCGGCAATTCGGGTCTTGCCATACACGGCGCAGGAGGGCTTCACCTCGGGCAGGATACTCGCGGGAATTTCCAGCGCCTCGAGCAACACAGGATCCCAGGCCTGCTGATGTATGTTGTACAGCATGGTGCGTGAAGCATTGGTGGGATCTGTCACATGCACCTTACCCTCGGTAAGTTTCCACACCAGCCAGGTATCTATGGTGCCAAACAGCAGCTCACCGGCCTCGGCCTTCTCTCTGGCGCCCTCGACATTGTCTAGGATCCAACGGATCTTGGTAGCCGAGAAATAGGGGTCTAACACCAAGCCTGTATTCTGCCTGATGTAATCCTCATAGCCCTCCGCCCTCAGGGATTCACACAGGGGTTGGCTGCGGCGACACTGCCAGACGATGGCGTTATAGATGGGTTTACCCGTGGCCTTGTCCCACAGGACAGTGGTTTCACGCTGATTGGTGATGCCGATGCTAGCGACTTCGTCGCTGTGGATCCCCGCTCTGGCGAGCGCCTCGATCAGGGTCGAGCTCTGGGAGGCCCAGATCTCCATGGGATCGTGTTCCACCCAACCCACCTTAGGATAGATCTGGGAAAATTCTCGCTGGGAGATGGCGACCACATTGGCGTCGTGATCGAAGATGATGGTACGCGAACTGGTCGTGCCCTGATCGAGCGCGATGACATACTTCTGCTGCACGAACGCCTCCGCTACTGCTGGTTAGGCTGGTTCGGATCGAGCTCTGGCTCTGGCTCAGACTCGACTTGCTCGGCGGCCTCTAACTGCTCGTCACAGGCGTGGGCGGGCAGATACCAAAACTCGGCTATCTTACCGTCCTGCACGCGGAAATTACCTACGCTGCACTGGCTGAGTTGCTCACCATCGTTCTCCCAGGTCACACGCTCTACCGTGCTGACATAGTGAGAAGAGTCGATCAGCTCGAGTATGGTGGCCTGGGCGCCGGTGAGGGTCTCGAAATAGTCTGTCATGGCGGCGCCAAATTGCGCCTTATCCGAGGTTTCAACCTCTATCTTGCTGCCAGAGATATGCATCCAGCGCACATCGTCCGACACATGGGTCAGCATTTTCTCGACACTGTGCTGGTTATAGGCGTCGATAAACCCTTTCACCACTTGCGTCGCACTCGGGTCGGCGAAGGCCGATATCGGCAGTAATGCTATGCTTGCAGCCAGAAGATAGGGTTTCATGGGACACCTCTTATTGTTGGTTCATCGCGCCTATCGCCCCGCTCTGTTGGCTGTGGGGCAATAGTGGATCGATTAGCGCTAAAAATATGTTGATAATTAGACGAATATAATCCGATGAAGTTCAGATAGCCAACAAATATTCAGATAAAAAAATGCCCCACATAGGTGAGGCATTTTCGTTTAACTTAACTAGCCCTTGGGCTTTAAGTTGCACTAGGGCATTAAGTTACATCTTGTAGCTTAACTGAGCGCCCAGCAACCAGACATCGCCACCCGCTTCACCGTTAAAGCTCACCTGAGCCAGGTTCATCAGGTTCATGGTCTCGTTGATCGGCGCATCACCGTGGGCCTTGATGTAAGTCACGGCAAAGTCCAAAGTCAGGTTCTTAGAGGCTTGATAGCCAGCACCCGCACTGAACCACAGACGGTCTGAATCGGGGATAGTGATGGTGCGATACTCATCTTCTACCGCCGTCTTATCCAGCGCCACACCACCTCGTACCAGCCACTTATCGCTTAGCTGATAGCTGGTGCCCAGGGCAAAACGCCAGTTGTCTTTAAAGTTCTCAACCTTCACCAGGTCCGACTCCAGGCCGCCAACAGGCTTCTGCTCGCCTGGGAAGTAAGCCACCAGTTGATCGAACACGCTCCACTGGGTCCAGTTAATGCTGGCATGCATCGCCCAGTTGTCGGTGAGCTGATGGTAAGAGGCCAACTCGGCAAAGGCTGGTAGCTCGAGTGGCATATAACCCTCGATCTCCACATCCTGACCACCGTTGTAGATCAGGCCAGAGGCATGACCGTCGAGTTCCAGCTCGACGCCACTGTGATAGGCCAGACCGATACGGTGCGCCGGGTTGATCTGCCAGCTGGCACCCAGCTGCCAACCGTAGCCAATATCATCGCCTTCCATCGATTTCAGGCTAGTGCCACCTGGTGGTAGTGCGCCTGCGATCTCGGCAGGCAGAGTAGGGATCGCCTTGATGCCATCGACCCAAGCCGGCGTAGAGGCGCCAATCTTACCTTCGCCATAGACGATACGCAGGCCCGCACCGACAGAAACGGCCTCAGACACCTTGTAAGCCAGATTTGGATTGAACTCCACAGTGGTCACTGAAGTTTCTTTACCAAAGATAGCGGTAGGATGCGTGCTCGGCACCTCGGTCGCCAGACCATAGTTAGAGTTAACCGCTAAACCCCAGGTCCACTGGTCGTTAAGCTGGTTAGAATAGTAGAAGTTAGGCACCAGGGCGTCGTCAGCCACATCCAGGGCATCGGCGTTCATGGTCACACCCTGAGGCCCTAACACAGGTGAAGCCAGAGTCACGTCGCCCTCAACGTCGACGTTTGGCATTACATAGATACCACCCAGCGACAGCTGACGTCCCTCGAGGTAGGTCAACATAGCAGGGTTGCGCGCCTGAGCAGCGGCGTTGTCGGCCATGGCCGCCTCACCCGCAAAGGCACGGCCTAGACCCGTGGCAGAATATTCGGCAAGTTGAAATCCAGCGGCCTGAACTTGAGATAGCGGCGTGGCGATGGCAGCAACTACAGCTAAAGATAAAATATGCTTCTTCATCATGGCTCTCTTGTTATTATGACAACCTAGAGCAAAGGCTCCAGATATTGAGTGAGCCGCAGTCTACTGATGCAGAATATCTTTACAAGCAAATAATGAATTTAAGCGAATAATGCTGGCTAAAACGCCTAAATAGCATACAAAAACCAGCCAAAACCGACTTTTAAACGCCAACCAAAGTACAAAAATGTGATCTACGTTCACTTAATGGGGTTTACAAAAATCAGAAATCACAAATAAAGATCAATAATATCAACCAATTAAAACAAATACGTTTGATTAACACCTGTACGCCTGAAAACAGTAAAACCACCAGCATAAATCACTAGCTAATTGTGCATATGACTAGCTAACGGCTGGATACCACAATAAATAACTGAAAAATATAGACTTAACAAGATTCATTACCACTAATGTAAACAAAAAGCCGACCACAGCAAACTGTGATCGGCTCTATTCGATAACCCTAAGGTACAGATGTACGCCTAATTTCTAGTACGTCAAACTCCTAAAGCGTCTAATCCCTAAAACATGTATCGGGCGCAAAGAGTTAGGCCTTCTTAGCTTTAGGCCCGCCAGCCGGGGATTTCGGTTTCATAAGCCGCTATCGCCTCGCCGTAACCCAGGCTGATGCCTATGGCATCCAGGCCGTTTAGCAGGTTATGACGTGCCGACGGGGCGATTTCGAAGCTAAAGCTTGCGCCCGAAGGAGAGGTCACAGTCTGTGCCTGCAGATCCACGCTCACCTGAGCGCCCTCTTCGGCTTCAACCTCTCGCATCAACTGCACCACCTCCGCCTCGGTGAGGCGAACCGGCAAAAGGCCGTTGTTGATGGCGTTGCCATAGAAGATATCGGCAAAACTTGGCGCTATGATCACCCTAAGGCCAAAATCGGCCAGGGCCCAGGGCGCATGTTCACGACTCGAGCCACAACCAAAGTTCTCCTTAGCCAGCAAGATAGAGGCTCCTTGGTAACGGGGCCGATTCAGGCTGAACTCAGGATTAGGCTGATCGCCGGCATCGTCCAGATAACGCCAGTCGTGAAACAGGTGAACCCCGAAACCGTCACGGGTGACCTTAGAGAGAAACTGCTTAGGGATGATCTGATCCGTATCGATATTGGCACTGTCGATGATCACCGCAAGCCCTGTATGTGTGGTAAATGGTTGCATCTCTCCCTCCTAGTATGGCTTGCGAATATCGACGAAATGACCGGCAATCGCCGCGGCGGCGGCCATGGCAGGGCTCACCAGGTGAGTGCGGCTACCGCGTCCCTGACGACCCTCGAAGTTACGGTTACTGGTCGAGGCGCAGCGATCCCCGGCCTCCAGCCTGTCATCGTTCATCGCCAGACACATGGAGCAACCCGGCAGACGCCATTCAAACCCAGCATCGATAAAGATCTTATCCAGGCCTTCCGCCTCCGCCTGCTCCTTCACCAAGCCTGAGCCCGGCACCACGATAGCCGTGACACCGGCGGCCACTTTACGCCCCTTGGCCTGCTGAGCCGCCGAGCGCAGATCTTCGATGCGCGAATTGGTACAGGAGCCGATAAACACCTTGTTAATGCTCACGTCAGTCATCTGAGTGCCAGGGGTGAGCGCCACATAGTCCAGTGCCTTCTCGATACTCGCCTTCACCGTCGGGTTTGTCTCATCTTCAGGGTTAGGCACGCACTGATCGATCGCCACCACTTGGCCTGGGTTAGTGCCCCAGGTCAGCTGAGGCGCGATATCGCTCGCCTCCAGCACCACATGGGCATCGAACATGGCATCCTCGTCCGACTTCAGCGCCTTCCAAGCGGCGACCGCCTGCTGCCAAGCTTCGCCCTTAGGCGCAAACTCACGGCCTTCTAGGTAATCAATGGTGGTCTGATCCGGCGCTATCATGCCCGCCTTGGCGCCCATCTCGATCGCCATGTTACAGACTGTCATGCGCCCTTCCATCGACAGGGCGGCAATCGCCTCGCCGCAGAACTCCACCACATAACCCGTGCCGCCATCCATGCCTATCTTGCCTATGATGGCCAGCACGATATCTTTGGCGGTGATCCCATCGGCCACCAGGCCGCGCACCTCAATCTTCATGGTCTTGGCTTTCAGCTGGCGCAGGGTTTGGGTGGCCATCACATGCTCCACCTCAGAGGTGCCGATGCCGAAGGCCAGGGCGCCAAAGGCGCCATGGGTCGCCGTGTGCGAGTCGCCGCACACAATCACAGTGCCCGGCAGGGTGATACCAAGCTCGGGGCCCATCACGTGGACAATCCCCTGATTCTTATGATGAATATCGTATAAACGCACACCAAACTCTTTACAGTTTTGTGCCAGCGTCTCCACCTGAGTGCGCGCCATGGGGCTGAGCGCATCCAGGCTGGCGCTCTTGGTCGAGGTGTTGTGATCCATGGTGGCAAAGGTCTTCTCTGGCGCCCGTAATTTACGGCCGGCGACTTTCAAGCCGCTGAAGGCCTGGGGCGAGGTCACCTCATGCACCAGATGGCGATCGACATAGATAAGCGGCGCCTCACCTTCGGGGGCGGCTACGATATGGCTATCCCATACCTTTTCATACAGTGTCTTCGCCATTAGTTTGCCTCTCTGACTGCTTGGGCAATATAGTCGCCCATCTCGCGGGTTGATTTTGCCTTGTCACGCTGATCCGCGGGCAAGAGTTCTCCAGTTAAATAGCCATCGCTCAATGCTTTGGCGACCGCATCTTCAATCGCCTTGGCCGCCGCTTCTTCCTTGAGGCTATGACGCAGCAGCAGCGCCGCAGACAGGATCTGCGCTATCGGGTTGGCGATGCCTTGGCCGGCGATATCCGGCGCGCTGCCACCGGCAGGTTCATACAGACCGAAGCCATCGCTGTTGAGACTCACCGATGAAAGCAAGCCCATGGAGCCGGTCAGCATGGCGATCTCATCTGAGATGATGTCGCCAAACAGGTTTGAGCAGAGCATCACATCGAAATCGAAGGGGCGACGCAGCAGCTGCATGGTGGCGTTATCGATATAGATATGCTCGAGCGCCACATCCGGGAACTCCTTGGCCACCTCTTCAACCACTTCACGCCACAACACAGAGCAGGCCAGTACGTTGGCCTTATCCACAGAGGTTACCTTCTTGCGACGACCTCGAGCAGCCTCAAAGGCGATCTTGGCGATGCGGCGCACCTCGCGGCGGCTATAGCGCATGGTGTCAAAAGCCTCTTCCTGCTCGCCCTCACCCTGGCGCCCTTTGGGCTTACCGAAGTAGATGCCACCGGTCAGCTCGCGCACGCAAAGCACGTCGAAGCCCTGGGCCGAGATGTCGCTACGCAGCGGCGACATATGCTCCAGGCCAACATGTAGCTTGGCCGGACGCATGTTACAAAACAGCTCGAAGTGCCCCCGCAGCGGTAATAAGGCGCCACGCTCTGGCTGATCATTTGGAGGCAGATGTTCCCACTTAGGGCCACCTACCGAGCCGAATAGGATAGCGTCGGCCTCCTCGCAGCCCTTCAGGGTCGACTCGGGTAGCGGACAACCATGATGGTCGATGGCCGCGCCGCCCACATCATATTCGCTATACTCGATATCCAACGAGAAACGCTCTTCCACCGCCTTTAGCACCTTGCGTGCTTCGGCCATAACCTCGGGGCCGATCCCATCACCGGCCAATACCGCGACTTGATAACTCATACCTCAAGTGACTCCCTGCAATTAATTGTCTTTATGCTGTTTAATTCGAAATTTGTTATACGCCGCCTAACTCGGTGCGCGCCTGTTTTAACTTATGCTTGTTTTCGGCCACCTTGTCCGCGCGCCAGGTCAGATTCATCACGTGGATCAGCGCCGCTGCCGAGGCCTCGACCACATCGGTCGCCAGGCCCACACCATGGAAGCTCTGATCATGATACTTGGCGGTGATATCCACCTGTCCCAGGGCATCTTGCCCTTGGCCCTTGGCGCTAAGCTGATAGCTGCTGATGTTGATCTCACAGCCGCTGGCGCGGGCAATCGCCTTGTAGGCCGCATCGACCGGGCCGTTACCCGTTGCCGCCTCTGTTACCGCCTTGCCGTCTATGCTTAGGGTCACTGTGGCGGTGGCCTGTCCCTGAGTCGAATCTGAGTGCACCACCAGCTGCTGCAAGCCATAGTGGTTTTCATCTTCCGCCTGAGCCTCTACATATACCAAGGCCTCCAGGTCATAGTCGAACACCTGCCCCTTCTTGTCAGCCAGCTTCAGGAAGGCCTCGTACAGGGTGTCCATATCATAGTCTTGCTCGCCATAGCCCATCTCTTCCATGCGATGCTTGATCACGTGGCGGCCGGAGCGGGAGGTCATGTTCAGGTTGTTGCGGTTCAGGCCGATACTCTCTGGCGTCATAATCTCGTAGGTGTTTTGTGACTTCAGCACGCCATCCTGATGGATACCCGAGGAGTGGGTGAAGGCGTTGGCGCCGACGATCGCCTTGTTGGCCTGTACCGGCATGTTACACAGCTGACTCACCAGATTAGAGGTGCGGTGGATCTCTTTGGCGTTGATCCCCGTCTCCAGCCCCAGGCTGGCCTTGCGAGTGGCGATGATCATGGCGATCTCTTCCAGAGAGCAGTTACCGGCGCGCTCGCCGATGCCATTGACGGTACACTCGATCTGACGCGCCCCATGCTGCACCGCGGTAATAGAGTTTGCCACCGACAAGCCCAAGTCGTCGTGACAGTGCACCGAGATCACCGCCTGATCGATATTCGGTACCCTGTCGAACAGGTTTTGAATGATGCCGCCAAATTCGCTCGGCACCGTATAACCAACTGTGTCGGGAATGTTGATAGTCTTGGCGCCCGCCTTGATGGCGGCCTCGACCATGCGGCACAGGTTATCTATTGGGGTACGACCGGCGTCTTCACAGGAGAACTCCACATCATCGGTGAAGCGGCGGGCATATTTCACCGCACCGACCGCCATGTCCAGCACCTGATCGAAGGAGCGCTTAAGCTTACTCTCCACGTGTATGGTCGAGGTCGAGATAAAGGTGTGGATACGGAACTGCTCCGCCACCGACAAGGACTGGGCCGCGGCGTCGATATCTTTCTCAAGCGCCCTGGCAAGTGCACAGACCCGGCTATTCTTGATGGTGCGGGCAATGGTCTGCACCGACTCGAAATCACCCGGCGATGAGACGGGAAATCCCACCTCCATGACGTCCACTCCCAGACGCTCGAGTGACAGTGCTATCTGTAGCTTTTCCTTAACCGTTAAACTCGCCGCTAATGCTTGCTCACCATCTCGTAAGGTCGTATCAAATATTATCACTCGGTTAGACATCTGGTTTCTCCATGGTACGTCTAGGCTCTAATTTTGGGTGTTCGTCGAATCCATAAACAAAAAAACCCCGCGTTGTTGGGCGCGGGGTTTATGAATGATGGGTGTGTTATTAAGCGTGCAACACTACATTCTCCGCGCAGGACCTGCGAGAATGAGAATAAGGAGGCTGAGGAGTGCACGGTTAATAGTCGTCATTGTATTCAGTAAAAGTAATTAATTATTCGTTTCGCTTCGAAAGATTGATTAATATTTAACGTGTGTCTGTTCAATAGTCAACCCCATATTTTTCATGTTTGCCACATTAGACCAGATAAAAATCTTGATTAACTGCGCAAATCTAACCATTTATTTGCTCACAAGAGTGACTAAGTGATTAAATTCAGCATACTAGGTCATTTGTCGAGCATTCCCTCTGATTCCAATCGCAGGCGCTATTTTTTATGCAATTGCTGATGAAAAATCAGTATAATGCCGCCAAAGGAAACAGAAACAGCACACTCGTTCCGGAGCTTTTAAAAATGGATTTTCGTCTCATAGTGTTAAGTCTCAGCCTCTGGCTGATCCCAGCTTATGGGGACACTATGACAGAGTTAGATGAGTTGGCCCAAACCGTCTACCAATATCCCAACAAGACACTGACACAGATCTCGGCGCTGGAACAACGCCTGGATCAGGAAGCCACGTCTGAAGAAAATCGTCTGCGCCTCTCGCTGCTCAAATGTGAGGCCTTCGTGCAGCTGGGCGAAAACGAAGCCGCCATCAACCTGGGCCGCATGAGTGAGGCCAAGGCCAAGTCGCTCAAGCTTAATCAGCTCAGCCCCTACTTTCTCAACTGTATGGCCGCGGCCTATATCGATTATGGCGACCTCAGACAGGCGCTGACCCTGCTGGATTCCGCCATCTACCTCTCTCGCGAGCAACAGCAGCCCCAGTCCTTAGTCAACGGCCTGATGCTGCGTGGCAAGATAGATACCCATATCGAAAGCCAGAGCAGCGCGCTGGAAGATCTACGCCTAGCCCAAGATATCTACCCGGATACCGAGAAACAGAGACCTCAATGGCTCACCCCGCCAAGGCCCTATGTGCAACTGGCCATGGCCGAACTGCTGCGAACCAAGGGCCTCTACAATCAGGCGTTCAATAATGCCAAGGGTGCGCTGGATAGCGAACAGACCACGGGAAAGGTGAGGCTGACAGTGCTACTCACCCTGGCCAAGATCGCCCACTACAACCAAGAGGTGAAGTTCAGGGACGACATGGTGCTCGAGGCCAAGATACTGCTGCCCGAACTCGCCACGGCGACTGAGCTGGCCGAGAGTTATACCCAACTGGCAGAAATTGAGTTTCTACGGGGAAATGATAAGAGCGCCATTCAGCTGCTCAATATCGCCCTCAACACCTTCGACAAGCAGAAGAAGATCAACGACAGCCTGAGGGCCAATCGTCTACTGGCCAATATTCAATTGGCGAACGGCGAGCAGGCCCTGGGGACAGAGCTGATGCAGAAGGCGATCGCCATCGGCGAGCGCACCAATCAGTTTGACGAGCTCGTCTATTGCTACGGCATCCTGAGCCGCTACTTTGCCGACATAGGCCAATACAAGGACGCCTATCAGTATCAGCTGAAACGCTTCGAGATGGCCCAGCGCAGCTATGAGTTTCTTAAAGACACTCGACTGCTGCAGATCAAGGCCCAGCTGGGACGTTACCAGCAGCTGGCACAGGACAATCAGCCTAAGCCCATCAAGCTCGATGCCCACATCAGCGACAGCTATGGTCTTATCGGCATCCTGGTGCTCTTCCTGCTGCTGACGCTGTTTATTCTGCTCAACCGTATCAGAATGCCTAAGACGCCGCTGCAGGTGAGCCAGAGAGATGAGCCGATGAGCACCCAGGAGAAGATGGAGGCCCTGCTGACCAGCGCCAAGCAGATAGGTTTTCCTATCACCATCTTGCTGATCAATCCCAGCCATCTGGCCAAGGCCGATGTCGACAGGCTACTGACCCGTTTGTCACAGAAGATCCGCCAGCAGGATATCTTGCTGAGCACCAGCGCCGATCAGATATTGATCATGCTGCCCTTCACCTCGCTGGCGGGCGCCCAGCTTATCGCCCGCCAGCTGAGCGCCATCATAGAGCCGCTACAAAATGGCGCCCGGGTTAGCATGGGGATGGCGGTGATGCAGCATCACGACACCCTCTCCTCCTTAGTTAAAAGGGCCAGTGTCGATCAACTGAGTAAATACAGCGGTCAGCAGGCACACTAAGCTTGGTAGCAAGCAGCGCCTGAATATACAGAGTCTTGGTAAGCAGAGCCTGAGTTAGCAAAATATTGGCTAGCTGCGGGTGAGGTAGTCGTTGATCTCGTCAAGAAACTCGCCGCCGAAACGATTTAGCTTGGTCTCGCCCACGCCGTTCACCGCCAGCATCTCGCCGGGGCTGGTCGGCAACATGGCGGCCATCTCCGCCAATGTGGCGTCGTTAAACACCAGATAGGGCGGCACATCCAACTCTTCTGCCAGGCTGCGACGCAGCTGCTTCAGGCGGGCAAACAGTTTCCTGTCGTAGTTAATCGGTGCCCGGCTACTGCTGCGACGCTTCACATGTGTGGTGATGCTGATCCGCGGCTCGGCGAGCTGCAACGGCAGCTCCCCCTTAAGCACTGCCCGCGCCTGAGGATTAAGCTTAATGGCCGAACCTCTGGTGATATCCTGACTGGCGAAACCCAGGTGAATGATCTGACGTATGATACTGAGCCAGAACTCATGGCTCTTCTCCTTGCCTATACCCCAGGTCGACAGCTTGTCGTGGCCACGGTCGACCACAGAGGCCGCCTTGGAGCCGCGCAGCACCTCGATAAGATGATTTACACCAAACTTCTGCTGCAGGCGGAAGATGCAGGAGAGCACCTTCTGGGCATCCTCGACGCCGTCGTACCGCTTGGGTGGGTCTAAGCAGATATCACAGTTTCCGCAAGGCTCGGACGCACTCTCGTCGAAGTAATGCAGCAGCACCTGACGGCGACAGGTTTGCGCCTCGGCAAAGGCCGCCATGGTATTGAGCTTGTGGTACTCCACCTGCTGCTGCGGACCCGGCTCCTGCTGCTCGATGAGATGGCGCACCCGTCCGATATCGGCGGGATCGAACAGCATAAAGGCCTCGGCATCCAGGCCATCACGGCCGGCGCGGCCCGTCTCCTGGTAATAGGCCTCGACGCTCTTGGGAATATCGTAATGCACCACGAAGCGCACGTTGGACTTGTTGATCCCCATGCCAAAAGCCACGGTGGCTACCACGATATCTAATTGATCTTTTAGGAAACGTTCCTGAATATCGGCGCGCTCCTCCTGGGTTTTGCCCGCGTGATAAGCATCGGCATGATAGCCCTGCATACGCAGACGCTCGGCCACCTCATCCACCCGACGACGACTGCTACAGTAGATGATGCCACTGTTGCCATTCTGCGCCTGGATAAACTGCCTGAGCTGATTGGCGGCGTTGAGCTTCTCCGCCACGGTATAACGAATGTTGGGGCGATCGAAGCTGGTGAGCAGCTCAAAGGGCGCTATACCCAGTCGCTGGCAGATATCCTCGCGCGTCGCCTTGTCGGCAGTAGCCGTTAGCGCCATCATGGGCACCCGAGGAAACAGCTGCTTCAGCTGACCAAGGGCCGCATATTCGGGGCGGAAGTCGTGCCCCCACTGGGAAATACAGTGAGCCTCGTCGATGGCAAACAGGGAGAGCGGCAGGTTATGCAGACGCTCGATGAAGCTGTCGGTCAGCAGGCGCTCGGGTGATACATACAAGAGCTTGAGTTCGCCGTTATGCAGCTGGCGATAGATGGTCAGCGCCTCTTCCCGCGACTGTGACGAGTTGAGGTAGGCCGCGGCCACGCCCATCTGTTTCAGGCTATCGACCTGATCTTTCATCAGGGAGATCAGCGGCGACACCACCAGGGTCAGCCCGTGTAAGACGAGTGCCGGCAGCTGATAACACAGGCTCTTACCGCCGCCGGTAGGCATTATAACCAGAGCATCCTGGCCGCCGCAGACCTGCTCTATCACCTCACGCTGACCCGTCCTGAAGGTGCGATAGCCAAACACCGTCTGCAGGCAGGCGGCGAGCGGATCGCTATCGGTCACGTCGGGAGAAGTTAAGGCTAAGTCCATGGCGCTCGGTAATCATTAATTTGGCCGCTTATTCTAATCAAGCCGGCTCGGCTTGTCTCATCTATCCGGGTATTAATTACCACCTCGCCCCCATCGATTGATGAAATTTTATCCGCAGGCTTGCCTCGCCCAGTGCATTAGCGATAGATTAAATGCTCTAACCATTAGGCTAACGAATGCCCAAACTTTACCCGCTTGTCCCCAGCAAGCAGCGTAGGACAAAACAAGGAGTGCCCCTATGACGACGCCCATACAAGCGCAGACCCTGGCCAGTGTAGCCGATATCTTCGATACCAAGGTGCCCTTTCATAACCTCTTGGGGATGGATATCAAGCGTTACGATCTGCAGGGCGTCGAGGTCGAGGTGAAGATGAAGAAAGACCTCATAGGCAACATTCATCAGCAGATCCTCCACGGCGGCGTGACCGCTACCGTACTAGATGTGGTGGGCGGCCTGACGGCCTTCTCTGGCCTGGTAGCCAGCCGAGACGACTGGTGTTTAGAAGATCTGCAGCAGCGCCTAAAAACCTTAGGCACCATAGATCTGCGTATCGATTATCTCAGACCAGGGCGCGGCGAGATCTTTACCGGCACGGGCACAGTGATCAGGGCCGGTAACCGAGTCTCAGTCTGCCGCATGGAGCTGCACAACGAGAAGGGCTCGCATATAGCCTTCGGCACTGGCACTTACATGGTGGGCTAGCCAGCTAATCCCTCTATAAATTACCGTCAATTTAGTGAGACGCGCTGGCAAGAGACAGCTCCAGCGCGAGGCGCGAAAAGAATGCTTATGGCCGCTTGAGTCACGCGGCTTAGGCGCCTACAATGCCACTCCCGCACTTTTTCTAAATCCTAAGCTATGGCCGATATTGAGTATCGTAAAGGGGTAGCGCTCGCCATCTGCGCCTACTGCCTCTGGGGCTTTGCTCCCCTCTATTTTAAGCTGCTAAACCATGTGTCGGCGACCGAGATCCTGCTGCATCGCGTGATCTGGTCCTTCGTCTTCATGTTGATCTTGATGCAATTTATCGGTGGTTTCGCCAAGCTACGTGCCCTATTTAGGCAACCTAAACAGCTCGGGGTATTAGCGCTCACCTCGGTTCTGATCGCCGGCAACTGGTTGCTGTTCATCTGGGCGATCAACAATGATCATATGCTCGACGCCAGCCTAGGCTACTTCATCAACCCCCTTATTAACGTATTGCTGGGCATGGTGTTCCTACAGGAACGTCTGCGTAAGCTACAGTGGGCGGCCGTATCACTGGCCTGCGCCGGCGTACTGATCCAATTGATCTCTTTTGGCTCGATTCCTGTGGTGTCCCTGGGGCTTGCCGCCTCATTCGGCGTTTACGGCTTGCTGCGCAAGAAGGTCAATATCGACGCCAAGACGGGACTACTGGTCGAGACGGCCATCTTAGTGCCTGTGGCCCTGCTCTATCTGGCAATGAATCTCGATGACACCAGCATCCTGGAAAATAGCTGGCAGATGAACCTGCTGCTGATGGCGGCCGGGATCGTCACCTCGATTCCCCTGCTCTGCTTTGCTGGCGCCGCCACGCGTATCCCATTGTCTATGCTAGGCTTCTTCCAATATATTGGCCCCAGCATCATGTTTATCATGGCCGTCAGCCTGTTTAACGAACCCTTCGATCTCGAAAAGGGGATCACCTTCGCCTTCATCTGGAGCGCCCTGGTGATCTTTACCCTGGACCTGGCGTTAAAGAGTCGGCGTAAGCAGACTGGCTAACAAGGCCTCCGGCTGCTCCAGACTCAAGATCAACAGATAGCCCTCGGTCGTCGGCAAAACCAATACCTGGCCGTCGCCGGTGACCGACAGTAGGGCCTTATTTGTCCTGTCGCTGGCATCTGCCAGCTTAAACCACCCCAGCGAATAACCCGGCATGCCCACACCGTTGCTGCGATAGCTCAGTTTAGGCGCATCATCTTCTCCCAAGCTGACGATTTTAGCCTCAGCCGGCATCAGGCTTTGACGCGGTAACTCGACCCGGTAGAGGGGAATATCCACCAGCATAGTGCTTGGTGTTAGGCGAACGCTGGTATCATGGGCCTTGTAGAACACCCAGGAGAGCAGGCCCAATACGGCGATCACCATCCCCGCAGAGGCATATTTTGCCTTCTTAGGTAAGGGCTTCACCATCAGCAAGACTAGCACCAAGGCGACACCCAGCAGCATAGACAGGAAGATCCCGCTGGATGCCGAATCTAAGGTCGTAAGTTGAAAGACTTGAGTATCCATCTCTAAATATCCTCTTGAAACATTTGGGCATGCAAGCAGATCATCCCTGAGCCCAACCCTAACATGAACCGATAACTTGAGTGTGGCGCTCTCGACATATTATGTCAAGAGTCGTTGCTGTGAGTTAACTTGGACACACAAAAAGACCACCCCAAGGGTGGCCTCTTTCATCGGATGGGTTTAGCGTTATTGAAGATCTAAGGCGAGAATCTTCGACTTGCGCTGATAGTTATACAGCTGCTTCTTCTTGTTTGGCAGGGCATCGACCTCGACGATCTGGAAGCCATGCTCGAGGAACCAGTGAATGCTGCGGGTCGTCAGCGCAAACAGGCGAGCATAACCACGCACCTTGGCCTGACCTATGATGTTCTTCAGCAAGATGCTGCCGCGGTCGGCATCACGATAATCGGGATGCACCACCAGGCAGGCAAACTCTCCGGCATTGTCCTCCTCGAAGGGATAGAGGGCCGCGCAGCCGATCACTAGGCCATCACGCTCGATCAGCATAAACTGCTCTATCTCCATCTCCAGCTGCTCACGCGAGCGGCGCACCAAGACCCCAGCTTGCTCCAGCGGGCGGATGAGGTCCAAGACACCACCGATATCGGCAATGGTGGCTCTGCGCAGACGCTCGGCACTCTCGGTCACTATCTGGGTACCGATACCGTCACGGGAGAACAGCTCCTGCAGCAAGGCGCCATCATCGAGATAGCTGACGAAGTGGCAGCGGGCCACACCGTTACGACAGGCGTCTATGCTGGCCTGTAAGAAGGCCCGTGTTCCTACACACCAATTGTCTTCATCGGTCAGCTCAGACAAGATTCGCTGAGCATCGGTTGGCATCAGCTCGGCAATCACCTCGCCGTTGCTGTCGAGTATCCCCTCCTTGGCACTGAAACCTATCATCTTGTCGGCCTTGAGCTTCACCGCGATCTGGGTCGCGACCTCTTCGGCGGTCAGGTTAAAACACTCGCCGGTCACAGAGGCCGCCACCGGTCCCAGGAGCACTATGCCGTGGTTGTCCAGCTGACGCCTGAGGCCCGCAACATCGATACGTCTCACCTTGCCACTCAGGCAGTAGTCGACGCCGTTATCCACTCCTAAGGGCTGGGCTATCACGAAGTTACCGCTGACCACGTTGATCTGCGCCCCTTGCATCGGGGTATTGCTCAAACTCATCGACAGGCGCGCGGTAATGTCCAGCTGCAGACCGCCCACCACCTGCTTGATCACCCTGAAGGACTCTTCATCGCTGATGCGCACCCCGTTGTAATACTCAGGTGCAAGATTATGCGCGGCCAAGGCCTCATCGATTTGCGGTCTGGCGCCATGGACCAGCACTATCTTGATCCCAAGGCTGTGAAGCAGGGCGATATCGTTGATGATGGAGCGAAACTGACTCTGCGCCAGCGCCTCACCGCCCAACATGACCACAAATGTCTTGCCCCTGTGTGCATTCACATAGGAAGCAGAATGACGAAACCCCTCGACTAACTCAGTAGTGCGCACCCGCGTAACCTCAACAATAAATATGTGACAATATCGTCCCAGACGAATAACAAGCCGATTTTATTGCATTTAAATTCACATTAAAAGCATTTGTTGTCATCGAAAGCGATATTTTTTCATCACAAAGAGACAATCTGCTTAAGCATAGCAGAACAGATTAAGATCAGAGGCTTAGGTAGAGGTCGGAATCCGTCGGCACGCAGGGTTATCACCTGGGAACTTATCTAAAAAATAGAAATGAGCTGGCCAACGGCATGGGGAAATTTAGGGCAAAAAAAAGCCCCTGCTATGAGGGGCTTTTTCCAAAAAACGTGAATCAAGAATTACTTGATTTTCGCTTCTTTGTAGATAACGTGCTGACGGATAACGGGATCAAATTTCTTGATCTCCATCTTTTCAGGCATGTTACGCTTGTTTTTCTCAGTCGTGTAGAAGTGACCTGTTTTAGCGCTAGAAACTAGCTTGATCTTCTCACGGTTACCTTTAGCTTTAGCCATGGCTTATTACACCTTCTCGCCGCGGGCACGAAGTTCAGCAACAACAACTTCGATACCTTTCTTATCGATAATACGCATACCTTTAGTAGATACACGTAGCTGTACGAAACGCTTTTCGTCTTCTAACCAGAAACGGTGGTTCTGTAGGTTAGGTAAAAAACGACGACGAGTCGCGTTCTTAGCGTGCGAACGGTTGTTACCAACCATCGGCTTCTTGCCAGTAACTTGGCATACTCTTGACATGTCAATCTTCTCCAAAAACAATTTAACGCTCGAGCATTAATGTACCTCGAATATGGCCGTCGCCCGAGGCACACAAAGAGGGCGCATTTTATACAGGATCTAAAATCAAAGATCAAGGGATATTCAATCTATCCATCCCCTCTCTGCAAACGAAACTATCTCACGATCGCCTACAACCATATGGTCTAGCAGCGAAACATCTATAGTCGCCAACGCGTATTTCAATCGCTCAGTAATTCGCCGATCAGCATGACTGGGCTCAGCCCCCCCGGAAGGATGGTTGTGGCACACAATTACCGCTGCGGCTTTTTTCTCAAGCACTAGGCTTACCACTTCTCGTGGATAAACCGAGGCTGAATCTATGGTGCCACGGAACAATTCGACGAACTGAATCACCCTATGCTGACTATCGAGCAATAAGATGGCAAACACTTCGTAGGCACGATCCGCCAATTGTCTCATTAAATAGTCCCGAGTTAAATCAGGATCTGACAAAATCTTTCCTCTTTGTAGATTTTCTTGCGCGATCCGCTTGCTTAACTCGATGGCTGCCTGCAATTGAGCATACTTTACCGGGCCGATCCCCTGAATATCACACAGCTCACTCAAGGAGGCGCTAAACAGCGCCCTGAGGCCACCGAAGTGGGTTAACATGACTCTGGCCAGGGACACGGCGCTTTGCCCCTTGAGGCCGTTTCTAAGCAGCACCGCCAGCAACTCGGCATCGGAGAGCTGAGCGACACCACTGCGCAGCAGTTTTTCTCTGGGCCCCTCTCCCTGAGGCCAATCTTTGATTGCCATAAACACTCCTTGTCTCGGCGCCATCTGCACACCTAGGCTTTAGAGTATGGTCTAGTTTTTAAAAACTTGTATCCTCAACTTCGGCAGGATTGTGGTATGGTTAGCGGGCAAAATTAAACGCGATTAGTGATCAACATGAGTCTAACCAATAAAAAGATATTGCTGGGAATTGGCGGCGGCATTGCTGCTTATAAGTCTGCCGATCTGGTCCGCCGCCTGAAAGAACGCGGCGCCGATGTACGTGTCGTCATGAGCCAAAGCGCGCAAGAATTTATTACGCCGCTGACCCTGCAGGCACTGTCGGGACATCCCATTGCCACCGACCTGTTAGACCCGGCGGCCGAAGCCGCCATGGGGCATATCGAACTCGCCCGCTGGGCCGACTTAGTGTTGATCGCTCCGGCAACCGCCAACCTGATCGCCCGCATCAACGCCGGCATGGCCGATGAGTTAATCACCACCACCTGCCTGGCCACAGAAGCGCCTGTAGTGCTCTGCCCGGCGATGAATCAGCAGATGTATCGGAACGTCGCCACCCAGGAAAATCTGGACAACCTGAGAAAGCGTGGTCTCACCATCTGGGGACCGGCATCTGGTAGCCAGGCCTGTGGCGAAGTCGGCCCAGGCCGCATGGAGGAGCCTCTGGTGATCGCCGAGCGCGTCGAACACTTCTTTGCGCCAAAGCTGCTTCAGGGAATATCGATACTGCTGACGGCGGGCCCAACCCGCGAAGCAATCGACCCCGTGCGTTACATCTCTAATCACAGCTCGGGCAAGATGGGCTTTGCCCTAGCACGCGCGGCGGCCGAGATGGGCGCTAAGGTGACGCTGGTCTCCGGCCCGGTCAATCTTGAGACGCCGATGAATGTCAATCGCCTCAACGTCGCCTCGACCCAGGAGATGCTCGACGCCGTGATGCAGCAGGTACACCACAGCGATATCTTCATCGGCTGCGCTGCGGTCTGCGACTATCGCACCGCGGATATTGCCGACGAGAAAATTAAGAAATCTGCCACAGAGATGTCACTTGCGCTTGTACGCAATCCTGATATCTTAGCCACGGTCGCGGCCCATGAGGCACGTCCATTCACGGTAGGATTTGCCGCCGAGACCCAGGATGTAGACCATTACGCCAAAGACAAGTTGACCCGCAAGAAATTGGATATGATCGCCGCCAATGACGTATCCGACCCGGCCATCGGCTTCAACAGCGATAGCAATGCCTTGAAGGTTTTCTGGCAAGGAGGCGAGCACGCCCTGCCCGCCACAGATAAATATACCCTGGCGAAGCAACTACTCACCCTAATCGCACAGCAGATGAAGACAGCATGAAGACGCCCATAGAACTCAAGATCCTCGATTCTCGCATCGGCTCACAGTTTCCGCTTCCCGCCTACGCGACACCGGGCAGTGCCGGCATGGATCTGCGTGCCATGATAGAAACCACAATGGTGATTCAACCGGGTGAAACCCAGCTGATCCCAACCGGTATCGCCGTGCATGTGGCCGATCCCAGCCTGGCGGCCGTCATCCTGCCGCGCTCCGGCATGGGCCACAAACATGGCATAGTGCTGGGCAACCTGGTCGGTCTTATCGACTCTGACTATCAGGGTCCCCTGATGGTCTCTTGCTGGAACCGCAGCAACGAGCCTTTCACCTTGGAGATTGGCGATCGCCTGGCGCAACTGGTGTTTGTGCCTGTGGTACAAGCCGAATTTAAATTGGTCGACGAATTCGACACCTCAGATCGAGGCGAAGGCGGTTTCGGCCACTCGGGTACTCAATAGTTAGCTACCTATTAGCCAAATTCTCGATAACACGGCACTCACAACCTAGACACGCCGCATAGAATAATTAGAGAGTCATGGGCAGCGCCTGCCCATCGGCTCCTGTAGTAATTAAGTAAAGGATACTTAGATGGCTGCAAGCCCTAAAATCAACCGACGCGAACATATTCTTCAATGTCTGGCTACCATGCTAGAAACCAGTCCCGGTCAACGAATCACCACGGCAAAACTTGCCGCCGAGGTGGGCGTGTCTGAGGCGGCGCTCTATCGCCACTTTCCCAGCAAAGCGAGAATGTTCGAGGGGCTGATCGACTTTATCGAAGAATCGCTGCTATCGCGCATCAACCTCATCATGGATGAAGAGAAAGACACCATGAGACGCTGTCAGTTGCTGCTGCAACTCTTGCTGGTATTTGCCGAGCGCAACCCAGGGATCTCCCGCGTACTCAACGGCGACGCCCTGTTAGGCGAAAATGAGCGACTACGGAACCGTACCGGCCAGATCTTCTCCAAGGTTGAGACTCACCTGAAACAGATCCTCAGAGAGAAGACCTTGAGAGAAGGCAAAGGCTTTAACCTGGACGAGGCAATCCTGGCTAACCTACTGCTGGCCGTGGCCGAAGGCCGCATCGCCCAATTCGTGCGCAGCGACTTCAAAAACAAGCCCACAGAACACTTCGCCGAGCAGTGGCAGTTTATTCAGCAGCAGCTACTTCAGAGTTAACTAATATCAATAAAAACAGCGACCTGTAATACACTGGTCGCCGTGTTTTTCTAGACAAAAGTATTGCACTCGTAAATCCATTGTTTTACCCTCCTTGGCGCAACAAACCCACAAAAACTCTATAACAATTGCGCGTACAAGGATGTTATATGAAACTAATTCAGTCGTTTAGTTTAGCCTGCCTCTGCCTCATCAGTAGCCAAGTCACGGCTTCAAACAAAGATATTACCGAGCTTTTTAGCCGCTCAGCCGAATTTTCTAACGTGCAGATCTCCCCCGACGGAGACTACCTCAGCGCCATCACCTCCCACGAAGGTAAGCATATGCTGATGATTCTGGACGCCAAAACCAAGAAACCGACCAATGTGGTTCGCTTTCCGGACAACGCCCAGGTAGGGCAATACGTTTGGGTTAACAATGAGCGTGTCGTGCTGGCTAAGGAATACCTAAAAGGCTGGAGCGACCATCCCATCTATTATGGTGAGCTGATGGCTGTCAATGCCGATGGTTCTAAGCCAACCTATCTGTTCGGTTATAAAGGCGGTGAGCAACAAACGGGTTCTCGCATCAAGAAAAATACAGCGATACAAGCCACAGCCTATATTCTCGATCCTATGCCTGAAGATGATCGCTACATGCTCATCCAAGCGCTCCCTTGGGGCTCCGGCAGCGCAAACACAGTGGAGAATCTTCAGCAAGTTTATAGAGTCGATGTCTACAAGGGAACACGTAGAAAAATTGCGACCTCACCTATCTCCTACGCTCGATTTCTACCGGATCATGATGGCGAAGTTCGCTTTGTCAGTGGTACCCGCGACTACGTTAGTTCCCAGCTCTATTACCGCAAAGATGATGAATGGGTCGACACAGATAAGCTGAATTTAAATCTCGATGATATTACTCCTATCGCCTTCGGTGATGATGAGAACAGTGTCTATGTACTCGGCAGCGAAAACGGTAAACCTAAAGGGGTCTATTTAGTCGATATCAAGAGCGGTAAAAAGCAGCTTATTAGCCAGGACAAGGTAGTCGACCCGAGCAATGTGTGGATCAACCGCGTCAACAAACAACTCTACGCCGTAGAATATGAGAATGGCTACCCGACCTATGAGTTTGTCGATAATGATGAAAAACTGGCCACCACACTGAAACAGCTGCTCACCGCACTGCCTGGCCATCAGGTTCATCTCGTCAGCCAGACCAACGACATGAGCAAACTGATCATCAAGGCTTTCAACGATAGAAATCCTGGCGACTACTACATATTCGATGCCACCAGCAAGAAGCTTGAATATCTAGTCTCACAAAAGAAATGGTTAGATCCCGATAAGATGGCCGAGATGAAGCCAATCAGCTTTACCGCCAGAGACGGTAGAGTGATCAGTGGATATCTCACATTGCCCTATGGCAAAGAGGCTAAGAATCTGCCGCTCGTGGTCAATCCTCACGGCGGTCCACATGGTCCAAGAGACTGGTGGGGCTTTGACGACCAGAACCAGTTGATCGCTAGTCAAGGCGCCGCCGTGCTGCAAGTAAACTTCCGCGGGTCGGGCGGCTATGGTAAAGAATTTGAGCATGCTGGCCACCAGAAATGGGGCACGGAGATCCAGTACGATATTATCGATGCCACCAAATATGTCATCGAAAAAGGCTTTGTGGACAAAGAGCGAATCTGTATTGTCGGCGGCAGCTTTGGTGGATACTCGGCGCTACAAAGCCCAATCCTGGCACCGGATCTATTCAAGTGTGCCATAGGCTTCGCCGGTGTCTATGATCTCGAGTTGATGTTCAACGAAGGGGATGTACAAGGGCGCCGCGCGGGTGAACGTTACCTGAAGCAGGTACTAGGCGAGAACGAAGCCATGCTTGAGCAGATGTCGCCTAGCAAGAACGTCGACAAACTCAAAGTAAACTTGCTACTGGTGCATGGCGGTGAAGATGAGCGAGCGCCAATCGAACAGCTCGAAGCGCTGGAAGAAGGGCTCAAGAAACACAACTACCCTTATGAGAAACTGGTCATGGACGATGAGGGCCACGGCTTCTATAACGATGAACATAGGGCGAAATACTACCGTCAGATGATGAGCTTCCTCAAAGACAACCTTAAGCTCTAAACCCCTTAAATACCCCAAAAGCCGATTGCCACAATCGGCTTTTTTGTTAATCCCCTAGTATTTCTGGGTATAAATTACCCGCAATTCAGGGTATCCTCCCTGACCCGCCGCCCTATGTTTACTGGCGCCGGACAGGCTATAATGAATATCTTAAAGGTTAATTTGTTAAAAACATTAGTAAATTAACCTTACTGAATAGACCACTATCTGATGGTGGAGGACACGATGGCATTAAGTGAAGCAGCAAAGCAGGTGCAAACTGCATTATTAGAGCGTGGTCTTGAGACGCCCATGGTCCCGTGCGGACTGAGTAGCGAGGCGCGCAAAGAGAAGATTGAGCACCATATGCGCGAGATCTTAACCTTAATGTCACTGGATCTGCGCGACGACAGCCTGGTCGAGACCCCTAAGCGTATCGCCAAGATGTATGTGGATGAGATCTTCTCGGGCCTGGACTACGAGAACTTTCCCAAGATCACGGTTATCGAAAACAAGATGGGCTTCGATGAGATGGTCAAGGTCAACGACATCAGCCTCACCAGCACCTGTGAGCACCACCTGGTGACCATAGACGGCGTCGCTACCGTGGCCTACCTGCCGCGCAAAAACATCATAGGCCTGTCTAAGATCAACCGTATCGTGCGCTTCTTTGCCCAGCGCCCTCAGGTGCAAGAGCGCCTAACACAACAGGTATTGGTGGCGCTACAGACACTGCTTGAGACCAAAGATGTAGCGGTCAAGATGGATGCGGTGCATTACTGCGTCAAATCACGCGGCGTGATGGACTCTACCAGCACCACGACCACCACGGCCCTGGGCGGCATCTTCAAGTCAAACCCAGCCACCCGCGCCGAGTTCCTAAGCAATTAAGCCAATGGCTTTAAGCGAGCTCCACTCAATAAAAAACGCTGCCTAGGCAGCGTTTTTTTGTTTCACGACAATTGATATCGATTAGATACCGTATTGGTCGCGATAGGCGCTTACCGACGCCAACTGATCTTCCATGCCAGGTTTTTCCGACAGGTAGTTGATCAGATCTTCCAGCTTGATGATAGAGACGATATTGCAGCCAAAGTCGCGCTCGACTTCCTGAATAGCCGACAGCTCGCCCTTGCCTTTCTCCTGACGATCCAGCGCAATCAACACGCCCGCCAGCTCGGCATTGTGTGCCTCGATGATCTCCATCGATTCGCGAATCGCAGTCCCTGCGGTGATCACATCGTCCACCAGCATCACGCGGCCCTTAAGCTCGCTGCCCACCAGGCTGCCACCCTCGCCGTGATCTTTCTTCTCCTTACGGTTAAAGCAGTAAGGCATATCGATATCATGGTGATCGCACAGAGCCACCGCCGTGGTGGTCGCGATAGGAATCCCTTTGTAGGCCGGGCCAAACAGCAGGTCATACTCGATACCCGAATCCACCAGCGCCGCCGCGTAGAAGCGACCCAGACGCGCTAGATCACGCCCGGTGTTAAACAGGCCGGCATTAAAGAAGTAAGGGCTAGTGCGGCCTGACTTTAACGTAAATTCGCCAAAACGTAATACCTGACGCTCAAGGGCAAACTCAATAAACTCACGTTGATAGGCTTTCACAATCTCTCCTTTTTAAAATGTAAGGGTACGCTCAATTCGATTTAAAAAAAGGACCCCGTAGGGTCCTGATCAAAAAATAATGATTAACTCAATGCCGCCTTCTGCACATCGACGATCTCGCGAATGCCGTGCTTGGCCAGATCCAGCAAGCTGAGTAGCTCTTCATGACTAAAGGGTTCACCCTCGGCAGTGCCCTGGATCTCGATGATCTTACCGGTTTCTGTCATCACCACGTTCATGTCGGTCTCGGCGGCGCTATCTTCCACATACTCAAGATCGCAGATAGGCTCACCCTTGTAGATGCCTACGCTGACGGCGGCAATCAAAAACTTAAGTGGGTTGGTCTTAATCAGTCCCTTACCACGAGCCCAGTTGAGCGCATCAACCAGGGCTACACAGGCACCGGTAATGGCAGCGGTGCGGGTACCACCATCGGCCTGAATCACGTCACAGTCGATCACGATAGTGTTTTCACCCAGTGCCTTCATGTCTACCGCTGCGCGTAGAGCGCGGCCGATTAGACGCTGGATCTCCTGGGTACGGCCAGACTGCTTACCACGGGCAGCCTCGCGATCCATACGGCTGTGGGTCGAGCGTGGCAACATGCCATATTCGGCGGTTACCCAACCTTGGCCCTGACCTTTCAGGAAGCGTGGCACCCCTTCGGTGAAGCTCGCGGTGCACAGCACCTTAGTTTCGCCAAATTCGATTAATACAGAACCTTCTGCATGGGCAGTGAACTGTCGCGTAATGGTTACCGGACGAGATTGAGCTGGGGTTCTGTCACTTGGGCGCATTGGCATTTCCTGTTTGAAATAGAGATAAGCAGATTTGGCTGCATATTATAGGGGCTTGCGCGCTTCGATGCCATGTTAATCATGACCCAAAGCGTAAAGGGAGGAGAGTTTGCTTTAACCCTGCATCTCATCAGACTATAATCCAAGGTCACTAAATCGATTTAAACTATTGGAATTACCCATGATCCAAAGCATGACAGCCTATGCTCGCATCGAGCACAAAGCACAATGGGGCACCGCCTCCTGGGAGATCCGCTCGGTCAATCAACGTTACCTTGAAACCTACCTGCGACTGCCAGAACAGCTGCGCAGCCTGGAGCCTGTCCTCAGAGACCGTCTGCGTAAACGTTTAAATCGCGGCAAGATTGAGGTCAACCTGCGCTACGATCTTGGCGAAGAAAAGAATAACGACCTGCAACTCAATCAGGCGCTGGCCAGCCAGATCATTCAGGCGGCCAACTGGGTCAAGCAGGAAGCCGGTCAAGGCGAGATCAACATAGTCGACGTGCTGCGCTGGCCGGGCGTAATGTCAGGCAGCGAGCAGGACATGGATGCCATAGGCAAAGAGCTACTGTCCGCCTTCGACAGCGCGGTCGATCAGTTTATCGAGGCCCGTGGCCGCGAAGGCGACGCCATCAAGACCATGCTAGAGACGCGTCTAGAGGCCATCGAGGGCCAGGTCGCTATCGTTCGCCAGCACATGCCTACCGTGATGCAGTGGCAGCGCGACAAGCTCACCAACCGTTTAGCCGAGATCCAGGGCGAATTGGATCCCGCTCGTCTAGAGCAGGAGATGGTGCTACTGGCGCAGAAGATGGATGTCGCCGAAGAGATGGACAGACTCGACGCCCACGTCGCCGAGACCCGCCGCATCCTCAAGAAAGGCGGCGCCCAGGGCCGACGCTTAGACTTCATGATGCAGGAGTTTAACCGCGAGTCCAACACCCTGGCCTCCAAGTCCATCAGCTCAGAGGTCACCGCCGCCGCGGTCGAACTCAAAGTGCTTATCGAGCAGATGCGCGAGCAGATCCAGAACGTCGAGTAAACTCAATAAAATGCAAGCTCTAGCTTTATTCCAAGCTAGAGCTTTTCTCCATTCCCTCCGAAATAAATCGTGTCACTTCCTCGATACGACCTCCCCAATTTGTGACTTATAGTCCGTAGACTGATAAGTCACACCGATTCAAGATGCAAATCATATCCCACTGATATTTAGACATAATCATGAATGTGATTTTGAGCCGTTTCGGACAAAGACTAAAACAAATACGAACTCAACAAAGATTAAGCCAAGAACAGCTAGCTGAAATCTGCGAACTAGATCGAACATATATCAGTGGTATAGAACGTGGCGTTCGTAATGTTGCACTAATTAATATCGTAAAATTAGCCAATGGTTTAAAGGTAAGCGCCTCATCTCTACTTGAATTTGATGTTGAGACCAAACATGACTAGGCGTGCTTTTTATTCAGCTCCACTTAATGAGTTTCTATTAGAAAATCCCCAAGCTATTTTAGGCAAAATATCGCAACTCCATACCCAAGATATTAAGCATCACCAAACCTCCGCATGGACAGTGCAAATTGCTGCAATTCAAACTGCTTTGGTCAACATCCCATCTGATAAAGGCTGGGTATTCTTTGAGTTTCTTATCCCTCGAATGGGTCGTCGTGCAGATGTAGTCCTCATTTATTCTGGCATTATATTTGTGCTGGAATTTAAAATTGGTGCATCTAATTATCTATCCCAAGATCTCCGCCAAACTCATGGCTATGCATTAGATTTAAAAAACTTTCACAGAGGAAGTCATGGTAAATGTATTGTTCCTATTCTAGTAGCGACCGCGACAGAAAACTCATTTAGCGACATCTGCTTCGCGGCAGATTATGTTGCTTCGCCAATATGCATTAATATTGCTCAACTACATCAAACCATCACCCAAATATCCATTCAGCACAAACAACCTGATTTTAGGGGAGATGAATGGGCTAAGACGGGATATATGCCAACACCAACAATTGTCGAAGCCGCTCAAGCTTTATACGCATCTCACAATGTAGAAGACATTGCTCGAAATGAAGCCGACAATCAAAACTTAGGCAAAACTTGCAATGAATTAATCAAACTAATTCACCAGTCTCGAACACAAAAATCAAAAGCTATCTGCTTTGTAACCGGAGTTCCAGGCGCGGGGAAAACATTGATAGGTGTTAATCTTGCCAACGCTCATTCCATTCCCGAAGAAGATGAGTATTCGGTATTCTTAAGCGGTAATGGTCCTCTAGTGACTGTATTACAAGAAGCATTGGCTAATGATGCTTCCAAGCGAACAAACTCTACAAAAGCTAGAGAACGGCAGAAAACCAGTCAGTTTATTCAAAATATTCATCGTTTTAGAGATGAGGCTCTGGATGGCTCAATACCGCCAGAAAAAGTAGTAATCTTTGATGAAGCACAACGAGCATGGAATCTAGAGCAAACCTCCAAATTCATGCAAACTAAACGCGGTTATCTCAACTTCAATCAATCAGAACCTGAATTTCTCATATCGGTCATGGATAGACATCAAGATTGGGCTGTGATTATTGCGCTTATTGGAGGTGGACAAGAGATAAACACTGGTGAGGCTGGGTTGAGAGGCTGGTTAGACGCTCTTGAAAACCGCTTCGCTAACTGGAATGTATACTGCTCACCGAACATACTTACTAGTAATTATATCTCTACAGATGTTTCGCCTGATCATTTAGAAAACGTGAACATCTTACCAAACCTGCACTTAGCAACTTCAATGCGATCTTTCAGAGCTGAGAAACTATCTGACTTCGTACACCATGTTATCGCTGGTGATGGAAAAAAAGCTAAGGAATTAAGCGACCAATTACAGCAGGTATACCCACTAAAAATCACCCGAGATTTAAATAAAGCCAAAAAATGGCTACGAACTCAAACTCGAGCAAATGAAAGCAAAGGGCTTCTCGCCTCCTCCAATGCTATTCGTCTAAAAGCTGAAGGAATACATGTTAAAAATCGCTTTGACCCAGCAGCATGGTATTTAAATCCTCAAGAGGATATCCGCTCATGCCATTTTCTCGAGGATTGCGCGACAGAGTTTGATATCCAAGGCCTAGAACTAGATTGGTGCCTAGTAGGTTGGGATGCCGATTACCGTCATAACGGTGATAAGTTTGAACATTGGAAATTTAAAGGAACAAAATGGCAAAATCGCAACAAAGATGAGGACAAACGCTACCTTGAAAATGCTTATCGAGTTCTGTTAACTAGAGCAAGACAAGGAATGGTGATATTTATTCCAGAAGGAACCGATATTGATTCAACAAGAAAAAAATCACTCTACTTACATACGTATCAATATCTGCTGGATTGTGGCTTTAAAATGATTTAGCCGCAATCTCACCATTCCCTTAATTGCTTCATCACGTTTAGCCTTTCGCTTTACACAACTCAGGCTCTAAAAAAGCGCATCGATTATGAACTTAGTCCCTATTAGGCACAATTTTTCTAGCAAAAATGGAGACCCCATGTCACAACGGAGTAAATGGCCTCAATTACTAGTGATTCTTATCGCTCTGGCCCTGCTTATCCCTGGACTCAGCCTACCTATGCTGAGCCTTGATGGCCAGGCGGACAAATCTAAATTTGCCCAGACAAGCATAGAACTGATGACAGAAGACGGTGAGATGCGCGGACTGCTGGGGTCTGTATCCGCCTTTCTCGGCTTTAACGAGCTTGAGGGTCAGGTGGAGATATATCGCAAGCACCGCAGCATACTGGGGACGGTGCAAGATCTAATGCAAAGCGGTAACCTGCTGGTCGGCATCATGATAGCCACTTTCTCGGTGATCATTCCCACCCTTAAGCTATTGGCGCAGGCGGTACTGGTTTTCGCACGTGGCAGCACGGCTACCCTGCTCACACGCCTTATCGATGCCATCGGCAAGTGGAGCATGGCCGATGTATTTGTGGTGGCCATCATTGTCAGCTACCTCGCAGGTAACGCCGAGGATCAGATGGGTGAGCTAATCATAATGCACGCCCAGCTCGAAATCGGCTTCTGGTTTTTCACTGGTTACTGCCTGTTTGCCATCGCTTCCAACATCATGATGAGCAAACCTAAAACCACCTCGGCCTAACCCGGCAACTTGAAAGAGAAAAATTCAGTCTGAGCCGAGCGATACTCAAGAGATCTAACGCAATAAAAAAGCCCCCTTATTGTTATAACGCAATAGGGGGCTTTGTTCGATATAGGCAGGCTAAACCCTTAACCCCCACATATCGAAGGTCTCCTTGCAGAGCTGCTCCCTAAAATCGGGGTGGGCGATATCGATCAACGCCCGGGCGCGCTCTCGCAATGACTTGCCGCGCAAATTAGCCGCGCCATATTCTGTGACTATGTAGTGCACATGGGCACGGGTGGTGACCACACCGGCTCCGGGAGAGAGTACCGAGGCGATACGCGACACCTTGCCGCCCGCCGCCGTGCTGGGCAGGGCGATCACCGAGCGGCCCCCTTCCGACAGGCCTGCTCCGCGGATAAAGTCCATCTGGCCACCAACACCGGAATAGATACGGGTGCCTAGAGAGTCGGCGCAGATCTGTCCCGAGATATCCACCTGCAGCGCCGAGTTAATCGCCATCACATTAGGGTTCTTACGAATGATCGAAGTGTCGTTGACCTGTTCAATATCCATGAAGATCACAGAGGGGTTATCGTCCACATAGTCATACAGTCGCTGACTGCCCAGGGCGAAACCTGTGACCAGCTTGCCTGGATGCACCTTCTTGCGACTGTTGTTGATCACCCCCTGCTCGACCAGATTCAACACCCCATCGGAAAACAGCTCTGTATGTACCCCAAGGTCTTTATGCTCAGTGAGGCAGGAGAGTACGGCATCTGGGATGGCGCCTATGCCCATCTGCAGGCAGTCGCCGTCGCGCACCAACTTGGCGACGTGCCGGCCTATGGCCAAACTGGTCTCGTCGCTGGCCGCCAGCGGATGTTGTGGCAGCGGCATGCTCTGCTCGAACACGGCGGCAAACTTGTCGTAATGGATGAAGCCATCACCATGGGTGCGTGGCATACAGGGGTTGATATGGGCGATGATCTTGCCCGCCACCTGACAGGCCGCCAGCGTCGCCTCCACAGATATTCCGAGCGAACAGATACCATGCTTATCCGGCGGCGATACCTGAACGATCGCCGTGTCTATGGGCTGCTCGCCAGAGCGGAACAGCTTAGGCACCTCGGAGAGAAAGATGGGCACATAATCGGCGTCCCCCTGCTGCAGCAGCAGGCGGGTCGGCAGACCACCGAAGAAACAGCGATGACGCAGATGGCCTTTGAGGCGTGGATCGCTGAGGGACTCGGCACATTCGGTATGCAGTTGCAACAGAGTCAGGTCTTGCCGGGTCAGGGCATGCTCGGCCAAGGCATCGAGTAAAAGCTTAGGGGTGGCGCCCATGGAATGGGTCCAGAGGGTCTCACCGCTCTGGATCAGGGCAACGGCTTCTCGCGCAGTATTACAGATAATGGGTGGCATCTATCTCACCTATAGTCGGAAAACTGAGTGCAGTGTACGAACTAACTTAACGCTTTGATAGCAAACTTATCAATGAGTTCACCTTAAGTTGATCTTGAGCAAGTGAGTGTCTATTCGGCATAAGATAAATACGCCGATGGCCACAAAAAAGGGGGCCCAACGGCCCCCTTTATCACGCACTATTTTAGATAAGCCTTGAGGCTATCGCTCTGACTCAACAGACTCTTATAAAGAGTAAACTGGTTGACCGCACGCTCGAGATTATGGTTCTCATGGTGGATATGAAAATAGACATCGCCGTTAAGGTGATCCGTTAAGAAACGTACCCCGATCATCAGGCTGATCACCCTGGCGCCCAGCCAGAGGCTTTGACGCTCGGCATCGCTCAGCACCTCGCCAAGCTCACCCAGGTAACCGCGGCAGATGGCGGCGAAGATAGGCTCGCGCACCTCGACCCTGGCGAGATTGGTGGAGTCCTCGGCCTCTGGTGAGGTAAAGGTTCGCACCATGTCGCCAAAGTCATACATCAGGTGTCCCTGCATGCAGGTATCGAGATCGATAATCGCCATGCTGCTCATGTCGCGCTTATCAAACAGCATGTTATTGATCTTGGTGTCGTTGTGACAGACACGTGGCGGCAGCAGCACCTCGACTTCGCTAAGCTCGTTCAAAAGCTCATCTTGAGAAAGAGCAAAGTCTACCCATTCCTGACACTCTTTGAGACGTCCCTGGCTGTTTTTAGCGACTGCCGCTTGCAACTGGGCGATACGCCCAGGCAGGTGATGAAACTTGGCAATCACATCCTCGAGCTGACTGGCATCGAGATCGCTCAGTGCACGGGAAAAGTGACCAAAGGCCTTGGCCGCAGATTCTGCCTGCGCCGCATCGGCGACCACTTCTATGCTGTGGCTAAAGGCCAGATAGGTGATGGCGCGCCAAAAACCTTGATCGCCTAAGTCCAGCGCCAGCTCGCCCTGTGAGTCTGTCACCGGCTGCACCACACTCAGGCGATACTCACCAGCCTCATGTTTGGCGAGCAGATGCTCTGCCACCTTCTGGGCGTTGCTCACCAGGGCGTGGGGTTGAGTAAAGACTTCCGTGTTGAGACGCTGCAGCACAAACTCGCCCTCTGGCCAGCGCACGAGAAAAGTATCATTGATATGACCGTTCCCAAGGGGACTCACTTTGGCCGAAGCGGTTACGCCAAAGTGCGGCAGCACCTGCTGCCTTATAAAATCAATCACCCAGTAACTCCATTAATTTTTGTTTTACCCAATCAATATCTTGCGGATAGGTCACCCCTAACCAGGTATCCGGGGTTTGGCTCACAAATACCTGTTTAGCCTGCGCCTCATCGGTTAAGGCGGCTTGCACCACGGCGGGAAGGTAACATTCGCTGTCCGGCTTATTCCCCTGCTGGGTCACAAATTCTGCCAAGGCCTCGCCCAGGAGATCGAAGATATCCGGGGTAAAGCCCCAACAGGTCATCGAGGCCATCGCCTCGAGGGCCAAATTGCTCTGTCGTCCCTGATGCGAGCCCACCAGATTATCACCTTGCCAGGCAATATTCAGCCACTCTTCGACAGAAATCAGCAGATTATCCTGGGTAACACAAATGCCACGATTGACGCCGCCATGATCCGACAGCGTCTCCTTGAGAGGATAGGCCACCATCTGCCACCGATTCGGCCGCAGCTTAAAGCCTTGAGCCAGCAGGGCGAAGGCCTGATCGCCATAGTAATCGTCGGCATTGATCACCGCCATGGGACCGGATACAAATTTACGAGCACTCCACAGCGCATGAGCCGTGCCCCAGGGCTTAGTTCTATTGCTTGTCAGTGCTTCGAGAATAGTGCCGTTCGCAGATTCGCCACTTGGTACAGGTAGGTCTGTCAGCTGCTGCACACAGAAATGCAGCGCAAATTGAGGCGGCAAGCCTGCCAGGCGCGCCTGAATACTCGGGATCAGCTCGGCGCGGGTCACTATCACGGCCGCTGAGAAGCCTGCCTCGATGGCGCTGGCGATCGACAGCTGCAACATGGTCTCGCCCTTGGGCCCTAGCTCGGCGAGCTGCTTGTCGCCGCCGAAACGGCTTCCCAGGCCCGCCGCCATGATCACTAGGGTCAAGGATGGATTGTTATCATCCCCATTGGACACTGCATCAGTTAACTTCATCGACATCTAACCACACGAGCCAATGGCTCGTCTTAAATAAGAAAGATAGGGGCGGCAGCATAACCACCCATAACATACTCATGGAATTAGGGAATTAGAGATAAGGCCTGAAGGCCGGCTCCTTGGCCAGCGCCGCCTGACTGCCCTTGAGGCTAAACTCGTAGCCGCACAGGGTCAGGCTGCCGCGCATGGCAATATCATTGATGATGGCGGGCGTATCCAGCGGCGAGAAACGCGCCTGGGTCGAGGTGTCAGCCAGCAGACTCACCGTCATAGGCCGATAGCTCACGCCATTGTTAAAGGTCAGGTTCTTACAACTGCTGTCACCCTCGGCGCTGGCGAGGGACCAGATGGTGCCGGGCTCGCCCCGCTCACCCAGCCAGCTGAGCATCAATACCTTACCCTCGAGTTGCACCTTAAAGCCGTCTGGCATAGCCACCTGCTTGATGTTTGTCGATGACGACTGGGCAATCAGCTTCTCGGGCTCTGACTCTGCTGCAACTTGTTCGGTAGCATCATCGCCCCCAAGCCAGAACAGGCTGCCAAGCAACAGCGACAGGCAACCGAAGCCTAACAGGGCGCCGCGAGGATGGCTCTTTATGGCGGTTAAGCTTATACCAAACAGCTTAGCCAGCTGCTCCCCGAGCGTATTAACTCCTTGCGCCAACCTGTCCTGGGGTTGGCTAGCTTGGGACAGGCTAGCTTGGAAATATTTGTCTTTTGTAGCATCACTTCGATAGACCTGCTGCGCATCGAGATCAGACGCCATGGCAGATGCCTGCTCAAACCCAGGCTCATTGTCCTGCGCCAGTTCTTGCCCTAATGCGTGTTCTGGAGCATGAGCAAACGCAGGCGAATCCCCCGCCAGGGTCGGCTCAACCCGGGTGCGGCGCTGATTACTCGCCATCAAGGGGCCACTGTAGCCCAGGCTATCGAAGGGGGCAGATGTCTTAGGCTGAGGACGAGAAACGATAAAGCCCACCGCCAAAATACTTAAGATGAGGGCGACCCAGTTTGGCCAGGCCTGCTCGGCAAAGACCAGACTGGCGGCCAGCAGCAGTGGCCCGGGGACGACCGCCAATGCCAGCAGACGCTGGGCGGTTATCAGGCGACGGCTAGCGCTAAGTAGCGAGACGGCGATTAACGGCAGGGCCAACAGCAACAAGATGCCATGACCGGCAAACAGCAGGGAGAAGAGATAGATGAGGCAGAGTGAGGCACCACTAATGACAAGAAAACGCAGGCTGGTATCCACGCCCTGGCGACAGAAAAAGGTGTTTAACGACATAAAAAATCCCACTTCACGGCTATCTCAGCAGAGAGTCTACTGGATCTCGCCCCGGATGACGCTTAATTTTGGTTAATTTTCCCGGCCAGCCCAATGCCTACAAAACAATTACCCGTCCAAAGCAATCTCCATCCAGCCAGAAATCAGTAGGAAAGCTCAACAGACCCTAGCCTAAATTTACTACTAGGCTGTATAATGTCTGGCTACCTAAAACGATACAGCCTTTGGATAGCAATTACATGACCGCTCGCGGAAACCTCTTTATCATTTCAGCGCCCAGTGGCGCCGGCAAGTCTTCACTTCTTAGCGCTATTTTGCAGGATAAACCCGCCGATATGAAGGTCTCTGTGTCACACACGACACGCCAACCCAGAGTCGGCGAAGTCGATGGCGAGCACTATCATTTCGTCAACGTCGACGAATTCAAGGCGCTGATCGACAAGCAGGCCTTCTTCGAATGGGCCGAGGTGTTCGGTAACTATTATGGCACCTCTAAGGCGGCCATCGAGGTGATGCTGGAAAAGGGCATAGACGTGTTTCTCGACATCGACTGGCAGGGCGCCCAGCAAGTTAAAGAGATGATGCCAGAGGCGATTGGCGTCTTCATCCTGCCGCCCTCTAAGGCGGAGCTTGAGCGTCGCCTAACCGGCCGTGGTCAAGACAGTGCCGAGGTGATTGCTGGCCGTATGGCCCAGGCAACCTCGGAGATCTCTCACTATGGCGAATATGACTTCATCATAGTGAACGATGACTTCGAGCAGGCACAGGTGGATTTAAAGGCAATTATTCGCAGCCAACGCCTCACTCGTGCTAGTCAAATTCATGCTCAAAATGATATGCTTAATGATCTGTTGGCAGACTAACTGTCATCGTGTACAATTTTGCGTCATTTTTTCACCCATAAACACTGGAGTTTCAATACATGGCTCGCGTAACTGTAGAAGACGCCGTAAACCAAATCGGCAACCGTTTTGATATGATCCTGGTTGCAGCGCGTCGTGCTCGCCAAATCGCTGTGCAGGGCAAAGACCCTATGGTTGAAGAAGAGAACGACAAGCCAACGGTTATCGCTCTACGCGAAATCGAACTTGGCCTGGTTACCGCCGACACACTAGACGCCGATGAGCGTCAGACCGTCCGCGAACGTGAAGCAGCCGAAATCGCTGCCGTTGCCGCCATCGCCGAAGGCCGCAACACTATCTAAGGAGTGAAGCCACTTGTATCTGTTTGAAGGTCTCAAGGAGTCTGCGTCAAGTTACTTAGAAGCGACGCAGGTAGAATTACTCAAGCAGGCCTATCAGGTAGCGCGCGATGCTCATGAAGGGCAGATGCGCACGAGTGGCGAACCCTACATTACCCATCCGGTTGCGGTTGCCCGCATCTTGGCCGATATGCGTCTCGATCATGAGACACTCATGGCCGCCCTGCTGCACGACACCATTGAAGATACCCCTGTCACCAAAGAAGAGCTCTCGGAGCTGTTTGGTGAGTCTGTGGGCGAGCTGGTCGAAGGCGTCTCCAAGCTGGACAAGCTAAAGTTCAGAGACAAGAAAGAAGCTCAGGCGGAAAACTTCCGCAAGATGATGATGGCCATGACCCAGGATATCCGGGTGATCCTCATCAAGCTGGCCGACCGCACCCACAACATGCGCACCCTTGGCGCCCTGCGTCCCGACAAGCGTCGCCGCATCGCCCGCGAAACCCTGGAAATTTACGCCCCCATCGCCAACCGTCTGGGTATTCACAATATCAAGACTGAACTGGAAGATCTGGGCTTTCAGGCCTATTACCCCATGCGCTACCGGGTACTCAAAGAGGTGGTCAAGTCTGCACGTGGCAACCGAAAAGAGCTGATCCAGAATATCGAAGGCGCTATCAAGACCCGCCTCGAAGACACAGGTCTCAAGGGCACGGTCAAGGGCCGAGAGAAAAACCTCTATTCCATCTACAACAAGATGTGTAACAAGGAACTCCAGTTCCAAGAGGTGATGGATATCTATGCGTTTCGGGTGATCGTCGACTCCATTGACACCTGTTATCGCGTCATGGGCGCCATGCACGGCCTGTATAAGCCGCGTCCCGGTCGCTTCAAAGATTATATTGCCATCCCCAAGGCTAACGGTTATCAGTCGCTGCATACCTCGCTATTTGGTCCACACGGCGTACCGGTGGAGATCCAGATTCGTACCGAAGATATGGATCAGATGGCCGACAAGGGGGTTGCGGCCCACTGGCTCTACAAGGGCGCCGGTTCGGCCCAGCAAGGCACCACCACTCAGGTGCGTGCCCGCAAGTGGATGCAGAGCCTGCTGGAGCTGCAACAGAGCGCCAGCACCTCCTTCGAATTCGTCGAAAACTTCAAGACAGAGCTGTTCCCGGAAGAGATCTATGTCTTCACCCCAGAGGGACGCATTCTCGAGCTACCTGTGGGCGCCACTGCGGTGGACTTTGCCTACGAGGTGCATACCGACGTGGGCAACACCTGTGTCGGCGCGCGGGTCAACCGTCAGGCCTATCCGCTGAGTCAGCCGCTGATTTCCGGTCAGACTATCGAGATCATCACCGCCAAGGGCGCGCGCCCCAACGCCGCCTGGCTCAACTTCGTGGTGACGGGTAAGGCACGCGCTAAGATCAGACAGCTGCTCAAGAGCCTCAAAGAAGACGATGCCGTACTGCTCGGCAAGCGTCTGCTCAACCACGCCCTGGGCGACATCAAGCTCAAGGATATCCCTCAGGAGCAGATCGATAAGGTGGTGAGCGAGACCAAACACGCCACCCTAGATTCCCTGCTGGCCGACATCGGCCTGGGCAACGCCATGAGCATAGTGATTGCCCAGCGTCTCAAGGGCGATCGGGTCGAGCAGCACGAACATAAAGAATCCAACATGATGCCGATCCGCGGCGCCGAAGGCATGCTGGTCTCCTTCGCCAACTGTTGTCGCCCTATCCCAGGTGATGCGGTGATCGCCCATGTGAGTCCGGGTAAAGGCCTGGTGGTGCACATGGAAAGCTGCGCCAACATCCGCGGTTATCAGGGCGAGCCAGACAAGTATATTCCTGTGCACTGGGATAACGCCGAGGGCGTCGAGTTCCAGGCCAACCTGCGCATCGAGATCGTCAACCACCAGGGCGCGCTGGCCAAGATCACCTCTATCGTGGCCGCCGAGGGCTCGAATATCCATAACCTGAGCACCGAAGAGCGCGACGGCCGGGTATTCTTGATTAACTTACGGATCTCGGTCACCGACCGGGTCCACTTAGCCAACGTGATGCGCCGTATCAGGGTACTGCCGGAAGTGCTGCGCACATCGCGTAATCGTTAGTTCCACCACTATTAACCTAAGTAGAGAGAGCGTTATGGCAGAGAAGATCATCATTGCAACCGACAAGGCCCCACAGGCGATCGGCACCTATTCTCAAGCTGTTAAAGTTGGCAGCACAGTCTATCTGTCTGGCCAGATCCCGCTGAACCCAGAAACCATGCAGATGGTTAGCGACGAGTTTGAAGCCCAGGTCGTGCAGGTGTTCGACAACCTGACCGCCGTGTGTGAAGCCGCCGGTGGCAGCCTGAAGGATATCGTTAAGCTGAACATCTTCATGACAGATCTGGCCAACTTCGCCACGGTAAACGAAATCATGGGTCGCTACTTCGAGCAGCCATATCCTGCCCGCGCCGCCATAGGCGTTAAGCAGCTGCCGAAAGACTCGCTGGTCGAGATGGATGGCGTGATGGAGCTGTAAGCTCTAAGTTGACACCAAAGGGCGCTGCGGCGCCCTTTGTTCTTGATAAACATTACAAACGAAACATCATGAGCCCAGAACGCTTCAAACGCATCAACCAGATGCTGGACAACCGCCAGACCGACCTCACTGTCTGCCTGGACAAGGTGCATAAAACCAACAATATCGCCGCGGTGATCCGCACCGCCGACGCCGTGGGCATACATCAAATCCACGCCGTCTGGCCCGATATCGAGATGCGCGTCTCGGGCAATACCGCCTCGGGCAGCCAGCAGTGGGTCAAAACCATCAAGCACTACCACATGGATGAGGCCGCGGCCCAGTTCAAGGCGGCGGGCATGCAGATTCTGGCCACCAACTTCTCAGAAAATGCGGTGGATTTTCGCGACATCGACTATACCAAGCCGACGGTGGTGATCATGGGTAACGAACGCGACGGCGTCAGCGAGGAAGGGCTGGCCATCGCCGATCAGCAGATCATCATCCCCATGATAGGCATGGTGCAGTCCCTCAATGTGTCTGTGGCCTCCGCCCTGGTGATGTATGAAGCACAGCGTCAACGCGCCGAGGCCGGTATGTATGGCCAGCGCACCCTAGACGACGCCTACTGCCAGACCATGCTGTTCGAGCAGGGCCACCCTGTGTACGCCAAGGCCTGTCGACGCAAGAAGATCCCCTATCCCGCCATCGACGAAAAGGGGCAAATTGTCGCCGACGAGACCTGGTGGCAGCGGATGCGCGCCCCGGACCCGGACGCCGAGCCAGAAGCCTAAGTTCGTTTCTCGGGAAAGCGAAACGCCTCGCTTTCCCCACACGCCCGATGCTCGCCTAGCAAAGGATTCCTTTCAGGGCATTCTTGCTAGGGCGTTCTTACCAGAGCATGCCTACCAGAGCCTTCGAGCTAAGACTATGACAATTGGCCTTTTATTCCGGCAAAACAATTGTCATAGATCACATTCTTCGCCATACTCAAAGACGCGCATAAAAAGTGGCCAGGCGCTCTCATCGCAGAGAAGGGCCCACTCAATAATGGGGGTTGTTGAGTCTCGCTCCGGCATTGGCCGAGCGAACCAAGTTGCGTCTCCTTTAACAAGAATAACGATGGAATGGCAAGATGGACTCACTATTCAAATCACCGGTCGACATGTTGCATCACTGGGTCGAGCAATATGGCGATAGCACCTACCTGAAACAACCCATAAACGGTCAATACGTTAACTACAGCTGGCGCGAAGTGCAGCAGAAGATGCAGCAGATCGCCGGCGCCCTGCGTCACCTCGGCCTGGAGCCGGGCGACAAGGTGGCTGTGTTATCGAAGAACTGCGCCGAATGGTTCATTACCGATCTGGCGCTGATGCACGGCGGCTATATCAGCGTGCCCATCTATCCTACCGCCAACGCCGACACCATTCGCTACGTGCTGGAGCACAGCGAATCCAAGGCGATCTTTATCGGTAAGCTGGACTACTGGGCCGATCAGGAGGCCGGGGTCGGTGGCGACATACTGCGCCTTGCCATGCCCTACGACACCATGCCGGCACAATACCAGTGGGACACACTGCTCAAGCTGGGCCACCCCTTAGTCGAGGCCGAAGCGCCGACGCCCGAGCAGATCATGACCATCATCTACACCTCGGGCTCGACCGGTAAGCCTAAGGGAGCGATTCAGACCTTCGCCAGCTATGAGTGGACCTGCCGCGCCGTGGTGCGCGACCTCAAGACAGATGTCGAAGACAGGCTGCTCTCCTACCTGCCGCTGGCCCATATTACCGAGCGTGTCGCCATCGAGGGCTCCTCCTTCTATTCCGGCAGCAGTGTCGCCTTCGTCGAGAGTCTCGACAGCTTCGTTGCCGACGTGCAGCGGGCAAGACCGACCGTCTTCTTCTCTGTGCCTCGCCTGTGGAGCCTGTTCCAGAAGAATATCATCGACAAGATCGGCTATACCAAGCTCAACATACTGCTGAAGATCCCCTTCGTCAGCTCGCTGGTGAAGAAGAAGATCCATCAAGGGTTGGGCCTCGAACATTGTCACCTGCTAGGTTCCGGCTCTGCGCCTATCCCGCCTTCGTTGATCGCCTGGTATCACAAGATTGGCCTTAACATCTGTGAAGCCTGGGGCATGACGGAAAACAGCGCCTACTCCATCATCAACCACCCCTTCGATGCCAGCAAGATAGGCACGGTCGGGCGTGCGGTAGAAGGCTGTAGCGTCAAGCAGGGCGACAACGGCGAGCTGCTGATCAAGAGCCCAGGCCTGATGAGTGGCTACTACAAGCAGCCGGAGGTCACCCAGGCCAGCTTCGACGAAGATGGCTATTTCCGCACCGGCGATCTCTGCTCAATCGACGCCGATGGCTGTGTCACCATCACGGGCCGGGTCAAGGACAACTTCAAGACAGCCAAGGGCAAGTATGTCGCCCCAGTGCCTATCGAGCGTAAGCTGGCCCAGGATCCTCACGTGGAGCTGATCTGCATCATAGGCTCTGGCCTGCCACACCCTGTCGCCCTAGTACAGCTCTCCGAGGGCGCGGCCTTGCAACCCAAGGAAGAGGTGCGCGCCTCACTCAAGGCGACCCTGGACAGCATCAACCCTAACCTGGAATCACACGAAACCGTCGATGCCATCATAGTGGTGAGCGAGCCCTGGGATGTGGATAACGACGTGCTAACGCCGACCCTGAAGATCAAGCGCCATGTGCTAGAGCAGAGATTCAGTGCCAAGGTCGAAGGCCAGCGCGGCGGCGTGGTGCGCTGGGAAGATGAGCTCTAAGCTAGCTTGTAAACCCAGTCGCTAAGACAATGACCTAAAAACACGCCATCTGGCGTGTTTTTTATGGGGCAATCTGTGACGAGATAAACAAAGTTTAATAGCTCCCCCCTAAATTTTTGTTGCCTAAAATTGTGCAACCTCTATGCTTGGCGCCCCGCTACTGTAGAGAGTCAATCATGTTCACCCCGCTAGCCCTTATCGCTGGTCTGCTCATCCTTATTCTTGGCGCCGAATCCCTGGTGCGTGGCGCCAGCGCGCTGGCCCTAAAACTGGGCGTCACCCCGCTGATCATCGGCCTCACCATAGTCGCCTTCGGCACCAGCGCCCCCGAGCTGGCGGTGAGCCTCAAGTCGGCCCTGGCCGGCAACTCTGGCATCGCCCTGGGCAATGTCGTCGGCTCCAACATCGCCAACATAGGCCTAATCCTCGGCCTGACGGCCCTGGTGCGCCCAATCGGTGTGCAATCTATGATGGTCAAGCGCGACATTCCGCTGATGCTGTTTGCTAGCCTGCTCTTCTGGGGGCTGATCAGCGACGGTAGCCTCAGCCAACTGGACGGTGCCCTGCTCTGCTCCATGCTGATCGCCTATCTGGGGATGAACTACCTGTTCGATAAGCAGCAGGCCGATACCGAGTCGATGGAGCTCAAGCCGCTCGCGCCTCTGCTGGCCGTGGTGCTACTCCTCGTTGGTATCGCCATGTTGGTCGGCGGCGGCATACTCTTTGTCGACGGCGCCGTGGCCCTCGCCAGACAGCTGGGAATGAGCGAGCTACTTATCGGCCTGACCATCATCGCCATAGGTACCAGCATGCCAGAGCTGATCACCTCACTGGTGGCCGCCAGACGCGGCGAGAGCGATATCGCCATCGGCAACCTGGTGGGCTCTAACCTGTTTAATATCCTGGGGATATTGGGGATAACCGCCATTATCCACCCCATCACCGCCAGCGTGCCCAAGCTGGACATGTTGGTGATGGTTTCGCTGGCACTGCTGCTTCTGCCTCTGGCCTGGAGCGGCCTGCGCGTGGGCCGACGTGAAGGCGCCTTGCTGCTGCTCTGCTACCTCGTCTACCTGGGCTATTTGATCCTCTCCGCCCAATCCCTATGAGTTAGCGCCGCCTTTTTAGCGCTAACAATTTAGCCCTTCCAATTTAGCGCTACCAATTTAACGCTACTGCCGATAAGGAATGACAAATGTCATCCCTTATCGGTGACATCTGTGCCTGCACAAAAATCGCCATCAGGCAGATACTCTCCTTAACCCAGCTACTGGGCATTACGCAACACAGGTACTTAAGGAGAAGCCAATGAAAACACTTATCATCGCCACCAGCCTGGCCCTACTCAGCCCGCTGAGCCAGGCCAATGACATTACCGAGATAGACAGCGCCGCCAATCAGATGGATATCGCTCGTCTAAGCCAATTGAGCGACCAAAGCCAAGGCTATGAGCAGGCCTACGCCCTCTATCGCATGGCCATCAGTGCCAACATTCTCAGCCAGAAGGATCAGGCCCAGGCGGCATTGACCCGCGCCGAGAAGGCGTTGTCGCCCATTGCCGACCAAGGTGAAGCCGCCACCCTACTGGCCTCTGTCTACGGCATGCAGATAGGCTTAGACATGAGTCAGGCCGCCAAATACAGCACTAAGATGGCCGGTGCCCTCAATGACGCCGAAACCTTGGTGCCCCAGAGCCCCCGACTGGCACTGGTCAAGGCGATCGCCGCCTATTCCAGCCCTAAAGACCATGGCGGCAGCATGAAAAATGCCATCGCTTTTAGCTCAAAAGCCATTGATCTATATCGAGAACCTTGCGATAACATCTGTTGGGGAGAGGCAGAGGCCTACACCTGGCGCGGCTTAGCCAAGCAGAATCTCGGTGACAAGGCGGGAGCCATTGCCGATTGGCAGGCCGCCCTGCAGGTACAGGCCGATTATGCCTGGGCAAATTTCCTGCTCAAACAGAACCACTAAGGTAATCGGCTCAATATCGGTTGCCACTAAGCCAGATGGCTAAGCGTTAGAGCGCTCATAGCGCAACATCATAGACTTAGTGGCACCTAGGATAAAGAAGATGGACAAATACCCTATTCCACACACCCTAGATATCGAGCGGGCGACCGAAGATAAGCTCGCCTGGGTCTATCTGATCAACCTGGGCTTCTATTTCATCCCGCTGTTCTTACAGACTATGCCCACCTGGCACATAGTCCTGAGTCTGGTCGTGCTGGTGCCCTTTATCTACTGCTATTTTTGGGCCCACCGCAGCCCGAGTAAAACCGCCTACCAGCCTATCTTGCTGATCATCGCCCTGGCCTGTCTCATCACGCCAATTAATATCGGCTCGCTGTCCCTGTTTACCTTTGCCGGTTTCTTTATCGGCTTTAACTACTCCCTGCCCAAGGCCTTCGCCAGCCTTATCGGCTTAGCCGTCATCCTGACGCTGTTGAGCCTAACCCTAGGTATTCACTACTACTTTGCGGTTTATGGCGTCGCCCTGATCACCGGCGTGGGTTTCTTTGGTGTGGCCGAGCGTAAGCGGGTCGAAGCCAAACGCGCCCAGCGGCAGAGTCAGCAGGAGATACGCCAGCTCGCCACCATGTTAGAGCGTGAACGTATCGCCCGGGATCTGCACGACATCATGGGGCACTCGCTCTCCTCTATCTCACTCAAGGCGGAGCTGGCGCGCAAACTATTGGCCAAGGGGCAAGCCGATCAGGCCAGCGCCGAGCTGGCAGAACTGGAAACCATCGCCCGAGACAGCCTCAGCCAGATCCGCCAAACGGTCTCAGGCTACAAACACAAAGGGTTAGACGCCGCCCTGACGCACCTGTGCCAGATGCTGAGGGACAAGGGCATGGCCGTTACCCTCTCTGGTGAGCTGCCATCACAGCCACAGGAAATCGAGACCCAGTTGATCCTCAGCCTGACCGAGCTATGCAACAATGTTGTGCGTCATAGCCAAGGCGATAGCTGTAATATCGACTTGTCGGCAACACCTCAGGGGCTGCGGATCTCGATTACAGACAATGGTAAGCTGAGGCAGCTCAGCGAAGGCAATGGCCTCACCGGCATACGCGAGCGACTGCGCCCCTTAGGTGGTACACTCAGTATTGGGCTCGAGCCAAACCCACAATTTATCATCGAGTTACCAAATCAGGGATAGAGACAGGATGAAGATATTACTCGCCGAAGATCAAGCCATGGTCAGGGGCGCACTGGCCGCGCTCCTCACCCTCGAAGGCGACTTTGAGGTGATCCAGGCCTGTGACGGTGACCAAGCCCTGAGCCTGCTCAAGCAACAGGAGTTCGACCTGCTACTGACCGACATAGAGATGCCAGGCCTCAGTGGCCTGGAGTTAGCCCAATGGTGTCAAAATCAAGCGGCGCCCATTAAGGTCATCATCCTGACCACCTTCGGCCGTGCAGGCTATATCAAGCGTGCCATCGAGGCGGGCGTGGGTGGCTTCTTACTCAAGGACGCGCCCTCCGAGACACTGATCCAGGCAATTAACGCCGTCAGCCGCGGCAAGCGCATCATAGATCCCGAACTGGCCATCATGGCCGTCGGCGAACAAGACCCGCTGAACGATAAGGAACGCCGGGCGCTCAGGCTCGCCAGCGAGGGACGCTCCAGCGCGGAGATCGCCGCCAGCCTCTTCATCGCCGAAGGCACTGTGCGTAACTATCTCTCCGAGGCCATCGCCAAACTCAATGCCAGCAATCGCATCGACGCCGCTCGCATCGCCAAGCAAAAGGGCTGGCTGTAGCCTCAGACTATGACCTCAGGCTTTAACCTGTCATGGTTAACGCGAGATTGCGTTCATGCCGAACTCTGATAGTATATGTATATATTTACAGTAATAGACTCAGGTTCTGGTTAAATAGAACGCTAAATCAAATGGGTACAAAGCGTGGATAGACTCGATCTCATGGCTGTGACAGAGTTAAAGGGCGTTGCCGCCAAGATGGCGCAGCGGCTGGAGAAACTCGGCATCAATACAGTTCAGGATCTGCTGTTTCACCTGCCGCTACGCTACGAAGACCGCACCCAAATCTATCCCATCGCCGCCCTCTATCCCGGTAGCTACGGCACCATAGAGGGGATCATACAATCGACCCAGATCGTCCAGGGCCGCAAGCGTATGCTCACCTGCACGGTGCGTGACGACTCGGGCACCATAACCCTGCGCTTCTTCAACTTCTCCGCCGCCATGCGTAACGGCCTCGAAGAGGGCGAGCGCATTCGCGCCTATGGCGAGGTGCGTCGGGGCAAGCTTCACCGGGAGATCATCCACCCGGAATACAAGATGCTCAACGGCGAGAGCGACTTTAGCCTCAGCGATACCCTGACCCCCATCTACCCGACCACAGAGGGACTCAAGCAGGCCAGCTGGATCCGTTTGACGGATCAGGCCCTGGCGCTGCTGGCCCATGGCGCCCTGACCGAACTATTGCCGCCTCAGCTGAGGCCCAATCAACTCTCATTGGTCGACGCGTTGCAGTTGCTGCACAGACCCCCGAGCGAGGTCAGCCCCTTTGCCCTGGAGCAGGGCACGCATCCGGCGCAGCAAAGGCTGATCCAAGAGGAACTGCTGGCCCACAACCTGAGCATGTTACAGCTCAGGGCCCGCAGCAATCATGATAAGGCCATCGCGATGCAGCCCACCGGGCAGCTACTCAATCCCTTCCTGGCATCCTTACCCTTTAAGCCCACTGGCGCCCAGCAGAGAGTGGTAGCCGATATCACCCAAGATCTCGACAAGGCACACCCTATGATGCGCCTGGTGCAGGGCGATGTGGGCTCGGGCAAGACGCTAGTGGCGGCGCTGGCGGCGCTACAGGCCATAGAGAGCGGCTATCAGGTGGCCATGATGGCGCCGACGGAACTGCTCGCCGAGCAGCACGCCAACAACTTCGCCGCCTGGTTTGAACACCTCGGCCTAACGGTCGGCTGGCTGGCGGGTAAGCTCAAGGGCAAGGCGCGGGCGCAGTCGCTGCAGCAGATTAAGAGCGGCGAGGCCCATATCGTCATCGGCACCCACGCCATCTTTCAGGAGCAGGTGGAGTTCAATCGCCTGGCGCTGATCATCATCGATGAGCAGCACAGGTTCGGGGTGCATCAACGTCTGGGGCTGCGAGAGAAAGGGATCAGGCAGGGCTTCCACCCACATCAGCTGATCATGACGGCAACCCCTATCCCCCGCACCTTGGCGATGACCGCCTATGCAGATCTCGATACCTCCATCATCGACGAGCTGCCGCCGGGGCGTACGCCGGTGACCACGGTCGCCATCTCAGACAATCGCCGCGGTGAGGTGATCGATCGCGTGCGCCAGGCCGCGCTGCAAGATGGGCGTCAAGCCTACTGGGTCTGCACCCTGATCGAAGAATCTGAGGTGCTGGAATGTCAGGCCGCAGAAGACACGGCCGAGGAGCTTAAGCAGCTGCTGCCCGAGCTCGCCATCGGCCTGGTGCATGGCCGCATGAAACCCGCCGAGAAACAAGCGATCATGGACGCCTTCAAGGCCGGCAGCATACAGCTACTGGTGGCCACTACAGTGATCGAGGTGGGGGTCGATGTGCCCAATGCCAGCCTGATGATCATCGAAAACCCCGAGCGTCTGGGGCTCGCCCAGCTGCATCAGCTGCGGGGGCGTGTCGGCCGCGGCGCCGTGGCCAGCCACTGTGTGCTGCTCTACAAGGCGCCGCTTTCCCACACCGCCACCCAGCGCCTGGGAGTGCTTAGAGACAGTAACGACGGCTTCGTGATCGCCCAGAAAGATCTGGAGATCCGCGGGCCGGGTGAGGTCTTAGGCACCAAGCAGACAGGTATCGCCGACATGAAGATAGCGGACTTGGTACGGGATCAGGCCCTCATCCCCCACATACAGAAACTGGCCCAACATGTGATGCAAGAGGTGCCGGAAAATGTTGACGCCATAGTGCTGCGTTGGTTAGGGGAGCGCCAGCAATACGTGCAGGCCTAACTCAGCTAACAATTAAATATTTTTTATTTCACTGGCCGCCCCTAGACAAGCCCGGTGAATTTTGCAGAATGGAAAGAGGCCTCTGTGGTCACAGGGCTTATTCCAGCCACAATTCAAGGAAATCTCATGCAAGTCAGTCAAGAAGATAGAATTGCCCCACAGACAGCGCGCAGCGGGATCAATGCGCTCAGCATTGCCGTGGTGATCATACTAGTGTTGCTCGCCGCCGGCGCCTACTATTTCCTGGGCAGTGACGAGCCCGCGCCCGAGCCTGAATTGCCAGCCCCTATTACCCTGCCTGAGCCAGAGCCGGAGCAGCCCTTGCCAACCGATGCGGCCCTGCCTGAGCCAGAAAACCTGGCGCCGGAGCCTGAAGCACAGGTAGAAGAAGCACCAGCCGAGGCGGTTGAGACCCTACCGACACTGGCCGAAAGCGATCAATATGTTCATGACAAGACGGTCGAAGTCGCCAACGGCATGAAGATAGACCCGCTACTGGTCGAAAAAGATATCGTCAGACACTTCGTGGTGTTCGTCGACAACCTGGCCCAAGGCGAGCTGGCCCGGAAGGTGAGCCCACTCAAGGCGCCCAACAGCAAGTTTACCGTCTCCGAGGTAACCAACAAGACCTACCTCAATCCCGACAGCTACCATAGGTATGATCTCTATGCGAACTTCGTCGATAACCTGGACGAGGAGCAGCTGCTTAGCACCTATAACAAGGTGAAGCCGCTGCTGGGTGAGGCCTTTGCCGAGCTGGGTTATCCCGACATGAATTTCGATGACCGTATGGTAGAGGCGATAGACGTCATGCTATCCGCCCCCGTCATCGACGCGCCGATTGAGCTGGACAGCGTCAGCGTAAACTATAAGTTTGTCGACCCTCAGCTCGAGAGCCTGCCCAACGCCCAGAAGCTGATGATCCGCATGGGTCCGGAAAACAGCAAGAAGGTCAAGGCCGCCCTGCGTAAGCTCAAGAAGCAGCTCAAACAGTCATAACCTCCAGCTCGCCCACCTCCCCGTGGGCGAGCTCCCTCCTACCTCCTCAGTTCACACTATCTAGCAACAGATCAATCACATATTTATGTCACCCGTCAAAGGGTGTACAATAGCCGCCCCACAAATACACCTTGTGGCTCAGTTTCTGGTTATGGAAAACATCAGCAAGACGCTGTATTTAGAGGCAAAGTAGTGCGGTTACACTTTCACATTCATTCTGCGGGCGCCTGGTCTCCCCTATACCAGTGCTTAAGCGATTGGCAAACATGGCCAACGCCGCCGGCAGATGCCGAGCAGCTCGCTCTGGCCGCCCCGGCGCTGAAGCAAGTGCCCGCCATGCAAAGGCGACGCTTTAGCAAGCTCACCAAGATGCTGTTGGATGTCGCCTTTCAGTGCGATGCGCCCGCCCAATGCCGTACTATCTTCGCCTCTCGCCACGGCGAGCTTAACCGCACAGTGGATCTGCTGCAGGACATAGTGCGCCAGCAGCCCATTTCGCCCATAGGTTTCAGCCAATCGGTGCATAACACCGCCAGCGGCATCTTCAGCATATTGACAGATAACCGCGCGCCTTCGACCTCGATCGCCGCCGGTGAGGCCACCCTCATCCAGGCCCTTGTCGAGGCCTATGGACAACTGGCGGAAGATAACGCGCCGCTGCTGCTGGTGTTTGGCGACGAGCCTGTGTCAGATATCTACAAAGAATTTACCCAGGAACCCGAGCTGCCGCTCGCCATCGCGCTGCAGTTGTCGCTATGCCAAGATCAGGTTTCAGGCACTCAGCTAGTCATTGAGACCAAGCCAGATGCCACCGAATTGGCGGCGGCGCAGCCGCTGAGCTTTGGCCAAGTGATCCACGCCATCGCCAGCCAGCAACCGCTCGAGGGGCGCCTGAATCAATACCTGGTGCGGATCTGTCATGACTAGTCAGGTCGTCGCCAAACGCCTGACCGGCATCGCCTATATTCCTCGCTGGCTGGGCGGGGTGAGCTGCTATATCGCCTTCGGTTTGGGAGGCCTGCTCAGCTCACTCACCATATTGCCGGTGCTGAGGTTCTGGCCCGGCAGCCAGCAGGTGCGCATCGCCCGGGTGCAGCGCGCTGTGCACCTGATGTTTCGTGGCTTCGTGCGTATGCTCACCTGGGCCGGGGTGATTCGGGTGACCACCCAAGATCTGCAACGGCTGGAAAGTGCCAAGGGCAAGGTGATCATCGCCAACCATCCGACCCTGGTCGACGTGGTGGTGCTGATCAGCCTGATGCCCAATGTCGGCTGTATCGTCAAGCAGGGACTATGGCGTAACCCCTTCCTGCGGGGCGTGGTCTCCTGCGCCGGTTATATTCCCAACCGCGGCGCCGATCTCCTCCTCAAGGATTGCAGCGAGGTGCTGGCCCAAGGCACTAACATGATCATCTTTCCCGAGGGCACACGTACCGTTAAGGGCGAGATAGTTAACGAATTTGCAAGGGGCGCAGCCAATATCGCCCTGCGCACAAACATAGACCTGATCCCCGTGGTATTAAGAACCAATGCCGTCGGCCTGACCAAGCAGGAACCCTGGTATGAGATACCTCGCCAAACCATAGGCATGAATGTCGAAGTAGGCGAAACTATCGAGCATATCAGGTATCATGCTCAAACGGGTGGAGACGCCAAGATGGCCCGTCAGTTGACGCGGGATCTCGAAGAATATTATAAACAACAACTTGATAAAAATTATGAGCTTACAAAACGAAATTAAACAACTCATCATAGATTGCCTGGATCTCGAAGATGTCAGCATCGACGACATCGACACAGATGCGCCGCTCTTTGGCGACGGTCTGGGACTGGACTCTATCGATGCACTTGAGCTGGGACTGGCCATCAAGAAGCAGTTCGATGTCAAAATCGAAGCCAACTCGGAAGCCACCAAGGCCCATTTCTACAGTGTTGCCAGCCTGGCAAGCTTTATCGAATCTCAACGCGGTTAGGAGGCAGCATGCAAAATCGTGAGCAAATTCTACAGATGCTGACTCAGATCCTGGTGGATGAGTTTGAAATCGATGCCGACGACATCACCCCAGAGGCATCCCTGTACCAAGAGCTGGATCTCGACAGCATAGACGCTGTGGATCTAGTGATTAAGCTACAACAACTCACGGGCAAGAAGATCCAGCCCGACGAGTTTAAGGCCGTGCGTACCGTCGACGACGTGGTAACGGCTATCGAAGGACTAGTGAAGCAGTAATGCGCCTGTTCCTGCAACTAGTCACCGGCCTAGTCGTGCTGGGGTACCCCCTGGCCGTCTACTTCGGCCTGAACTATTTGCCGCCGGGCGTGATCGCCCTCCTGCTCTGCTCTCTGCTCCTGCTCAGGCTCGCCTTGCAGAGGCAACAGGTCAGGGCCATGATGCTGCCAATCGTCGTGGGCATCTTCCTGACCGCGGGCAGCTACCTGGCGAAGCAGACTGCCTGGCTGCTCTACTATCCCGTGGTGATCAACCTGAGCATGTTGGCGCTGTTTGCCTACTCCCTCAAACATGGTCCCACCATGATAGAGCGTCTCGCCAGGCTGAAGGAGCCGGATCTTCCCGACGAAGCGATCCCCTACCTGCGCAAGGTCACCCAGATCTGGTGTGGTCTGTTTGTCTTCAACGGCGCCATGGCCCTCTACACCGCCAGCGCCACTAGCCTGGCGACCTGGACCCTCTATAATGGATTTATCGCCTATCTGCTGATCGGTACACTGCTCGGCGGAGAATGGTTATATCGCACCTTCTGGTTGAAAAAGTCATGACAGCCCTACTCAAACATTGGCTCAGGCATGGGCCGGCGAGCCAGCAGCTTATCAGCTTCAATCACCACGATATTCTGACGGGTGAGGCCTTTACCGCCCAAGTGGCCGCCATCTTCGAGGCCCTGAGCCAACACAAGGCGAAGCGCTGGCTGTTGGCCTGCGACAGCAGCGACCTGTTCGCGGTTGGCCTGTGCGCCGGTCTGCTGGCGGGTAAACAACTGATCCTGCCCGCCAACACCCAAAGCGGCACCCTGAGCGAACTCACCCATGAGTTCGATGCCGTGCTGGCAGACAGTCCGCTGTGCGAGGCCAAAGACTATGTCGCCCTGCATAAGGATCTCAAACATCCTGGCCCCTGGCCCACCAGCCAAACATTTGGCGAGTTAATCCTCTACACCTCAGGCTCCAGCGGACAGCCCAAGGCGATCACTAAGACGCTGGATCAGCTCGATGCCGAGGTGACGGTGCTGGAGCAGACCTTTGCCAATCACCTGCCCCAATGCAGCGTGATCGCCACCGTCTCCCATCAGCATATCTATGGTCTGTTGTTTAAGGTGCTCTGGCCCCTGGCCGCCAGTCGCCCCTTCTTGAGCGATCTGGTGGAGTACCCAGAGACCCTGACCTATTATGCCAACCTGTTCCCTAATCTCTGCCTGATCAGCAGCCCGGCGCAGCTCTCTCGCCTGCCAGATGCCCTGGAGCATCAGCCGCAGCTGCGCGCGCCCAGTCTGATCTTCAGTTCGGGCGGCCCGTTGAGCCTGGAGGCCGCCAATGCCATCGCCCACTGCTATGGCAAGCCGCCCATCGAGGTCTTCGGCAGCACGGAAACCGGCGGCATCGCCTATCGTCGTCAGCAGAACAACCAGCAGAGCTGGCGCGCCTTTGCCACCCATGAGATCAAGCAAGATCCAGACGACGGTGCCCTCTGGCTCAAGTCCCCTTATCTGGAAAGTAGCGACTGGCTCAGGTGTGACGACAAGATTCAGCTAATCGCTCCCGGTGAGTTCGTGTTGCAGGGACGACTGGATCGCATCGTCAAGATAGAGGAGAAGCGCCTGTCCCTAGTGCAGATGGAAGCCCTGCTGGAGAGCCACCCCTTGGTGGATCAGGCCGCGCTCGTGGTGCTGGAGCAGCCCAGGGTACAGCTAGGCGCCGCCATCAGGCTGTCTGCCGAGGGCAATACTTTGCTGGAACAGGAAGGTAAACTGGCGGTCAACAACGCCCTCAAGCAGCATCTGCTGAGTCAGTTTGAGCGTGTTACCCTGCCAAGACGCTGGCGTTACCCCGCCGAGCTACCGCTCAACACCCAGGGCAAGCGTATCCACAAGGAGCTGTTGGAGTTGTTTACACATGATTAAGTCAAACCTGCCACCCATCATGGCCAAACGTTGCCTGGAAGATGGCGTCGAATGGCAGCTGCGCATCGATGCCGACCTGCCCTATTTCGAGGGGCATTTTCCCGAGCAGGCGGTGCTTCCCGGCGTAACCCAACTGGATTGGGCGGTACAGCTGGGCGCCAGCGAATTTGGCTATGCGCCCCAGGTGAAGAGCCTAGAGGTGCTCAAGTTTCAACAGTTGATCCTGCCCGGCAGCGAGGTGCAACTGAAGATCAGCCTCAATCGCGCCAAACATAAGCTCACCTTCGCCTACTATCAGGGCGAGCAGCGCTTCGGCTCGGGCCGCGTCTGCCTGACGCCACACGACAACGAGGAGAGAGGCTGATGCAGCTGGCATTAGTCATCCCCAACTACAACCATCGCCAGGCGATCAAGGCTACCCTTGCACGCCTGGAGCCCTTGGGACTCACCTGTTATCTGGTTAACGATGGCAGCGACGACGAGACCCGACACCTGCTCTGCCAGCTGGCGGCGCAGCACGACTGGGTGCGCCTGCTGCATCATCCCTTCAACCGGGGCAAAGGCGCCGCGGTGATGACGGGCCTCAGGGCTGCCTATGCCGATGGTTTTAGCCATGCGCTGCAGGTAGACGCCGACGGTCAACACGATCTTGACGATATACCTAAGATGATCGAGACGGCTAAGGCTCAGCCCCATGCGCTGATCTCCGGCCTGCCGCAATACGATGAGTCCGTGCCCAAGGGGCGTCTCTATGGCCGCTATCTCACCCACTTCTGGGTCTGGGTCGAGACCCTGAGCCTGGATATTCGAGACTCCATGTGCGGTTTTCGCGTCTACCCTCTGGCCGCCACCGAGCAGCTGTTTCTCAACGAGGCACTGGGCGAGCGCATGGACTTCGATATCGAGGTACTGGTCAAGCTCTACTGGCAGGGCGTCGAGGTAAAACACCTGCCGACAAGGGTGATCTACCCAGAAGATGGCAGCAGCCACTTCCAGGGCTTCAAAGACAATGTGCGCATCTCCGCCATGCACAGCAAACTCTTCTTCGGCATGTTAAGACGCATGCCACAGCTACTGCGCCACAAGCGCAGCCGCCCCAAGACGGTGAAGCACTGGTCTCGCATGGGCGAGCGCGGCAGCTACTGGGGCATCAAGCTGTTGGCCACCAGTTATAAGCTGGGCGGCCACTGGCTATGCCGCGCCATCATGTATCCGGTGATCTGCTACTTCTTCGCCACCGGCCGCACAGCTCGGCACGCCAGCCAGACTTTCCTGCGTCAGGTGCAGCGACTCGAACCCAAACATCCGGATCTCCAGGGCGAGATAAACTGGCGCCACAGCCTCAAGCACTTCATCGCCTTCGGCAATGCGGCACTGGATCGTATCGACGCTTGGTGCGATCGCATCAAACTCAGCCAGGTCGACTTTCCCGACCGCGAGGTACTCGCCAAGCCGCTGGCCCAGGGACAAGGTGCCGTGCTGCTGGTCTCCCACCTGGGTAACCTGGAGCTTTGCCGCGCCATATCGATTCACCAGCGCAAGGTGAAGGTCAACGTCATGGTGCTGACCCAGAACGCGGAGAACTTCAACCGGGTACTGAAACAGCTAAACCCTGACAGTGCCCTGAACCTGATCCAGGTGACCGAACTGGGCCCCAGCACCTCTATGCTGTTGCAACAGAAGATAGAGCAGGGAGAACTCGTGGTGATCGCCGGCGATCGCACCTCCACCAGCAGTGAAGGCCGGGTGTTTTATGCCCCCTTCATGGGCAAGGCAGCGCCTTTCCCCCAAGGTCCGTTTATTCTGGCCAGCCTGCTGGACTGCCCCGTGTACCTGATGTTCTGCCTCAGGGAAAACGGCCGCTACCGGGTGCACGTAGAGCACTTTGCCGACACCCTCAAGGGGCCGCGTGCCGGCCGCATGGAACGACTACAAGCAGCGGTGAATCGTTACGCCGAGCGTCTGGAACACTACGCCCGCCGTGCACCGCTGCAATGGTTTAACTTTTTCGATTTTTGGCGCAAGGACGATGAACTCCTGCGCGAGGCCAAGCCTCAAACGCCTAACAGGACAGAGAAATAGATGACACAGACGACTCAATCCCCCGCCTCCGCCACCCTGGTCGAATTTGGCCAGCGTAATCTCAATCTCGAGGAGGTCGTTGCCATCGCCAAGGGCGCCAAGGCCCAGCTCAAGGAGAGCGCCGACTATCAGGAATATATCCAGAAAGGTGCCCGCTTTATCGACAGCCTGTTAGCCGAAGAGGGCGTGGTCTATGGCGTCACCACAGGCTACGGCGACTCCTGTACCGTCACAGTCGGCCTGGATCTGGTGCACGAACTGCCACTGCATCTGTCGCGTTTCCACGGCTGTGGCATGGGTAACATTCTCTCCGTCATGCAGGCCAGGGCCGTGATGGCGTGCCGCCTAAGCTCGCTGGCCGTGGGTAAATCTGGCGTCAGCTACGAACTGCTGAAACGCATCGAGACTCTGCTGAACCTGGGTATCACCCCAGTGATCCCGGAAGAGGGTTCTGTGGGCGCCAGCGGCGATCTCACCCCTCTCTCCTACCTAGCCGCCGTGCTAGTGGGTGAGCGCGAGGTGATCTACCAAGGCGAGCGCCGCGCTACCGCAGATGTGTACCGTGAACTAGACATTACCCCGTTGACTCTGCGTCCCAAGGAGGGTCTGGCCCTGATGAACGGCACCGCCGTCATGACGGCGCTGGCCTGTCTTGCCTACGACAGGGCTCAATACCTGAACCGTCTGGCCAGCCGTATCACTGCCATGGCCTCGCTGACGCTCAAGGGTAACTCCAACCATTTCGACGATATCCTGTTTGCGGCCAAGCCCCATCCGGGCCAAAACCAGATCGCAGCCTGGATACGCGAAGATCTCAACCACCACGAGCATCCACGCAACTCGGATCGCCTACAAGACAGATACTCGATCCGCTGCGCGCCGCACATCATAGGCGTGCTGCAAGATGCCCTGCCCTTCATGCGTCAGTTTATCGAGACCGAACTCAATAGCGCCAACGACAACCCTATCGTCGACGGCGAGGGCGAGCACGTGCTCCACGGCGGCCACTTCTATGGCGGTCATATCGGTTTCGTGATGGACTCGATGAAGAACGCCATCGCCAATATCGCCGACCTTATCGACCGACAGATGGCCCTAGTGATGGACCCTAAATTTAACAATGGCCTGCCCGCCAACCTCTCTGGCGCCCAAGGCAGCCGCAAGGCGATCAATCACGGCTTCAAGGCGGTGCAGATAGGCGTATCGGCCTGGACCGCCGAAGCGCTGAAGAACACTATGCCTGCCAGCGTCTTCTCACGCTCCACCGAGTGTCACAACCAAGACAAGGTGAGCATGGGCACTATCGCCGCCCGCGACTGTATGCGCGTGTTGCAACTCACCGAACAGGTGGCCGCGGCTGCGCTGCTGGCCATGACCCAGGGCATTCACTTGCGTATCGCCCAGGGCGAGCTCTGCCATGCCTCGCTCACCACCTCTGTCGCCAAGACCCTAGATCAGGTCAGCGCCGACTTTGAACTGCTCACCGAAGACAGCCCCCTGGAGACCGTACTCAGACAGACGGTAGACAAGATCCAGCAGGGACTGTGGGAAGTGTGTCACTAGGAGGCGCGAGATGAAGGCACTGCTCACCACAGAGATGGAGATGGTCATCCCCTTCCACGACGTCGACTCCATGGGGATCACCTGGCACGGTAACTATCTCAGATATTTCGAGATCGCCCGCTGTCAGCTACTGGACGAAATAGACTATGGCTACCGCAAGATGCAGGCCTCAGGCTATGCCTGGCCCATTATCGATCTACAGATTAAGTATGTGCAGGCCAGCACCTTCGAGCAGAGGGTCAAAGTAATCGCCAGCCTAGTAGAGTGGGAGAACCGTCTCAAGATCACCTATCAGGTACGCGACGCCGAGACCAATCAGCGGCTGACCAAGGGTTACACCGTACAGGCGGCGGTCGAGATGGAGAGCAAGGAGCTCTGCCTGGTCACCCCTGACTGCTTCAGAGACAAGATAGCCCACCTCCTTCCCAGCGAGGCGCAGGCATGATGACCCCCTGGTTTCACCGCATCACTTGGCTTCACCGCATCACTTGCCTTCACCGCACCGCTAAGGCCGGCCTGTTTTGCCTGCTGTTTTGTCCTATGTTCTGCCTGAGTCTCGTTAGTTTCGTAACTCTCGCAGAACAATCAACCGACTATGAGGCACTTTTTAAAGCGCCAGCAGACAATGCAGCCCTATCCAAGCTGGTGACCCGTCTGGGCGGCGGTGAGTCGGCAAGGGGCGCGTTTACCCAGTCCCGCTACCTCAAGGTGCTGAAGAAGCCGCTGGTGAGCCGCGGCGAGTTCCTGTTTCAGGACAAGCTGGGGATCGCCTGGCTACAGACAGCGCCCTTTCCCTCTGGCCTGGTGCTGACGCAAAACACCCTAGTGCAGATAGATGCCGACGGCAACCGCCAGATAAGCCACGCCGATGATAATCCACAGGCCGGCGCCATGGCGCAGATGATGCCCAAGCTGATGAGCGCGCTACTAGGCGGCGATCTCGCCCCCCTGGAGGCGCAATTTACCCTGCATCTGCAGCAGCAAGCAGAGTGCTGGCAGTTGGGCCTGGAGCCGATAGACCCCCTCATCAAGCAGGCAATGCCACGCATAGTGCTACAGGGAAGCGAGCAACTCGAGTCTCTCAGCCTGCTGGATAACCGCGGCGATCTCAGCGTGATCGAATTTAACGCCCTGGCGCAGCGTCCGTTGACGGCGGATGAGCAGGCCTATTTCAAACTCGACGCCGACCCTCGCCCCGCGACAGAGGCGAGATGATCCTCAGACTCAGCGACCGCCTGAGTCGCCTCTCTGCCAATACCCGCCTGGTTATCTGGCTGGTGCTGCTGGCCGCCATGGCGCTGCTTGCCGCCCAGGCGCTGAGCCGAGGCGCCGGGGTGCAGAGTGACATCTTGGCCATGCTCCCCAAGATCCAGGAAGATCCCCTCACCCAGAGGGCGATAGACAGGGTCGAGCAGCAGCTGGCTAATCGCATCTACCTAGGGGTCGTCAGCCCGGACCAGGCCACCGCCATCAAAGGCGCCAAGCAACTGCTCAGTGCACTTCAGGGGGCGCCTGAGGCTTTTACCCAGGTGCAGAGCGCCGATATGCAGGGCGCCCAGGCACTCAATCGCTTCTATTTTCCCTATCGCTTTCACCTGCTCACTACGCAGCAGAAAGCTCTGCTCGCAACTGGACAATTAGCCAAGTTAGAGGCTAATACGCTCGCTCAGCTCTACAATGCCTTCGGCTACGCCAATAGCCAACTATTGAGCCAAGACCCGCTTCTGCTCTACCCCGAGCTACTGAAACAACTCTCGCCCCAACGCCGACTCAAGGTGGTCGACGGCATTCTGGTAGGCCAGGAATTAGCCCAGGAAGCCAGATCAAACAAAGACACGCAAGGAAACAGCGTCGCTATCGTCATGGCCCAGGGAGTCGGCAGCGCCTTCAACCCTAAGGCGCAGGAGCTGCAGTTAGCCAGGCTCGAAGAGGCTATAAGCCAGATGCAGCAGAGCCTTGAGCCTAAGCAAGAAGTGACAGTAATAAAAGGTGGCGCCTTGTTTCATGCCGCGGCGGCAACAACACAGGCGAAGAGAGAGGTCTCCAGCCTGGGACTTGCCTCGCTGATCGGCGTGATCCTGCTGGTATGGCTGGCGTTTCGCTCCATGATGCCGCTCACCATAGCCGCCCTAACCATAGCCACCAGCCTACTGTTCGCCCTGAGTGCGACCCTGTGGATCTTCACCCAGGTTCACCTGCTCACCCTGGTATTCGGTACCAGCCTGATCGGGATCGCCATCGACTACAGCTTCCACTTCTACTGCGAACGCTTGCAAAGCCAGAAAGCCGTTTCAGGGACAGCCACTCAAACCACAGGAATAACCGCGACTGACGCCGTAGCCCGCGTATTCCCCGCCGCCAGTCTGGCACTACTCACCACTGTCATCGCCTATCTGGCCATAGGCTTAACGCCATTCCCCGGTATGCAGCAGGTGGCCGTGTTCTGCGCCGCGGGACTCCTTGGCGCCTATCTGACACTGATCTTCGCCTACCCCAAGCTGGCCAATAGCACCATGAGACCCGGCGATCGCGCGCTCGGTTTGGCGACGCGTTACCTCAATGCCATGCAGACCATAGCGCGGCCCATTAATGGGGCCAAAGGAATAGCAATTGCCCTCGGTCTGCTACTCGTGGCTATATTTGGCCTGAATAGACTCGGGGTGAACGATGATATTCGCGCTCTGCAACAGAGTCCTCTGAGCGTCACCCAAGGCGAGCAGCGACTGCGCCAGGTAATGAGCGGCGGCACAGATAACCAATTTATCCTGGTACGGGCAGAGACCGCCGAGGCGCTGCTGACAAGGCTGGAGGCACTGTCGCCGACGCTCGGCTCACTGCAACACCAGGGCGTGCTAGGTAACTCGGTTAATCTGGCCCACTACCTGCCCAGTCAGGCAAGCCAGCAAGAGGCCTATCGCCTACAAGGGCAGATCTACCACAAGCTGCCTGAGGTGTTAGCGCATCTAGGATTAGATGGCGACTTGGCACCCTCCCTGATGGCGAGCTTCGAGGCCAGCGCCAATGAGACCATCACCCCAGATAAATTCTTCGCCTCCCGTGCCGGTGAACTGTTCGCGCCCCTATGGCTGGCGCCCGATGGGACTGATGCTCAAGCTCAAATGCAAGCACAAACTCAAGCTCAAGCTAAAACACAGCCAAGCGATAAAACCTCTGGCAGTGACGGCGCCACATACGGCGCAATTGTCCTGCTAGGCGGCATCACAGATCTTGACGACTTAACCCAGGCAATCAGCCCATTAAGTGGCGTAACCTTGGTGGATAAGGTGCAGGATATCTCGGATGTGATGGCCAAGTATCGCAGCCTAACCCTGAGCCTGCTGGGCCTGGCGCTCGTCGTCGCTGGGCTTATCTTCTCGCTGCGCTTCGGCCTCAAGATGGCGCTGTGGATCACGGCCGTGCCCGCCCTGGCGGCGCTGCTCACCTTGGCAGGCCTGGGATTAGCCGGCTCACCACTCACCTTGTTTCATGCACTGGCGCTGATCTTGGTCTTTGGCATAGGCGTCGACTACAGTCTGTTTTTCGCCGAGAGCCATAGAGGCGAAGGCGTGATGATGGCGGTATTCATGTCCGCCTGCTCGACCCTGATGGCCTTCGGTCTGCTGGCCTTCAGCCAGACGCCGGCCATCCACTATTTCGGCCTGACATTACTCCTGGGGATAGGCCTGACCTTCGTGCTTTCCCCCTTTATTCACACATTAACAAGGATTGATAAGTGACCCCTTTCGCGCAAACAGCCGCTCAGACGGACCATTATGATGTGATAGTGATAGGTGCGGGCCCCTCGGGCAGCGTTGCCGCCAGCCTGCTGCATCAACAGGGTAAGCGTGTCTTAGTCTTGGAGAAGCAGCATTTTCCGCGCTTCTCCATCGGCGAGAGCCTGCTGCCCTGCTGCATGCAGGTGATTGCCGAGGCGAATATGCTCGATGCAGTCAATCAGGCGGGGTATCAATTCAAGAACGGTGCGGCCTTCAACGCCAATGGCCGCTCGACCTACTTCGACTTTACCGACAAGTTCACCCCGGGGCCGGGCACCACCTTTCAGGTCGAGCGTGGCGACTTCGATAAGCTACTCGCCGACACCGCCGCCAGCCAAGGGGTCGAGATCCGCTATGGCCAGCGCGTCGATGCGGTCGATCTTAGCCATAACCCTAGGCTCACCATCAGCGACGAGCAGGGAGCGAGCTATGAGCTGAGCGCCGACTACCTGCTGGATGCCAGCGGTTTCGGTCGTGTGCTGCCTAGGTTGCTGGACCTGGAGCGTCCCTCCAACCTACCCAGCCGCACGGCGATATTTACCCATATCCAAGACAATATCGACAGCGTCGATATGGGTGACTATCACTTCGATCGCAACAAGATATTGATCAGCGTCCACCCAGATAATCGTGACATCTGGTATTGGCTGATCCCCTTCAGCAACGGCCGCTGCTCGCTAGGCGTGGTGGGTGAGCCTCACCTGCTGGGCCAAGATGCCGATTTAGAGGCCACAAATCTCGAGGCCACACTGATACGCCTGGTGCGAGAAGAGCCGCGCCTCAAGCAGCTACTCAGCCGCGCTGAGATAATACGCAAGCCCGCCAAGCTGGCTGGTTACTCGGCCAACGTCAGCACCCTGGCTAGCGATAAATTTGCCCTGCTGGGCAACGCCGGTGAGTTTCTCGATCCCGTGTTCTCCTCTGGCGTCACTATCGCGATGCAATCAGCCTCTATTGCGGCTAAATGTGTCGTGAAACAGCTCAATGGTGAATCGGTCGACTGGCAGACAGAGTATGCCCAGCCACTGATGCGCGGCGTCGATACCTTCAGAACCTATGTGCAGGCCTGGTACGATGGCCGCTTTCAGGATGTGATCTTCTATCAGGATCCCAACCCTAAGATTAAGCAGATGATCTGCTCTATCCTGGCGGGTTACGCCTGGGACGAGAGTAACCCTTTCGTGGCGGAATCTGAGCGTCGTCTCAACATGGTGGTCGAGCTATGCCGTTAAGGGCGAGTCTCCTCATCTGCGCAGCCCTGCTACTGAGCGCCTGCGCCCACAAGCTGGACAGGCAAACCTGTATGGCCCTGGCTCAGGGGGTCGACTACTGCCTGGCGCCTCTGCCCGACTCGGCGCCCGTCAGTCAGAGCCAGCTGGTCAAACTCAAGGTGAAGCAGGCCAGGCATCAGCTGCTGAGTCAGCTGGATCTGACCCCTGAGTCTCTCACCCTGGTAGGCCTGGCCCCTCTCGGACAGCCTCTGTTTACCCTCAGCTATGACGGCCAGCAGCTGATCAGCGAGCAGAGCGTCTTATTGGGAGATCAATTTAAGGCCGAGTATCTCCTTGGGCTGTTGCAATTGATATACTGGCAGCCAGAGGATGTAAATCACCATTTACAAGGCGCGACACTGGCCGAGTACGCCTGTGATGCAGCCTATTGCAGAAGATTATATGCTAGCGATGGCGAGACAATCATGGATATCCGCTATAGCCGGACGAGCCCCTGGACAGCCGAGGTGACGCTAGATTTTCACCAGGCTCAGCTGACGCTGAACATCCAGCCGCTAGAGTAAACCAGAGCCTAATAGCCAAAAGAACGGACACGATGACACAGATAGCTATCACCCACCTAGGATTATGCACCCCATTGGGGGACGATCCCCAGACCGTCTTACGCCGCCTACTCGATGGCGATACTCAGGGCATGAGGTGGCGTGACGACCTGATCCCTGACAGCCAGGTATTGGTGGGAATGGTCACCACAGAGTTGCCGAGCATAGCACCCGAATTACAAAGATTCGACTGTCGTAACAATCAGTTACTCCAGCGCGCTGCCGAGCAGATCGCCCCGGCGGTCGAGGCGGCCAAGACCCAATACGGCGCAGATCGCATAGGTATAGTGCTAGGCACTAGCACCTCAGGGATCGCCAGGGGCGAGAAGGCACTGGCCTACCGCGCCGAGCATGGTGTATTGCCCGCCGATTACCTCTACTCCAAGCAGGAGCTAGGTAACAGCTGTGACTTTCTGCAGCACTATTTCGACCTCACGGGCCCCTGCTATACGGTATCGACCGCCTGCTCATCCAGCGCCAAGGTATTCGCCAGCGCCAAGCGCCTGCTCCAGGCCGGCGTCTGCGACATGGTGATCGTCGGCGGCGCCGACAGCCTGTGTAAGCTGACCCTGAACGGCTTCCACTCGCTGGAATCTGTCTCCAAGGCCCATTGCCAACCCTTTAGCCGTAACCGCGACGGCATCAATATCGGTGAAGGCGCAGCCCTGTTTACCCTAACCTTAGGCGAGGCCGAGCTGATGCTCGCGGGTGTGGGGGAGTCCAGCGACGCCCACCATATCTCTTCACCCCATCCAGAGGGCGATGGCGCCGTGGTCGCCATCGAGATGGCACTCAAGGATGCAGCCATCGCTCCGTCACAGGTGGGCTACATCAACCTGCACGGCACGGCGACCATAAAGAATGATGCCATGGAGAGTCGGGCCCTGCTAAAGGTGTTCGGCGAGCAACTACCACCAGTGAGTTCTACTAAGCCGCTCACCGGTCATGCCTTGGGCGCCGCCGGTGCATTGGAGGCGGCCTTCTGTCTGCTGATCCTATCAGGTCCAAATAAAGATCACGGGCTGCCACCCCAGGTGGGAGACGGCCTGTGGGATGATGACAATCCGACGCTGCCCTTCGTATCACAGGGGCACAGCACTCGGCCTGAGAATGCCAGGCTCGAATATGTCATGAGCAACTCCTTTGCCTTTGGCGGCAGCAATGCCAGCGTCATCTTCTGCCGGGGAGCCAAGCAATAATGTCAACGCAAGATTTACAGCCAGATTCACATGCTATGTCTAAGCCACAAGCTATGTCTGAGCCACAAGCCATATCTGAGTCACAAGCTATGTCACAGCAAAACACAGCGCTTACCGAGATACCGCTTGAACAGGTGCTGCCCCACCGCGCACCTATGATCTTGATCGACAAGCTGCTCGAGCAGGCGCCAGACACCCTGCTTACCGAGGTGAGCATAAGCTCAAACAGCGCCTACTTCGATGCTGCCAGCCAGTCAGTGCCTAACTATGTGGGCATAGAGTATATGGCCCAGAGCATCGCCGCCCTCGCAGGCCTGGAGGCCAGCGCCCGAGGCGAGCCTATTCGTGTCGGCTTCCTGCTCGGCACGCGCAAATTAACATTCGCAATCCCCGCCTACCGACTCGGCGAGCGTTATCAGACACGAGTCAGCCGCCTCTATCAGGAAGATAACGGTCTGGCGGTGTTTGATTGTAAAATATTCCACAACAATCAACTTGTGGCAGAGGCTAATGTCAATGTATTCCAGCCTCAAGACACCCAGGCCTATATCCTAGAGAGCCAGGCGGGTACAGAAGAAGAGAAAGCAAGATGAATAAACGTGTATTGATCACAGGTGCCAGTCGCGGCATCGGCAAGGCCATCGCCCTTAAGCTGGCCGAGACAGGCTATGATATCGCCCTGCATTTCCACAGCAATCAGGCGGCGGCCGATGCAACCCAGACAGAGCTCGAGGCATTGGGGGCCAAGGTGAGCCGCCTCCAGTTCGACGTGGCCGACCGCGCCGGCGTCAAGGCGGCCATAGAGGCCGATATCTACCAGCACGGCGCCTACTATGGCGTGGTGCTCAACGCTGGGATCACCCGGGACACCGCCTTTCCAGCCATGAGTGACGAAGAGTGGGATGGGGTGATCCACACCAACCTGGATGGCTTCTACAACGTAATCCACCCCTGCACCATGCCGATGATCCAGTCTCGCCAGGGTGGTCGCATCATCACCATGGCGTCTGTCTCAGGCATCGCGGGTAACCGTGGCCAGGTCAACTACAGCGCCTCCAAGGCTGGCATCATAGGCGCCACCAAGGCACTGAGCCTGGAGCTGGCCAAGCGTAAGATCACTGTCAACTGCATCGCCCCCGGGCTGATAGAGACTGACATGGTGGAGTCGTTCCCCCAGGAGATGGTCAAGGAGCTGGTACCTATGCGCCGCATGGGCAAGGCCTCGGAGATCGCCGGCCTGGCCAACTTCCTCATGTCTGATGACGCGGCCTACATCACCCGCCAGGTGATCTCGGTAAATGGTGGCATGATCTGATGAATAACAAGACTCGACGCGTAGTGATCACCGGTGCCGGAGGCGTCACCGCCCTGGGCCACGACTGGCCCAGCATCGCCCAGCGCCTACAGACAATGCAAAACTGTGTGCAGCGCATTGACGAGTGGGACAGGTTCGACGGACTCAACACACGTCTGGCCGCGCCGGTAACAGACTTTGAGAAACCGGCGCACTATTCGCGCAAGAAGATCCGCTCCATGGGGCGCGTCTCTGTCATGGCGGCCTGGGCCAGCGAGAAGGCGCTGATGGATGCCGGCCTACTGGACGATCCCATAGTGACCTCAGGTGCCATGGGCATCGCCTACGGCTCCTCCACCGGCAGTACGGATCCCATCATCGCCTTCGGCGACATGCTCAAAGAGGGCGACATGTCTGGGGTCACGGCCACCAGCTATATCCGCATGATGGCCCATACCACTGCGGTCAATGTCGGTGTCTTCTTCGGCCTCAAGGGCCGGGTGCACACCACCAGCAGCGCCTGTACCTCGGGCAGCCAGGGTATTGGCTACGCCTATGAGGCGATCAAATATGGTCAGCAGGATCTCATGTTGGCCGGCGGCGCCGAGGAGCTCTGCCCCACCGAGGCCGTGGTATTCGATACCCTGTTTGCTACCAGCACCAAGAATGATACGCCAAGCGAGACACCAAGCCCCTTCGATCGTGACAGAGACGGCCTGGTGATCGGCGAAGGCGCCTGCACCCTGGTACTGGAAGAGCTGGAACACGCCAAGGCCCGCGGCGCTAAGATCTACGCCGAGTTAGTGGGTTTCGGCACCAACTCTGATGGCCTGCATGTGACTCAGCCTAACGCCGAGACCATGGAGGTGGCGATTCGCCTGGCCCTGAAAGATGCCGACCTGGACGCCGACAAGATAGGCTATGTCAATGCCCATGGCACAGCCACGGATCGCGGCGATATCGCCGAAACACAGGCCACCCAGGCGGTATTTGGCGAGCGCATGCCCATCTCCTCCCTCAAGAGCTACACGGGCCATACCTTAGGCGCGTGCGGCGCACTGGAGGCCTGGCTCAGTGTCGAGATGATGAATGCCGGCTGGTTTGCCCCCACCCTCAACCTCAAGCATATCGATCCCGCCTGTGGTCAACTGGACTACATCAAGGATGAGGTTCGCAAACTCACTACCGACTATGTGATGAGCAACAACTTCGCTTTCGGCGGTATCAACACCTCGCTGATCTTCAAGCGCTGGCAAGACTAACATCGAAACAACCACCACGGATGATCGCGATCGAGTCATAAGACTCATCGCGGTCGTCGGCGGCTGGCACAGGCTTTGCTGAGGCTTAGGGTCCCTAATTACAAGATGGAGCTTAAGATGCAATTTGTGCTCGGAGTCGTCAGCCACGCCAGCGTCGTCAAGATGCTAGAACAACACCTGGAAGATATGTATGCCACCTCGCCGCCAGAGAGTGTGCACGCGTTAGATTTAAGCGAATTAAAACAAGACGATATTAGATTTTGGACCCTATGGGAGGCCGACCGACTCTGCGGCTGCGGCGCCATCAAGCGCCTCTCGCCAGAGCATGGCGAACTCAAGTCGATGCGGGTCGCCAACTACTATCGCCAACGTGGCATAGGCGAGCGGATCTTGCACCATCTTCAGGCAGATGCCGCCCAAAATGGGATGACGCGCCTCAGCCTGGAAACCGGCAGCATGGGCTTCTTCCTCCCGGCCAGACGCCTGTACCAGAAATTTGGTTTCGTCGAGTGCGCCCCCTTCGGCCGTTACCAGGATGATCCCAACAGCGTCTTCATGACCAAGCGGCTCTGACATAACGCTGGTTTGCACATAGCAGTCCCTTGGCTTGCCCTTATCTGGCAATTGGCTTGCGCTTAACTTGCACTCGGCCATCAATTAGAATAATCTTATTGAAGTAAATCTTATAGACTCGATTCTAATTGTAGGGGCAAACCATGTTTCAATCTCTCTTAGCCAAGCTATCTGGCAGCCATCCCGCCGAGCAATGCTGGCAACTGATCGAACAAGGCGTACAGGTTATCGATGTACGCTCTCCCCAGGAATATGCCGGCGGCCACCTGCCAAATGCACTCAATGTCCCCCTGGATCAACTGGCCCAGTGGCTAACCCAGCACAGCGATAAGCAGACCCCCTTCGTACTCTACTGCGGCGCGGGGATCCGTGCCCAGAAGGGTTGCGACATCTTAAGGGCCAACGGCTTTAGCTGTGCCATCAACGGTGGCGCCCTCAAAGATCTGCTCTGCTATCAGCCACAAAGCGTCGCCAATGGCTAACAGCCAATTAGGGCAGGAAGCCGAGCAGGCTGCGCCTCAGGCCAAACACTCGGCTCCAGAAACGCCCAGGCCCAGATACCAGTTCAGCGCCAATCGCACCCACGGGCGCCACAGGGTGCGCTATGTGGAAACCAGCCAGCAGAGTGACGAGTGCACCCTGTGTGAACTAGCGCAATAGTCGTTCGCTAAATAAAAAAAGGCGCTCAAACTGAGCGCCCTAACCTAGAGATGGGTTAAATGTGGTTGACGATGAAAACCATGGGCTATTAGCGCCCGAAAACTTAAGCTACCAGCTGCTCTATGCTCTGCTTGGCTTGGCTGATCCCCTGCTCATTCGCTTCTGGACCCATGTTGAGGGCTTCGCCGTAAACAGTTTCCACCTCGTCGATACCAATAAAGCCAAGCACTGTCTTGAGGTAAGGCACCACGTGGTCGCTCGCACCATTCTTGTGTACGCCGCCGCGAGTGGTTACCAAGACCGCACGCTTACCTTCTACCAAGCCTTTAGGGCCTGTCTCTGTGTAGGTGAAGGTTACGCCGGCACGGGCCACCAGATCGATCCAGTTTTTCAGCTGGGTCGGAATGCTGAAGTTATACATAGGGGCGGCGATCACCAGGGTGTCGTGTGCCTTCAACTCGGCCACCAACTCGTCTGACAGCGCCAACACCTCTTGTTGACGCGGGCTCAGCTCGTCACCACCACGTAGCCCCATGGCGATCTCGCCATCGAGTACAGGCAGTGGCTGCGCCGCCAGATCCCTGACTGTTACCTCGGCGCCCTGACCCTGCCAGTGTTGCTGCAGGTGGTCGATCAGCTTAGCCGATTGTGAATAGTCCCCTAAGATGCTTGATTTCAATACCAGTACTTTTGCCATAATCTGCTCCAATTCAAATCTCTGTTACAACCAATTGAGGCCAGTTTATCCACCATTTAACCGAAAGATAAGCGCATTAAATGCGAAAATAAGTTCGATTTAATTGAAAGGTTTAGCAATCGGAGAAATTCGAATGAATGACAGAGATACGGCCAAGCCTCTCAGCCACTGGGGTTGGCGCACACCTAAGGCCGATGGGAGATAAAACTCGAGCCTGAGCGGCTGTGATCTCGGCTAACGGACGACGAGACAAATTAGGAACCCCTAACCATTTTCTGGTATTCTATGCCGTTATTAAACATGACTCCTATGCATAAAGAATAATGTCCAAACAAGACTCTCTTTGGTTTAAATCCTTACGTTGGATCCAGAAGAAACTCGTGCACACCATAGTAGTGCCTCAGGATCCCTTTGCCGATCTCAACCTGGATTCAGACAGACCCCTGGTCTATGTGATGAAGACAGAATCGATCAGTGACATCGCCGCACTGAGCGAGGTAACCGACCGACTCGGCCTGCCCAGCCCCTATCAGCCGCTGGATGTCGAGGGTGAACAGGCACCGCGAGTCGTCTGTGTCGAAGGAGCCAAGCCGCTATTAGGCGAACGCGAAGGCAACGAGTTTTACCTCGAAAGCTTCTCGCGCCTGCTGAGTGCCCACAAGAAACATCCTGAGCTGGATATTCAGCTGGTACCCGTCAGCCTCTACTGGGGTCGCACCCCAGGCAAGGAAGATGACAGCATGAAGGCCGCGGTGCTGGAGCGTGAGAGCCCCACCTGGCTACGTAAGTGCCTGATGATCATCTTCCTCGGCCGCCACAACTTTGTGCAATTTTCCAATGCCATGTCACTGCGCTACATGGCCGACGAGCACGGCACCGACAAGCGCATCGCCCAGAAGCTGGCGCGCGTGGCCAGGGTGCACTTCAGCCGTCAACGTAAGGTGATGACAGGCCCAGTACTGCCTAACCGCCAGAACCTGTTCCACGCGCTGCTGAAATCTGAGTCGATGAAGAAGGCGATTCTGGAAGAGGCTCAGAGCAAGAAGATCTCCGAGGCCAAGGCCCGCGAGACCGCCATGGAATACTTAGACGAGATCGCCGCCGACTACTCAGACAGCCTGGTGCGTATCGCCGAGCGTTTCCTCACTTGGCTGTGGAACAAGCTCTACAAGGGGATCAACATCAAGGGCGCCGAGCAGATCCGTCAGCTGCACCACGACGGCCACGAGATCGTCTACGTGCCTTGTCATCGTAGCCACATGGACTACCTGCTGCTCTCATATATCCTCTATTACCAAGGCATGGTACCGCCCCATATCGCCGCCGGTATTAACCTCAACTTCTGGCCCGCCGGCCCCATGTTCCGCCGCGGTGGCGCCTTCTTTATTCGTCGCAGTTTCCGCGGCAATAAGCTTTATACCGCGGTATTCCGTGAGTACCTGGATCAGCTGTTTGCCAAGGGCTATTCGGTGGAGTACTTCACCGAAGGTGGTCGCTCACGTACCGGTCGCCTGCTGGCGCCTAAGACGGGCATGATCGCCATGACGCTGAACAGCGTGCTGCGCGGTGTCGAGCGTCCCGTCACCCTGGTCCCTGTCTATCTGGGCTACGACCATGTGATGGAGGTAGCGACCTATCACAAAGAGCTGAGCGGTAAGAAGAAGCAGAAAGAATCTGTGTGGCAGGTGTTTGGTGCCATACGTAAGCTGGGCAACTTCGGCCAGGGCTATGTTAACTTCGGTGAGCCTATTACCCTGCATAGCTACCTCAACGAGCAGGTGCCCGAGTGGCGCGAAGAGCTGGCCCAGGATCCCGAGCAGAAGCCGAGCTGGCTGACCCCAGTGGTCAACACCCTGGCTAACCGCGTCATGACCCGCATCAACGATGCCGCCGCCGTCAGCTCTATTACCCTGACCAGTTTGGTATTGCTGGCCTCTGAGCAGAATGCCCTGCAGCGCAGTCAGCTTGAGAAGCAGCTGGATCTCTACCTGTCGCTACTCAAGAGCGTACCTTACACGGGTTACACCTCAGTGGTCGAAGGCGACGGTGCCAAGCTGATCGCCCAGGGGCTGGAGCTGAAGAAGCTCAAGCTGGACAGCGACCCCCTGGGTGACATCATCTCCATCGATGAGAGCCTGGCGATTGCCATGACCTACTATCGCAATAACATCATCCACCTGTTGGTGATCCCATCCTTGATCGCCAGCTGCCTGACCCGCCAGGATGAATGTAGCCGCGACGAGATCATCGCCACGGTGAAAGATTTCTACCCGCTGCTGCAGGCCGAGCTGTTCATGGGGATCGATAACCTCGAGACCTATGTAAATCAGCTGCTGGATCAGCTACTGGCCGAAGGCTTAATCGACGAAGACAAGCATTTCAGCGTCAAGCCAGATGGCCTCAATCAGCTGTTACTGCTGGCCGGCACGATCAGCGAAACCATGCAGCGCTACGCCATCATCTTCAACCTGCTGGCGGCCTCGCCTAAGATTGAGCGCTCAGAGCTCGAGAGCGACAGCCACCAGCTGGCCCAGCGTCTGGGCGCGCTCCATGGCATCACTGCACCAGAGTTCTATGACAAGAAACTCTACGGCACCCTGAGCGTCAAGCTCAAGGAGCTGGGTTACCTGGCCGATGACAGCCACAGTGAAGATGTTCAGCGTATCCGCACCCGGGCCAACAGCCTGCTAAGGAGCTCGGTTAGACAGACCATAGTCGACAGCGTCGCTGCGGAGCATCAAGCCTAATGGCCAATCATATGAATGCGGCCAAGCACAAGGCCTCGGGTAAGTCGCTGCTGGGCGGCGCCATGATCATCGCAGGTACGGCCGTGGGCGCAGGGATGTTCTCCCTGCCTGTGGTCGGCGCCGGCATGTGGTTTAGCTACTCTGTACTCATGATGCTGGGCGTCTGGTTCTGCATGCTGGTCTCTGGCCTGCTGCTACTGGAGACCAACCTGCACTATGAGCCGGGTGCCAGCTTCGATACCCTCACCCGGGATACCCTGGGTAACTTCTGGCGTATCGTCAACGGCCTCTCTATCGCCTTCGTGCTCTATATTCTGGCCTATGCCTATATCAGTGGCGGCGGCTCTATCGTCAACCACAGCCTAAGTAGCTTAGGGGTAGAGCTGCCCCAGAGTTTCGCCGGCCTGGTGTTTGCGGTTGGCCTGGCGATTATCGTCTTTATCAGCACCAAGGCGGTGGATCGCATCACCACCATCATGCTGGGCGGGATGATCATCACCTTCTTCCTCGCCATAGGGAATCTGCTTATCGAGGTGGAACCCGCCAAGCTGTTCGTGCCCGATGGTGAGGCCAATTATCTGCCCTATATGCTGGCCGCCATCCCCTTCGGTCTGGTGAGTTTCGGCTATCACGGCAACGTCCCCAGCCTGGTAAAATACTATGGCAAGGACCCAGGCACTATCGTCAAGGCGATCACCTTAGGTACCCTCATCGCCTTCGTGATCTACCTGTGCTGGCTGGTCGCTACCATGGGGAACATCACTCGCAGCGGCTTCGTCGAGGTGATTGCCCAGGGCGGTAACATGGGCGTGCTGGTTGCGGCGCTCTCGGATGTGATGGCCAGCGACTGGCTGACCACAATGCTGACCCTGTTTGCCAACCTGGCGGTCGCCTCCTCCTTCCTCGGGGTGACCCTGGGGCTGTTCGACTATCTCGCCGACCTGTTTGGCTTCGATGAGTCGCGCACCGGACGCCTCAAGACGGCGGCAGTGACCTTCCTGCCACCAACTGTGTTAGGTCTGCTGTTCCCCAACGGCTTTTTGATCGCCATTGGCTTTGCCGCCCTGGCCGCCACCGTATGGGCTGCCATAGTGCCGGCCCTGATGGCCTATCGCGCCAGACAGATGTTCCCAGACAGCCAGAGTTTCAGGGTGCCAGGCGGCACTGTGGTGATCGCCATAGTGATCTTCTACGGCCTGTTGACCGCGGCCTGCCACCTGCTTGCCATGGCAGACCTGCTACCCATGTACGGCTAGCCTAAGGGGTTATCTCTTAAGCAGAAAAAGGCGCTCGATGGGCGCCTTTTTCTTTATTAAAGTCACAAATTACCTGTCCAGCAGCGGCTTCATGGTATCGGCCACCAGATGGATCACCGCCACCCAGGCCTCGCGCACCTCGCGGGTGTAAGCCTCTCCCAGGCCTGTCTTCAGGGTATAAAGCAGGGCGTTACCCACAGGGGTAAAGTGGGATTGCCTGACGCCATAGGCTTGGTGCCTTCGCGCCAGCTCATGCAGCTGAGGCACCAAGGCGTCGAGATCTGTCAGTCCCTCTACCGCCGCCTTCAACATGGCCATCAACTTACGTCCCTGAGACCGAATATCCTGCTTGAACAGTGGCCGCAGATTGGGGTCTATCTGAAACAGGGCATCGTAAAAAACTGCCGCCGCCTGCTCGCTGATCGGCTCGACCTGTTTAAATGAGGTTTGTACAAGATCTATCTGGGTGGACGTCAGGCTCATCGAAACTCCCTCTTCTGAATAACTCTCTCTTCGCAATAACTCTCCCCACAGCATAGACATAAATGGCAAAACAGGCTTAACTAAATTGATATCACGACAGATTTTTCATTAGGGAAGGTGCGAACAAGTCGTCGCACCTTCCTTAACAAAGGACTCAAAGATGAAGATTACTAGCTATCAACATGGCGACCCCTGTTGGATCGAACTGGCCAGTCACGAGGCCGCCTCGGGTAAACATTTCTACAGCGCGCTGTTTGACTGGCAGCTCAAGGATATGCCGATCCCCGATGGTGTCTACACCATGTTTGCCATCGAAGATGACGACATAGGGGCCATGTATCAGCTGCCGCAAAATATGATCGACGACAAGGTGCCGACCCACTGGAGCATCTACTTCGCCGTCGATGATCTCGAGGCCAGCCTGGAGGCTGTTATAGCTAACGGTGGCCAGGTGATCCTAGGCCCTCACAGCGTGGGCGATGCGGGCAAGATGGCCCAATGCCTGGATCCCGAAGGCGCCAGCTTCTCCCTCTGGCAGGCCGGCGCCCATATCGGCTCTATGCGCATGGGCGAGGCTAACACCCTCTGCTGGGCCGAACTCTGCTGTCGCGATACCGCCAAGGCCCAGGCCTTCTACACTAAAGTTATGGGCTGGCAGGTGCGTGAGTCGCAGATGGAAGACTTCACTTATTATGAATGGCTCCAGGGGGAGCGCGCCGTCGGTGGCATGATGGCCATGACCGAGGAGTGGGGCGATATGCCACCACACTGGATGCCCTACATCATGGTAGATAACTGCGATGCCACGGTCGCCAAGGCTACAGAGATAGGCGGTCAGGTGTGTGTGCCGCCGACGGATATCCCCGAGGTGGGACGCTTCTCTGTGATCAACGACCCTCAAGGCGGCACACTGTCAGTCATAAGACTCAACATGACCTAAATCTCTAGTAGTAAAGCGCTAATCTTGAGTCGGGATAGGGATCAAGCATTGTTTTAACCCTTTGTTTTGGTTAGGTTCGTAACATTGCGAATTTATTTTGGCAATGTTGTTAACTACTAATCAGGGATGTAAACCATGCTTAAAAAATGGATGCCTATCATGGCGACGACTCTCGTTATAGGCCTTAGCGGTTGTGCGTCAACCCAAGAGTCTGATACAGAAACCACTGCCGACAACGGCAGCACCAAGGCTAGCCAGCAGTGTAAGAAAGTACGCTCAACCGGCTCCAACATCGGCCGTTGTCAGAAATAACGGTTACCAGATAGAAAAAAAGCACTGCGATTGCAGTGCTTTTTTTTGTACCTAAACTAATCAATATCCGAATCAAGCCTCGGCAGAGTGCTTGAGGCGACGTCCATAGATCAGCAAATAGAGGGCCGGCAGCACAAACAGCGACAGCAGCGGCGCTGTGATCATGCCGCCCACCATAGGCGCGGCAATTTTTTGCATCACATCATTACCCGAGCCTGCACCCCACATGATGGGCAAGAGGCCGAAGAAGATGGTCGCTACCGTCATCGCCTTGGGACGAATACGCATCACGGCGCCTTCTATCAGGGCCTCCTTGAGATCCGCCACATACTCGTAGCCGCCGGTGTCTTTACGGTGCTTGATGGCATTATTGAGATAGACCAGCATCACCACCCCAAACTCCGCCGCCACCCCGGCCAGCGCGATCATCCCCACCGCCACCGCCACCGACATGTTGAAGTCCAGCGCGAACAGCAACCAGGTGCTGCCCACCAAGGCGAAAGGCAGACTCAACATGATGATAGAGGCCTGAAGCGGCGAGCCGAAGGTCATCATCAGCAGGATGAAGATCACCCCAAGTGCCATAGGGATCACCTTCTTCAGCTTGGCATCGACCCGCTGCATATACTCATACTGGCCGGCGAAACTGTAGCTATATCTCGGTGGCACCTTGAGCTGCTGATCCAGCGCCGACTTAGCCTCATCGATATACTCACCGATCGAGGTGTTTTGAATATCCACAAACACCCAGGAGATCAGGCGGCCGTTCTCACTCTTGAGCATAGGCGCGCCGTCGGTGATCTCGATATCGGCCAGGTTGCGCAGCGGCAGATAGTGACCTGACTTAGTGATCACCGGCAGCTCCCTGAGCTTCTCGATATTGTCCCTCAGCGCCCGCGGATAACGCAGGTTGATCGGGTAACGCTCGGCCCCCTGAATCGACTCGCCGATATCCATGCCGCCGATGGCGTAACGCACCACATCCTGAATGTCGGTCAGCGTCATGCCGTAGCGTGAGGCCACATCCAGCTTAGGCGTTATATCCACGTAACGGCCACCGCCCACCCGCTCGGCGTAGGCCGACTTGGTGTTGGGTAGCTGGCTGAGGATCGCCTCGATATCGGCCCCCACTTTCTGCAGCTCGTTGACGTCGGCGCCGGTGATCTTGATCCCCACAGGGGTCTTGATACCGGTAGAGAGCATGTCGATACGCGTCTTGATCGGCTGCACCCAGGCGTTCGTCAAGCCAGGCACCTTGACCGTCTTCTGTAGCTGATCGATCACCCCTTGGAGATCCACACCTTCACGCCACTCCTCTCTGGGCTTGAGCATGATGGTAGTCTCCAGCATGGTGAGCGGCGCGGGGTCGGTCGCCGTCTCGGCGCGTCCCACCTTACCGAAGACCCGCTTCACCTCGGGCACCGTCTTGATCAGCCTGTCTGTCTGTTGCAGCACCTCGGCTGCCTTACTGGCGCTAATGCCAGGCAGGGCCGTCGGCATGTAGAGCAGATCCCCCTCCTCCAGCTCGGGCATGAACTCGCTGCCCATCTTGGTCACAGGATACCAGGCGCTGCCCAGGGCGATCACCGCCAGCATCAGGGTGATCTTGGGGAAGCGCAGCACCATATTGAGCGCCGGCTTATAGAGGGCAATCAACACCCGGCTGATGGGATTGCTGGTCTCCTTGGGGATCTTGCCGCGAATAAAGTAGCCCATCAGGATAGGCACTAAGGTGATCGACAGAATCGCCGCCGCGGCCATGGCAAAGGTCTTGGTGTAGGCCAGCGGGCTAAACAAACGTCCCTCCTGAGCCTCCAAGGCAAACACGGGTACGAAGCTCAGGGTGATGATCAACAGCGAGAAGAACAGCGCCGGGCCCACCTCGATGGAGGCCTTGGCGACGATATGCCAGTGCTCCTTGTTGTCCGGATCCCTGCGGTACTCATCCTTAAAGTGCTCCAGATGCTTGTGCATGTTCTCGATCATCACGATGGCACCATCCACCACGGCGCCGATGGCGATGGCGATACCGCCCAAGCTCATGATGTTGGCGTTCACCCCCATCTTATTCATCACGATGAAGGCGATCAGAATCGACAGCGGAAGGGTGATCACCGCAACCAGGGTCGAGCGGGCATGCAGCAGGAACAGCAGACACACCAGGCCCACCACCAGCATCTCTTCGATCACCTTGTGGAACAGGTTGTCCACCGACTTGTTGATCAGCTCAGATCTGTCATAGGTGGGGATGATCTCCACCCCTTGTGGCAGACCCGCCTTGAGCTGCTCCAGCTTAGCCTTGACCGCGTCTATGGTGGCCAGGGCGTTTTCACCATAGCGCATCACGATAATGCCGCCGACCACCTCGCCTTCACCATCGAGCTCGGCAATACCGCGCCGTGAGGCAGGCCCCTTGCGCACGGTCGCCACATCTTTGAGTAGCAGCGCGGTGCCAGAAGGACTGGTGACCCCCAGAGGGATCTCCCTGAAGTCATCCAGCGTCTGACGATAGCCCTTGGCGCGCACCATATATTCGGCCTCGGCCATCTCGATCACTGAGCCGCCCGCCTCGGTATTGGACTTGTTGATGGCGTTCTTCACCGCAGCGATATCCAGCTTATAGATAGCCAGCTTGTCGGGCTCGATCACTATCTGATAGGTCTGCTCCATGCCGCCGACGGTCGCCACCTCGGATACCCCGGCCACGCTCTGTAGCTCTAGCTTGAGATACCAGTCCTGCAGGCTCTTGAGCTGTGAGAGATCCAGGTTACCCGAGCGATCCACCAAGGCATATTCATAGATCCAGCCGACACCCGATGCGTCTGGCCCCAGCGATGGCTGAAGCCCTTGGGGCAAGCGGCTGCTAACCTGGCTCAGGTATTCCAGCACCCGTGACCGCGCCCAGTAGATATCTGTGCCATCTTCGAAGATCACATAGACATAGGAGTCACCGAAGAAGGAGTAACCCCGCACTGTCTTGGCACCGGGTACCGCCAACATGGCGGTCGACAGAGGGTAGGTCACCTGCTCTTCCACCAGCTTAGGCGCCTGACCTGGATAAGGCGTCTTGATGATCACCTGCACGTCCGACAGATCCGGCAGCGCATCCAAAGGCGTCTTTCTCAGCTCCTGCACGCCCCAGACGGTGATCATCAGTGCGATGATCAACACCATCAATCGCTGGGCGATGGAGGCCTCGATAATTTTCTTTAACATAGCGCCCCCTAGTGCTGATGACCGCTGCTAAGACGCATCAGGCTGCCCTTCAGGCTCGCCTCTGAATCGAGTAGGAACTGACCCGAGGTCACCACCTGTTCGCCTTCCTCGATGCCGCTTAAGATCTCCGCCTTGCCCTGAGACATCATGCCGACGGTGACCTTGCGGGCCAGGAAGCTGCCGTCACCCTGCTTGACGATGACACGGTTCTCTTTACCCGTCTGGATCAGGGCTTCCTGCGGGATCACCAGCACATCCTCATTCGGGCCGCCGTAGATCTCTATCTTGGCCAGGGTATTGGGGCGCAGTGCCACCTCATTGTTGGCCAGCACGATACGCACCCTCAGGCTACGGGTCACGGGATCCAGCTCGGGATAGATGTAATCGATCTTACCCTCGATCCCCTTAAGGTCCATGGCGGGCACTGAAACTTCTGTGGGTTGGCCTATCGCCAGCCAGCTCTGTTCATTCTCGAACACGTCGGCGATCACCCACACCTTAGAGAGATCCACCACAGACATCACCTCTGTGGCGGGTTGAATATACATGCCGTCACGCACCGACAGCGCCTTAACGATACCATCGGCCTTGGCATAGAAAGGCACCCGGTACTGGGTCTGCTTGCTCTTGGCCAGCTGTTTGATCTGGGCCTGATTCATCCCCAGCAGCTCGAGGCGCAGTCCCGCCTTGCGCACCAGATCCTGGTAGTTGCGGCTATCCTTAGAGCTCTGCAGGCTGCTCAGCGCCAGCAGGTAATCGTCCTGGGCGTTGATCAGATCCGGCGAGTAGATCTCATACAAGAGCTGCCCCTTGGAGATCTTGTCACCCACTGAGGTGATGGCCAGCTTCTCTATCCAGCCGTTGACCCTGGCGTGCACATGGTTGATCTGACTCTCGTCATAACCTATCTGGCCTACGGTCTGGACAAACTTCCATAGGGTATCTTTCTCCGCCTTGGCGACCTTAAGTGCCAGGGCTTGCTGCATGCTGCCGGAGACATCTATCTCTATCTGTTGGGTATCTGCCGACATCTCCACCTTTTCCAGGTTCATGCCGCAGATAGGACAGGTACCGGGCACATCGCTGACAATATGGGCGTGCATGGGGCAGACATATTTGATCGACGGCTCGCCGTTGAGCGGCGCGGGCTTGGCCTGGGCCAGGGGATCGTGTTGGCTGTGATCCATCTCGGGCTCAACCTTAGTACTGGTCGACTCCTCTTCCTCTTCGGCCACCAGGAACATGTTGCACTTAGGGCAACGGCTGCCGGGCTCATGGCTGGTCACCTCAGGGTGCATGGGGCAGACGTAGGTCACCTCATGGCCTGCCGTTAAACTTGTCTCGCTTGCATCGGTTTCCTGCTCGACCAGGAACATGTTGCACTTGGGGCAACGACTGCCCGGCTCATGGCTGGTCTCCTCAGGGTGCATTGGGCAGGCATAGGTCTTCTCCCCGGCCTGATGCACATGGGCTTCATGGCCCTGGCTTGCCTTGGCCTCAAGCGCCTGGGTATGACCCAACTGCGGGGTCGCCACCATAAATAGACTCAAAAGATAAGCGAGCTTTTGGCCTCTGTTTTTCGAATTTACCTGACTCATAATGCCTCATCTCCACTCATGTACTAGTGATGCTTGTGGCCGCTTTCGGCGCTCGCCACAGGCTCGAGGAACATGCCACACTTAGGACATGAATCCCCTTTCCCCCCCTTCACTTCGGGATGCATGGGGCAGTGATAGCCTTGCTTGGCCATCTGATGCTGATGTTTAGGACAGTTGTCGCACGACTTGCCTGCCTTAGCCGACTTGGCCTGCTCCAGGTTCATGCCACACTTAGGGCAGGTATCGCCCTTGGCACCTTTTACCTCAGGGTGCATAGGACACTCATAACCGCCTGCCTTATCGGCCTTGGCATGCTGATGGTGAGGACACTTGTCGCAGTCCTTGCCATGGTGTTTGGCCATGGCGTGGTGCGCCGCTGGCTCAAGGTTCATGCCGCACTTAGGACAGGTATCGCCCTTGGCGCCTTTCACTTCGGGATGCATGGGGCAGTCATAACCTTGTTCGGCCGCCGCAGCGTGATGCTGCTCGGCGAAGGCCATTGGGGCCGTACTCACAAAGATAAACGCAGTTAAAATCAGACTGATCAGGGTTTTCATCTATGGACTCCATCAAAGGATGACCGCATAACACGCGCAACGCTTACGCGACTTAAGCCTAAAACAGTTAAATTAAGCTAATTAATATGCGGCTAATATAATTCATTTTTCGTTAAACATCAGTGAAGTAAATATTGAGGCGTACCCGGCAGATGGAAAGACTCCAAGGCAGAGGGATTTATTACGCCAATACACCTAGCAAAACGCTTTATAAAACAAAAGGGTTATCGATTTAAGCTCGGGCAGCCGTAGCCGGGCGCCACAAGGGATCAGGCGATCGGCGGCCGGAAGGCTGAGCCTAAAGAGATAGAGTGGAAATGAGGCATTTGAGTGGCCAGGATAGACTCGGAACCGGCTACGCCAGGCCAGGGCGTAACGGTAAACAGCGTGCCTGTCACAGAGATCACCACGCAGTGGTTACAATCTCCCTTGCAAAATCCTTTGCCTTCACAGCAATGCTGAGCAGCGGGAAGCACATTTTGCTCATCATCGCAGCAGTGAGATTGCATCATAGCGTCGTCATCATGACAGTCGTCGCCATTATTCATCTGCATCATGGGCTGCTCATCCGCCTGCGCATAAGAGACCATTGCCATGCCATTAGCCATCAACACCTGGCCCAGCAGAGCGAGCAGTGTAAAGATGACTAATGTGTGGTGTCTAAGCGTACGACGCATGGTGTAACCCTATAATGAGATGATCCAAGTCTATCACGATATAAAGATTGGGCCTTGATAAAACTCACATTTCCAGCAAGTCAAGGCCCTTCGCCTCAGGCATTCTTATTGTGCTAACCAGATCTTTTCCATCAGTTGTTGATGATTCATCAGGGTTAATTCCTGCTGCTGGCCAGTTTGTGACACCAGGCGAGCCTTAGGCGCACTGATAAAGGCCCGGGCGTCCTGCTGAGTCACTATCTCGGGAAGCACCAGACGGTAGGCATCGTCGCCTTTGACATCTAAGGCAAGATAGAGGGGCTCTGAGGTCACCCAGGCGCCTGAATCATCGGCGTTATCGGCAAAGATATCGCGATATACCAGCTCGACCAGTTGTTTACCCGCATCCAGGCTGAGCACGATCTGCTCATGACCCACTTGCACTTCGCTGCCTTGTACCTGAAGTTCATCGGGTAGGGTGAGGCTGGCGGCGCTGGCGATGTTAACTAAAGTCAGTGCAGCAAAGGCGGCAAATAGGCTGCTAAAGAAATGACGTGTTTTCATAATCGACTCCCATCAGGCATAGACCTGACAAATTGGCTAATTCTTTGGCCACGCCTAGTTAAGTTAATGGCGCGGCAGATTCATGTTCGTGTGCGTAACGCAGGGTGAAGACGAACCATTAACCAATGGGAGGGGGTGATAGGGGAGTGAGATCGGCGGTCTGCAGCGACCAACCAGAGATGACGATAGGACCAGACAGGGGTTGTATGGTCAAAGATGGTACGGCGGCGCTCAGGTTACCTAAGGTCGAGGCGCAGTGGGTCATGCAATCACCTGGGCCCATGGCGGCGCACAAGGCTTCGCAGTCCACCAGCGAGTTATCGCCCGACATCTTGCAGGGCTCACCCTGGTGGGACATCTGCATCCCAGTCTCATGCTTAGCTGAGGCTTGGGTTACGGCTTGGGTTGACGGCGCCATCTCAGGGTTCATGTTCCGAGCTAAGCGCATGTCGCCCTGGTCGAGGGCCATCTCCATATGACCACCATGCATCAGTGACATGAGCGCGCTGGGCATAGCCATGGCTGGTGTCAGAATAAACTGACCCAGAAGGGCGATGATCAGTACAAACTTGCCAAAGATACTTGTCATATAGGGCGCAAAGATGTCGTTAATTGAACCGGGATTACCATGATAGACAGACATCTCTCAAAAAGGTTCAGCGCCAATTAAATTATTTTCCGGCTTCGCGAACAATCGTCATATTAGCGATAGATAATTACCCTCGAAAATCCAACAAAATCATTACGAAATAGTAAAAATGGCGACAAACTTGTCATGCCATGGTCTTTGCTATAACTTTAGTAAATGCGCATATATTATGAGCAATTTCATAAAATCTTGCTTAGGTAAGATAGAGTTAGAGCTAGCTCTCATTTTACGGTTTTAAAGCCAGATCAAGCGGCGTCTTCTGGTTATACTCTCAGCTACAGAGATGCATTAAATATAATAGATATAATAAACATATTATTTTGGAGATAGAGTGATGAACTGGCGTGCACTATTCAAACCTAGCGCGAAATACTCAATATTTGCCCTACTCGTGGTGGGTATTGTAGTCGGTGTTGTGGGCTACTTTGCGACACAACAAACTTTACATGCAACCAGTACAGATGCCTTCTGTATGTCTTGCCACAGCAATCACTCTCTGAAAGATGAAGTGATGGCATCGGCTCACGGCGGCGGACGTGCAGGCATAACTGTACAGTGTCAAGACTGTCACTTGCCACACGGCCCAGTTGACTACCTGATCAAGAAGATCATCGTATCTAAAGATCTATACGGCTTCCTTACTATCGACGGCTTCAACACTCAAGAGTGGTTGGATGAAAACCGTAAAGAGCAAGCTGACCTGGCGCTGAAATACTTCCGCGCGAACGACAGCGCTAACTGTCAGCACTGTCACACTCGTATCTACGAGAACCAGCCTGAAACCATGAAGAAGATGGCGAAGAGAATGCACGCCAACAACTTCAAGAAAGAAGCTGACAAGCGTAAGACCTGTGTAGACTGTCACAAAGGCGTTGCACACGTTTATCCTAAGGGATAATACGCAAGCCTAATCGCTAGTTAGTAAAAAGCCTCACACTGTGAGGCTTTTTTGTATATGACAGTCAGCGTATTTATCCCCGAAGGACTAACCCGCAAACCTCAGACGGCCTGAGAGCGGATTTATTTACCTCTGATGGCCGGGAGCTAATCTGCCTTCGGCAGGCTCACATAGGTGCCCAGGAACTGGGCGCAGCACTGCTCGCCGCAATATAACGCCACCTCCAGCTTCACCTTGGCACGCTTCCCCTGCCCCAGCACACTTAAGTCTGTTTCCGGCCAGCTTACCCGCGCCTGGGGCGACTCACCCACGGGGGCCAGATAACGAATGTCCGCCTGCCCGAGGACGATATCGCCCTCGACACCGGCTAAGCGCTGCTGCAGCCACATCATGCCCCAGCCGGTGAGCGTCATCAGGGTATAGATGCTGCCGGCAAACATGGTGTGATGCAGGTTGATGTTGGGCGTTAGCGGCGCGCTCACACTCAGCGTCTGCGCCTGATAGGCTTCGGGCGCTATCTGCATGAAGGCACTGACGGGGATCGTCTGATGCCAGGTGCGCTGCAGCTCCCCGAGTAACGCCTGTATCTGCTCTGGCTCTTCTGCCTTAGACATCATTATCACACCTGCAGATTAAAGGTGACCGGGCCGTCGTTAACTAGGCTGACCTGCATGTCGGCGGCAAACTCACCCGTCTGCACAGGCACGCCCTGGGCGGCGCAGTAATCTACAAACGCCTGATAGAGCTGCTTCGCCTGCTCCGGGGTACCGGCGCCGGAAAAACTCGGGCGCAGGCCACGGCCGGTATCGGCGGCCAGGGTAAACTGAGATACCACCAAGAGGCTGCCGCCCACCTGCTTAAGGTTAAGGTTCATCTTGCCGTCTTCATCGCTAAATATGCGATAGCTCATCACCTTAGTGGCGAGCTTCTCCATCTTGGCCTGGTCGTCTTCACGCTCCACGCCTAGCAATACCAGCAGCCCCTTGTCGATGGCGCCTATGGTTTGGCCATCCACATCCACCTTGGCCTGTTTGACTCTCTGTATTAAGGCTATCACTGGCCTCTCGACTCCTCTGCTTTACTCATTTAATTCATCGGCATCACGGGAATGGGTTTAATCAGCTGCTCGGTGGTGTTAGGCAGCGCCTGACCCACACGCAGCAGGGCATCGTCGATCCAGATTAGGAAACGACGCAGCTCCTCCAGCTCCAGAGTATCGACGAAGGTCGCCGCGCCCTGTACCTGAATCACCTTGCCCTCCTCCCTCAGGGTGAACTTGGCGAAGTTGAGCTTATGGTTGAGGGTGCCGATGAGCACCATCAGCTCCTGAGTGCCCACCAGCTTAGGGCTCACCGCGTAGAAACGGCTGGCCAGGATGCGATCTATCCCCTCTGGGTTCAGGCTCGGCTGCAACACAAACTGATGATCCCCCAACTGCACGCCCACCTTGTTAGGCCCCACCTTCTTGGCCAGATAGTTCTTGTTGATCAGCGACACCAGTAGGGCATCGGCGGCCAGCTCATCGCTCATGCCGCTAAAATAGACCCGCTCGGGCGCAGGCTGAGGCGTGCGCTCGGTGGCTAACACTTGGGTCGCTAACACTTGGTTGCACACCAGTAGCGTCAACGCTGCGATAAATCTCTTCTTCATGATCCTGCTTCCTCTTAGCTATTAGCTTGGCTTACACGACTGACTGCTAGCTCGTTATTTAATGCTTACTGCGTATTACTTACTGCCTATTGTTTACGGCTTTTTGCTCATTACTGCTCGCCACGCTGCACGCAGCGACATCAATAGATTAGGAACGGCCGGCGGCCAGATAACGCCCCATCTGGGTCACCGCCTCGGCGACCGCCCGGCACATCTTGTTGTCGGCGAGGGTATGATAGCCCCCCTTAACTAGACGTGACCTTAATAGCCTGGGGCCGTGGTTGTCGAGAAACTCATCCACCAGCCTTTGGGGGCAGACCCAGTCCAGCTCTCCCTGCAATATGATGGTCGGGCAGGTGAGATCCCCACCCACCCGCTTCATCAGCTGATAACCACCGAAATAATCGTTGCGGGCATAATGCAGCTCCACTCTCGCCAAGGCTCCGCCTTGCTCGGCCAGGGCCTCACTCAGCTCGAAACCGGGCACCGCCAGTGCCAGCTCCCAACTGAGCCAGCGCATCACGCAGTTGCGGCGCACCTCGGCGTCCCTATGATTAAAGCCATCGGTGAAATGACTAAACAGGCTATCGAGGGTACCACCATGGCCGGCGGCAAACTGGCGATACTGGCTGGAGAAGATCTGCGCGGCGCCGCCACGACCATAGAGCCACTCCATCCCCTCGGCAGAGGGAATAAACATGCCCCAATAGATCTGCGACAACACCCGCTCGGGATAGATGCAGCTATAGAGATAGCCCAGGGTCGCGCCGAAGGAGCCCCCCAGCAGACACCAGGCATCTATGCCCGCCCAGTGACGCACCCGCTCGATATCCTTCACCAGGCTGGGAAAGTCGTTGTTGGCCACCTCGCCGCAAGGCTTAGAGCGACCCGCCGCGCGCTGATCCAGCAGATAGATATGAAAGCCACGGTCGATAAACAGCCTCAACTCCTGGGGGTTACAACCCGCCCCGGGCCCGCCATGAAGATAGAGCACAGGGATCCCCTGGGGATCACCATATTGTGCCAGAAACAGCTGGTGCCCCTCGCCGACATCGATCCAATCCTGACGGATCAGCGGATGCGACTTAGCGGGACTCACCTTTTGTGCTCATCTAAGTGGATCTCCGACTCATCGTCCGCCAGCTCCTTATTCACCAAGTCCATCAGACGCTTATCGAGGTACTCAGGCATGGCGGCGGTGATCTCGGCGCCGATCAGTACGATAATCCAGGAGAGATAGACCCACATAAACAGGATAGGGATAGTCGCCAGCGCGCCATAGATAGCTTCATAGGCGGGAAACTCGGTGAGATAAAGGGCAAAGCCCTTCTTACCCAGCTCAAACAACAGAGCCGCCACGATGGCGCCCAGCAGGGCGTGGAAAAACTTCACCTTGGTATTGGGCACCACCATGTAGATCAGCAGGAAGGTGGCCACAGAGAAGAACATGGGCAGACGCTCAACTAAGAGGGGCACCACACCGCTAAGATCTGTGCCGCTAAACAACTTGAGCGACACCACATAAGAGGTGGCCACCAGGCTGGCACCCATCAACACAGGGCCCAGGGTCAGCACCATCCAATACATGGAGAAGGAGACCACCATGGGGCGCTTCTCCGTGGTGCGCCAGATGCCGTTGAGTGACTTGTCGATATTGGAGATCAGCAGAATAGCCACTACCACCAGGGCGCCGATACCCACGGCCGTACCCTTGGAGGCGTTGGCCACAAACTCGTTGATATACATCTGCACGCTGTCGCCGGCAGAGGGGATAAAATTCTCGTAGATGAAGGTCTCGATATGGCTGCGGATCCCCTTAAACACGGGGAAGGCCGACAGCATAGACATGGTCACTGCCACCATAGGTACCAGAGAGAGCAAGGTAACGTAAGCCAGGTGACCCGCCCGCATATTTATCTGGTCTTCCGTGATACGCTGTTTTAGATGTATCATGAATTGCCAGATACCCAGCATGATCGAACGAAGCAGGCTCACATCTATTTTATTTATCACGTTATTCTCTTGATTCAAGTAGGGTTAACTGCGTATCTTGGTACATTAAGATTACAAGTTTAAAGACACTAGATACAAGTGTAAGGAATAAATTGATGTCCCAACAAGGTTCGGCCGGCAACGTGATTGCCGCCATCGCAAGCTTCTTTTTCCCTGGCCTGGGCCAATTAGTACAAGGACGCATCCTGGCGGCACTCCTCTTCTGTGTCGTCACCATAGTCGGCTACGCCCTGTGGTGGTTGATCGTCCCCGCTATCATAGGCGGTATCGCTCACCTGTGGAGCATTATAGACGCCGCTAAATTCAAGGCCGACTAACCGTCTAACAAGGAAATTGTCAGGATGAGAAAACTATTAACTGCCGCAACCCTGGGCGCCGTCGTCATGCTCAGCGGCTGTCAGAGCGCCTACTATGGTGCCATGGAGAAGGTGGGCTACCATAAGCGCGACATCATGGTGGATAGGGTCAACGCCGCCAAGGAATCCCAGGAGGAGGCCCAGGCGCAATTTAGCTCGGCATTGGAAGAGATGCAGGCCCTGCTCAACCACGATGGTGGCGATCTACAGAGCGCCTACGAGAAGGCCAGAGATGAATATGAGTCCTCACAGGAGGCCGCCGACGAGGTGAGCAGCCGTATCGACAAGGTAGAAGATGTGGCCGAGGCACTGTTTGACGAATGGCAGGCGGAGATTGGCGAGATCAGCAAGGCCAGCCTGCGCCGCAACAGCGAGACCAAGCTACGCGAGACCCGTCGCTCCTACGAGCAGCTGGTGCGTACCATGCGCCGCGCCGAGAGCAAGATGCCGCCCATCCTGACCGCCATGAAAGACAACATGCTCTACCTCAAGCATAATCTCAACGCCCAGGCCATAGGCGCCATCAAGGGCGAGTTTGCCAGCCTGCAGACTGATATCTCCAGCCTGATCAAAGAGATGAACAAATCGATTGCCGAGTCCAACCGCTTCATCGAGTCGATGGAAGGCAACAAGTAACGCCCTAAAGCCCTAACCCTGGTTAGGGCTTTTCTTTTACCGCATCGCGTCAGTTACACCGCTTTTTGTTTAGTCTTACCCCAGGCTCGCAACGACCATCCCCGAAACGTGTCACCTATTCCAGCCAGTCCTCTCTCTCAAAAGAAGCTGCCAAGAGAAGCAACCGCCAAAGCTTATAGTTTAGGTTAAAGGTTCTTTAATCCCTCCTTTTCGGCGCCGACATACAATGAGCTCATCGAAACAACAGGCCGTGATTAAGGCGGTCAGTCAGCCTACAGTCAGCTAGATGAGGACAAACCAATGTCAGCCAAAGTATTCAAGATGTTAACCACCGCAGGTATCGGCATCGCCATGATGACGGGTTGCAGCAGCCTGCCCCACGAGATCGCCTCCGAGCAACTGAGCGACCAGCTCAACAAGCAGTATCATAGCCTGACCGTGTTGGCGGCTCAGACGGATCCCGCCTCACGCAAGATAGTAGAGAGGCAACTAGCCGACGACTTGGCTCAGCACCAGGTCAGCGCGACCCCAAGCTTCGAAAGCCTGCCGGATGCCGCCAAGATCACCGATGAGGCAGCGCTACAGGCCTACGCCGACGGCCAGGCCAACGAAGCGCTGCTGATCCTCAGCGTCACCGACGCGGGCTACGACTACGGCTACGACGACTATCTGGAGACCCGCGGCTGGGTCTACATGCTCGGCGGCGAGCCGGGAGCCGGCACTCAGATTGGCTCACTCGTCGATTGGGCAGGTTCTGGCCAGCAGCAGCTGCATGTACAGGTCTACGACAAGCAGGCCAAGCAGATCATCTGGCAGGCCGATATCGACGCCAATGACAGCGGCTCAGAGGTGCAGAACATTCAGGCACTGACCCGCTTCGTCGTCGACCAGATGCAGGCCCGCGCCATCATCCAATAACCTCTCCCTTTGGCTGGCACACGAGTGTCAGCCTTTTTTATCACCGCTTGTCCATGCCCACTTTTTTATCCCCGCTTTTTTAACGCCATTAGGACCAAGATCACCTAAATTCACATCCAAACCGGCTTTTTAGCGAGCCAGCGCACAGAAGCGATAGCGCACCAGAACTCCGCCCAAATCCCCGACTCTCAGCTATATCCGCCTCATAACTGGTTATTGGCAATGAGTTTTATTGAATCCCTGACCCTGACACTGGCCCTGATCTACAGCTGCAGCCTGCTCTACTGGAGCGGCAAACGCTGGGGCGCCGTGGTGAGCGCTGCCTCCCTGCTGGGCGCGGCACTGGTCACCCTCTACTGGCCACTGTTTGTCGCCTTGCTGCTCGCCGCCGGCGTGCTGGCCCTCGCCCACAGATACCAGGGCGATTTCGTCAAAGGCGAGGTGCGCGCCAACACCCTCAGGGAGGGAATACAACACCTGCTGGCACTCTCCATGTTGCTGGTCGGCATTCAATATGCGGCCAACGCCGTCATGCTCAAGCTGGGCATCACGCCCTACCTGATGCGGCCCGACGTGGGCGACGCCTTCCTGCCCATCGCCGGCGCCATAGAGCTTAAGGCGATCCTCACCCTAGGAATCTGGGATCAGAACCATCCGGCCGCCGCGGTGATGCTCACCGTGGTGATCCTCACGGGTTTGCTGTGTAAGCGCGCCTTCTGCGGCTGGGCCTGCCCCCTGGGACTCGCCGGCGAATACCTGTATAAACTGAGAAAGCGCTTCATCAAGCGTGAACTGCTGCCACCCGCCTGGCTCGACTGGCCGCTGCGCATGCTCAAATACCTGCTACTGGCCGGTCTGCTCTATATCGTGCTCGGCATGCCTTCGGCCAGTATTCCCCACTATCTCGAGGGCAACTACCATAAGATAGCCGACCTTAAGATGGCGCTCTTCTTCGTCACCCCGGGGCTCATCACCCTGGCATGCTTCGCCGTCATACTGCTGCTGGCCGCCTGGCGCCGCCAGGGCTTCTGCCGTTATATCTGCCCCTATGGCGCTCTGCTTGGCCTCACCAGCTTCTTGAGTCCGTTTAAGATCCGCCGTAGCACCCAGCACTGCCTCATCGAGACCAAGGGGATGAACTGCGACAAGTGTACCCGCGCCTGCCCCGCCAACATCAAGGTGCATCAACAAGGCACGGTACGCTCGGACGAATGCCAGGCCTGCATGCGCTGCGTCTCCGCCTGCCCTAAGCAGGAGGCGCTGCACTTCAGCACCCGCAACGGCATCAAGCTCTCCGCCCGTGGCCTCACCATCATGCTGTTACTGCTGCTGTTTATGATCCCGCTGATCGCCTATGTCGGGGGATTCTGGGTCAGCCAAACGCCGACCGAAATTAGGATGTATTTGATACAACATTTGGGGGCCATTGGGCATTAGGTCCTTGGAATAAAGGTGGGGTATTTTTGACTTAGCGTCTGGCATGGTGGTTTACAGGGAAGGCGAAGGTCGTACCTTAATTGCTATCTATTGCCTGCAGTGGGGTTAAGCGGGACGTATTTGATATTTATAAAGTCAGTTTGAAGGCCTCACCTTCAACGCAACCTATCACCTGCGGTGGGGTTAAGGTCGGCAAACTTGGCGTTTATTAACTGTGTTTGAAACCTTACCTTCTCTGCAACTTATAGCCTGCGGCTCGCTTTTGTGCAGATATAGCTGCTACACGCCGTAAATCCTTCCATGGAGGCTCGACGATGGCATCCCTGCCATCGACGTCCGCAGCTACATCTACACCGGGTCATTTCATCTCTTCGATTTGGCTTTGTTTGTAAGGCTAATGGATTTAGCTTTTGAGGGATTATTTGTTTATAAAGTGCGTTTGAAGTCTAGCCTTCCTTGCCACCTACCACCTGCGGTGGGCTAATGTGCAAACACTATTTTGGCACGCAGCGAGTCCATCCATGGATGCTCTGCGAAATCATCCATGATTTCGAAGGCCAAAATCGTGTTCGCACAAGGTATCTAACGCCTCTTCGATTTGGCTGCTTTTGGTAATCAATTGAGTAAAAAAACATTCCCTAAAGGAGTTTGTTAAGACTGGTACTACAATCACAAGCATTCAGAACAATATGGGTTTTGGTCATAAAAATGGGTTTTGCAATACAACAGTAACCCCCACCAAGATAGAGCGAGATTTCGCTTATTTCATAAGAGGGCTAAGACTTTCTCGCATTCTCCAAAGCGAAAGAAGCCGCCACCCTGAACGGCAACAGGTAACGTTTAATCGAAGAGACGTTTAGATAGGGTGTAAGCACGCTTTTGGCTCTCGGCGGCATGGACGCCGCCGTGAAGCCCACAAGGATGTGCTTGCGGCGGGCCAAAAGAGTGCTTGCACATCCCCCGCCGGGCAGGCGATAGGTTAACCATGCGGCCATGGTGTTAAATCGTTCCGCTAAATAACCGTCTCAACCACAAACTACAATATAAAATATTGAAATATGGCCATTTCTAGTGGCCAACCCCCTCAGTATTTTGGCTGCAAATACTGCAGCGGCGTGCTGCCTGTGTGTTGCTTGAAGAAGGCGATAAAGGCGCTGTCGCTAGAGAAGGCCAAACGGTAGGCGACGTCGTTCACCTGATAGCCGCTGGCGAGCAGGGCGATCGCCTGTTGCAGCCGCCACTGCTGACGCCAGTTTTGATAGGGCATTCCCGTCTGCCTGGTGAAGATGCGGCTGATGGTCTTACTGCTGGCACCCAGTTGCTGCCCTAGCTGCTTGAGGGGCGGAACATCCCATGGCGCACGCTGAAGCTCGGCGAGCCAGGTTTGCAGGCGTCTGTCGCTTGGCATAGGCAACACCAGATGACTCTCCTTAGCCTGGGAAAGCTCCTCGAAGAACAGCTGATAGGTATTCACCATAGCCATCGCCGATTTGTCCCAAGGCCAGAAGGCCATACGCTCCACCAGCGCTTGCAACAGGGGGGTCACTTCGAGGATCTGAATGCGATTGGCAATGCTCCCCGTCAACTGCGGCGCAAAGTAGAGGGAGCGGTAATCTACCACCCGATTCATCACCACGCTGTGACGGCACGCCGGCGGGATCCAGGCGGCACGGGTGGGCGGCAACACACAGTGTAATCCGTCCAGTGTGATGGTCATGCAACCCTGAGGGGCATAGAGCAGCTGCGCCTTGGCATGACTGTGCATGCCCGAATCGTGTTGTCCCAGGCGGGCGGCGATCCCCACCACCTCGGTCTCTATGGCATCGGGATCAAATTTACAGGACTCGTCGATAAACGCCATCTGTCCTCATTTCAACATTTATTGTCTTAATCATATTATTAGGACTATAGCAGAGGCCGTTAGACTGCACATCCTTTCGATGACGATGAGCCTAGCACCATGAAAACTACTCCCTCGATCCCCTTGATGGTGATCCTGATGATGTTTCCCCAGATAGTGGAAACCCTCTACAGCCCTGCACTGCCCCACATTGCCGCGGGCTTTGACGTGCCATTGGCCCTGGCGGGCCAGACGCTATCCATCTATTTCCTGGCCTTCGCCTTCGGCGTGGTGTGCTGGGGAATTCTATGCGACCACCTGGGCAGGCGCCGCACCATGCTGTTGGGGCTGGGGCTCTATGGCATCGCGGCCTTTGCCGCCCTATGGGCGCCCAGTTTCCAATGGCTGCTGGCGATGCGCGCCCTCAGTGCCTTCGGCGCCGCCGTGGGTTCTGTGGTCACCCAGACCATGTTGAGAGACAGCTTCGACGGCACTGCTCTGGCCAAGGTGTTCGCCTATATGGGCATGGGAATCGCCATCAGCCCCGTCGTCGGTATGCTCTCTGGCGGATTACTAACAAGCCTAGGCGGCTACCCCGCAGTATTCTTCACCCTATCTCTGATGGCAGTGTTACTCTACGCCGTCTGTCTGCTGCGCCTGCCCGAGACGCGCCCGGCCACCATGCAGCCTCTTCCTCTTTGGGCGCTCGCCAAGCGCCTGGCGACAGATGGCAATATTTGGCACAACGCCTTGCTGGTCGCGGGTTTCAATGTGTTGCTGTTTAGCTACTACCTACAGGGTCCCTTTGTATTTCAACGTCTGGGATTGAGCACACAGGCCTTTGGCTATAGTGGCATCGCACTGGCAATCGGCACTCTGGTCGGCAGCGCGATCAACAAAACGTTACTGCAGCGGGGGGCTTCGCAGCCTCGTTTGCTAAGGCTAGCCAGCCTGCTGGCCTTAGTCGGCGCTGTTGGGGTGTATCTTAGCGAGACCCATCTTGGCTTCCTGCTACCCATGGTATTGATCGTCGCCGCCTTTGGCATCGCCATTCCCAACATTCTCAGCCAAGCCCTAGTGGAGTATCGCGACCAGGCCGGGGCGGCCGGCGCCCTGTTCGGCCTACTCTATTACTTGCTTATCGCCCTGGGACTGGCCATGGTTAGCCTGGCCGAGCAGCTGGGCGGGCCGCTACTCATCACCAGCCTGCTGCTCAGTCTGGCGATAGGAAGAAAACAGTTTGTAGAAATGGTGCGCTGAGCACTAAGCTATGCTTCACTCACCGTGCCAAATGAGTGTTTGCACTTGGGCCTGCCGCAGGCATTAGATTGGCCACCAAGCCTTGCTGTCAAATCACTTGGCCAAACAAGCTTATCAGCCAGAAGCTCAATAGCTAAAGTTCATCACTTCGAACGGCAACAGGTAACGTTTAATCGAAGAGACTTATAGATGCGGGTGTAAACACGCTTTTGGCTCTTGGCGGCATGACCAAAAATGTTCCCTACATTTATTGGCATTCCCTACATCCATGTAGGTCAGTACCGCCGTGAAGCCCACAAGGATGTGCTCAAACAACATCCCTGTTTAACAGCCAGTTCGGCATCCATGCCTCTCGTTCGTGAGCTAGAAGCTGCGCTTCACTCACCGTGTCACAAATGTGTTTGCACTTGGGCCTGCCGCAGCCAATAGATTGACCACCAAGCCATGGTGTCAAATAACTCGGCTAAACAAGCCGTATTAGCCAGAAACTCAATAGCGAAAGCCCAACATCATGCATGTTTACAGTTAACGCTTAATCGAAGAGACGTTTAGATACGGGTGTAAGCACGCTTTTGGCTCTCGGCGGCATGGACGCCGCCGTGAAGCCCACATGGATGATGAGATGGACACCTCTTGTGAAGTCGGCGTCAAAAGCGCCATATTGAATTTACAAGGTTCAATGTCAACAAAAGGTGTCCACTATGAAAGTTACTCTAATTGGTATCGATTTGGCAAAAAATGTTCTTCAGGTTTGCGGTGTCAATCAAGTCGGTAAAACGCTCTTTAATCGCACCGTTAAACGCACTCAACTGTTGAAAACGCTCGTTCAGTATCCAGATGCAGTGATTGCCATGGAAGCCTGTAGTGGCTCAAATTATTGGGGCCGAGAGCTGTTGTCGCGTGGATTTGAGGTAAAACTTATCCCACCACAGCATGTGAAGCCCTTCGTGAAAGGCAATAAAAATGACCGCAATGATGCCTTTGCAATCTGTGAGGCTGCGATGCGCCCCAACATTATCTTCGTTAAGCCAAGAACCTTAGCGCAGGTCGATATCATTATTTCCCATCGAATTCGCGAGCGTCGTATTCGTGTCAGAACCGCGTTGACCAATCAAATACGTGGATTGTTGAGTGAATACGGCATTGTTATTCCCAAAGGCCGCGACCCGCTCAACCTTGCTCTACCTGAGTTACTCGAAGATGCCGATAACTCACTAACCACCACCGCCCGCAGGTATATCAGAGAGTTACTTGATGAGCTATATGCCATCAATGCTTCGATTAAAGCACTGGAAAAAGAGATTCGACTACAGGCAAGAAATCATGAAGATACCAAGCGGTTAACCGCCATACGAGGTGTCGCTGAAATTATTGCTACGGCGTCGGTATCGTTCGCTGGTGATGGTTCTGGGTATCAAAATGGGCGACATTTCTCGGCAAATTTGGGGCTGGTACCGAAAGAATTCTCAAGTGGTGGAAAACAGAAATTAGGAGCTATCACCAAGCGGGGAAACAGCTATCTAAGACGACAGCTGATTCAAGGTGCTTGGTCTGTCATACGCTATGCAAAGAATAATGACGACAGGTTATCTGTCTGGGCAAGAAAGGTCATTGAACGAAGAGGCAAACAGAAAGCGGCGGTAGCTGTGGCCAACAAACTCGCCAGGATAATTTGGGCGATGCTTTACTACAAAACGGAGTACAGACCTAGCTAAACAACAAGAACAATTACATACCCTAAAAACCGAACACAATTAATGAAGTAACAGGTAATACCGGCCTTCGTAAATGCTGAGAGAGCACAAGGTGTTGTAACACCGAACGGACGATAAGCAGCGAAGGCGCGGTTCTCATTAAGGCCAGAGCACAATGATGCTCACAAACAGGTCGGATATACGTACGCAGTATTACTTTCTGTTACTCACAAAATGTTTGATCTATCCGAGGTGTCCATATATGTGCTTGTGGTGTGCCAAAAGAGTGCTTGCACATCCCTCGCCGGGCAGGCGATAGGTTAACCATGCGGCCATGGTGTCAAATAACTCTGCCAAACAAGCGTATCAGCCAGAAGCTCAATAGCTAAAACCCTGCACATTGACCGCCGAGCAGGCGATAGATAAACCACCAAGCCATGGTGTCAAATAACTCAGCTAAATACCTATATCATCTACGCCCCCTAAGGAATCCACCTAGAAGCCAGGACTGAATATCTGGCCAGCTAACGCCAGATACAAAAAACCCCGGCCATCTGCATGGTCGGGGCTTTGGGCTAATCGACTGCACCTAAAAGGTGCGGGTCAGATTAAGCGTCTTTCGAGGCGCGGCTGGCACGCTTACGATCGTTTTCGGTCAGGTGACGCTTACGCACGCGGATGCTCTGCGGAGTCACTTCTACCAATTCGTCGTCATCGATAAACTCGAGCGCCTGCTCTAGGGTCATCTGGATGTGCGGTGTCAGTACCTGAGCTTCGTCGGTACCAGAGGCACGCATGTTGGTCAGCTGCTTACCCTTCAGACAGTTAACTGTCAGGTCGTTGGCACGAGAGTGGATACCCACTACCTGGCCTTCATAAACTTCTGCCGCGTGACCGATCATCAGACGACCACGGTCTTGCAGACCGAACAGGGCGAAGGTCAGTGCCTTACCGGTAGCGTTAGAGATCAACACACCGTTCTGACGTTGACCGATATCGCCACCCTTCACTGGACCATAATGGTCGAATGAGTGGTAGATAAGACCTGTACCAGAAGTGGCTGTCATAAACTCGGTTTGGAAACCGATCAGGCCACGGCTAGGAATGATGAAGTCGATACGCACACGGCCTTTACCGTCTGGCTGCATGTCGCGCATGTCCGCCTTACGGGTACCTAGCTTCTCGATCACCGCACCTTGGTGCTCTTCTTCAACGTCAACGGTCAGCGTCTCGTATGGCTCGCACTTCTCGCCGTCGATCTCTTTAACGATAACTTCAGGACGCGATACGGCCAGCTCGTAGCCTTCACGACGCATGTTTTCGATAAGGATAGACAGGTGAAGTTCACCACGGCCCGATACGCGGAAACGGTCTGGGCTGTCTGTCTCTTCGACGCGCAGTGCCACGTTGTGTACCAGTTCCTGTTGCAGACGCTCAAGGATGTTACGTGAAGTCACGTACTTACCTTCTTTACCAGCGAATGGCGAGGTGTTTACCTGGAAGGTCATGGTCAATGTTGGCTCGTCAACAGACAGAGGTGGCAAGGCTTCGGCGTTGCCCACGGCACATACAGTGTCAGAGATCTTCAGCTCGCCAAGACCTGTGATCGCTACGATGTCGCCGGCATTAGCTTCAGCCACTTCGTGACGGTCCAGACCCATGTAACCAAGTACCTGGCCGATCTTACCGTTACGTGTGGTGCCGTCAGCGCCCACTACGGTAACCTGCTGGTTTACCTTAACGCTGCCGCGCTTGATACGGCCAACGCCGATAACGCCCACGTATGAGTTGTAGTCCAGCTGAGAGATCTGCATCTGGAAGGCACCTTCGGCATCGGCGTCAGGTGAAGATACTTTCTCGACGATGGTCTCGAACAGTGGCGTCATGTCTGCGCCAGTCTCTTCAGGATCCAGAGTCGCGAAACCGTTCAGTGCAGACGCATAAACGATTGGGAAGTCCAGCTGCTCGTCGGTAGCACCCAGGTTGTCGAACAGGTCGAATACTTGATCGATAACCCAATCAGGGCGCGCACCCGGACGGTCGATCTTGTTGATCACTACGATAGGCTTAAGGCCTTGAGCGAAGGCTTTCTTAGTCACGAAACGTGTCTGTGGCATTGGACCATCGACCGCATCAACTAGCAGTAGCACACAGTCAACCATAGAAAGTACACGTTCTACCTCGCCACCGAAATCGGCGTGGCCAGGGGTATCAACGATGTTGATACGGTAATCGTTCCACTTGATGGCAGTATTCTTCGCCAGAATCGTGATTCCACGTTCCTTTTCAAGATCGTTGGAATCCATCACCCGCTCAGCGGCCTCTCCTCGAGTCTCAAGGGTTCCAGACTGTGCCAGCAGCTTATCAACCAGGGTCGTTTTACCATGGTCAACGTGTGCAATAATGGCGATGTTACGTAAATTCTCTAACACGGATAAACCTCTTACCATCGAAAAAATAGGGTATTGATAACAGCCCTAATAATAGCTGTTGCAATAAAAAACGTGCCATTCTACTCTAGCGAGGGGCTCTCGCACAGGATTATTTTTTAGTCAGCTATGAATAGTCATGTTTATATTGGTGCGCACCATATTGGTGAACGCACCATCAAGAGGCATCTATTGCACCTTTATGGTGCAATAACGAGATTCCCGCCACCTACCTTCTTTATTGTTCCCATAAAAATCAATACGTTAAACTTTTGGCACGAGTCTAGCTTTACTCATGCCAGAACCGCGTTGGTCGCAACGCTGAATGATATAAGAAGGGCATCCCCTCTACTCTACTCGGAGACTTTAGAATGTCAGTTGAATCAGTTTTACAACAACTAGAAGAACTTGAAGTTAAGTTTGTTGATTTGCGTTTTACCGATACTAAAGGTAAAGAGCAGCACGTATCTATTCCTGCTCACCAGGTTGATGCCGATTTCTTTGAAGACGGTAAAATGTTCGACGGTTCATCTATTGCTGGTTGGAAAGGCATTAACGAGTCAGACATGGTCCTGATGCCAGACCCAACGACCTTCGTTCTTGACCCATTCACCGAAGAAACCACTGCCCTGATCCGCTGTGACATTCTCGAGCCAGGCACTATGACTGGTTACGACCGCGACCCACGCTCTATCGCTAAGAAAGCCGAAGAGTACATGGTTTCTACCGGCATCGCCGATACCGTACTCATTGGTCCTGAGCCAGAGTTCTTCCTGTTTGATGACGTTAAGTTCGGTACCGACATGTCTGGCTGTTTCGTTAAGCTAGACGCTAAAGAAGCGGCTTGGAACTCAGGCACTCACTACGAAGACGGCAACACAGGTCACCGTCCATTCGTTAAAGGCGGTTACTTCCCAGTAGCACCAGTTGACTCTTCACAAGATCTTCGTAGCGCCATGTGTCTGGTTCTGGAAGAGATGGGTCAAGTGGTTGAAGCTCACCACCACGAAGTGGCGACTGCCGGTCAAAACGAGATCGCGACTCGCTTCAACAAGCTGACTGAAAAGGCTGACGAAATCCAGATCCTTAAGTACGTGGTTCACAACATGGCCCACGCTTACGGCAAGACGGCGACCTTCATGCCTAAGCCAATCGTTGGCGACAACGGTAGCGGTATGCACGTTCACCAATCACTGGCTAAAGATGGTGTCAACCTCTTCTCTGGTGACAAGTATGCGGGTCTGAGTGAGACGGCGCTGTACTACATCGGCGGTATCATCAAGCACGCTCGCGCGCTGAACGCCTTCACTAACCCAAGCACCAACTCGTACAAGCGTCTTGTGCCTCACTTCGAAGCACCAGTCATGCTGGCCTACTCGGCACGTAACCGCTCTGCGTCTATCCGTATCCCAGTAGTACCAAGCCCTAAGGCACGTCGTATCGAGACTCGCTTCCCAGATCCAACGGCTAACCCATACCTGGCGTTCGCTGCACTGCTGATGGCTGGTCTTGACGGTATCCAGAACAAGATCCACCCAGGCGAAGCCATGGACAAAGATCTGTACGATCTGCCAGCGGAAGAAGCGGCTGAGATCCCACAGGTTGCGACCTCTCTTGAGAACGCACTTGAGAACCTGGATGCAGACCGTGAGTTCCTTACCAAAGGCGGCGTATTCTCTGATGACTTCATCGATTCTTACATCGCACTGAAGACTGCAGAAGCAGAGAAAGTGGCTCGCACCACTCACCCAGCAGAATTTGAGCTGTACTACAGCCTATAATCCTTGCCTGTAAGCTAGGATTAGTGCTCAAAGAAGCCGCCACTTAAGGCGGCTTTTTTATGGCTTTCAAAAACGACTTCATCGACTCTTACATCGCGCTGAAGACTGCTGAAGCTTAGAGTCTGGTTCGCACCACTCACCAAGCCGAGTTCGAACTGTACTAATACCTGTAAGCCTGTGATCCTTGCCGCTAAGCTTGGATTAGTGCTCGAAGAAGCCGCCACTTAAGGCGGCTTTTTTATGCCCTTTTACCGGCAGATAAACTTGGCTTAAGCGCCTGACGTCGGGCATAAAATTGATTTAACTTTATGGCCAAACTGCTATCATGATCACGCCGAATCACTTACTTTAGAATCCCATTATGTCTAGCCGCGATCCCTTCCAGTCTTTCACCTGGCACAGCGATATTTTTAGCTGTCAGAGCAATGATATCAGCAGCTTCTATGCCCGCTTAGAAGAGCAGGCCAGCCGCCTCGGGCTACAGGCGCGCAAGCTGGGTGATGCCGGTCCGCATCCGCTGGAACTGTATCAGTCGCCGGCGCAGAAGGCAGATCAGCCATCTATTTTGATCAGCGCCGGCTTTCATGGCGAAGAGGCCGCCGGCCCCTGGGGGCTGCTCTACTTCCTCAACGAACTGGAACCCGAGCTCTTCGGCCAGATCAACCTTAGCCTGCTGCCACTGGTGAACCCCACTGGTTTCAAGCGCGGCCATAGATTCAACAAATTGGGACAAAACCCGAATCGCGGCTTCGTGTTAGAAAACGGCCGTGGCCGTAGCAATCAGGACACCTCTAGCGAGGGCGAGATCCTGCTGGCTCACTCCCAGCTGCTGGCCGCCGCCAGTAAAGATGGCATCCTCACCTGCCATGAAGATGTATTGCTCACAGACACCTACATCTACTCCTTCGAGGCCAACCAGCACCCAGGCCAATTCAGCCGCGAGCTGCGCGACGCCCTGGGGCACTATTTCCCCATCGCCCAGGACGGACTGATCGACGACTGCCCGGTACAAGATGGCATCATCTTCAACCATTTCGACCTCTCCTTCGAGGCCTTCCTGGTACGGCTGGGCGCCAGCGTCGGCGTCTGTAGTGAGACCCCGGGCCAGCAGAGTTTCGATCAACGCATCCTGGCCAACGCCGCCATCATCAAGCGTTTCGTCGAGCTGACATTAGCGAAGCGATAAGGGCATAAGCAAGCGTTAAAAGAATGAGCGAAGCGCTAGAGGCATAAGCTAAGCGATAAGCTCCCCCTTAGATAAAAAAAGCCAGGCACTCGGCCTGGCTTTTTGCTATCTGTTTTACGGTCATTCACTACTGCGGGACTAACGACTGCCGGACTAACGACAACAGGGCTAACGACAGAAAGGCGCCAGGGCCTCAAGCAGCCGCTGCAAATCCTGCTCGCCGTTGTAGATGTGAGGCGAGATCCGCATCCCCTGCTTGCGCACATCCAGGCTGATATCGGCCTGGGTCAACGCTTCGACCACAGCTTGCTGGTCTTCGCCAAAGTCTAAGATGGCAGTGCCGCTACAGCGGGCCGCATCCGAGGGTGAGACCAGAGCATCACCCGCCTGACGCCAGATACGCTGCAGCTGCATCAGGTTGTGCTGACGCACCTTGTCGCTACCCAGCTCGGCAAAATACCCTATGCTGTGGGCCGCAAGGGCGAAAGGCGCCACAGACGGCGTGCCGCCCCAGAACTTGAGCGCCGAGTCATGGTAGCGAAAATCGTGAATGTCGAACTCGAAGGGGTTCTCATGGCTGAACCAACCCACATCCTGGGGTGAGCAATGCACCAGCTGAGCGGCGCTCACCCAGAGGTAGGCCGCCCCCGGCCCGCCGCAGAGCCACTTGACGCTGGAGCCCAACATGAAATCTGGCTTGAGGGCATTAAGATCTAGGGGCAATACCCCGGCGGCCTGGGCCACATCCACCAGAGAGAGCGCCCCCAGCTCGCGCACCTTAGGTATTAGATAATCCAACGGCGCCTGCTGACCCGTATTGGAATAGGCGTGGCTGATAAACACCAGATCGATATCGTCGGTCAGATGTGCCTGCCACACCTCGGCCAGACTCACATCCAGATTAGCCGGGATGAAACGTATCTCAGCCTCAGGCAGCGCCTGACGTAAGGCAAAGCCCATGCTGGGGAAATCATTCTCGCTCATCAGGATCACGGCGCCGGGGCGGCGCAGCCTTGAATGGGACTGCACCAATTTAGTGAGACCGCTGGAAAGGTTAACCTGAGGGCAAAACAGCCGGGTCTCGCTGTTGAACAGCCTAGCGAGCTGGACGCGAAAATCCTCCACCACAGAGAGCCAGTCGCCCCAGGGCTCTCGCCCCGAGCCCTGCCAGGGCAGGAAGAAACGCTCGTCGAACGCCTGGCGCAGACTCTGCAGCGGCCTGCCCACCGAGTGGTTGAGCAGGTAGACCGACTTTGGCATCACAAAATCATTCTGGTACATGGCTTATCCCTCTAGGCTGGCGCGCAGCCTGGCGATGTCGTCGAAACGGGTGCGTATGTCATCGCGCTTGGCGGCGGCGCGTCTGTCTCTGAGTTTCTCCAGCGCCCCCAGCAGCACAGGCAGCGGCGGGCCACTGGCGGTAACCTTGTCGATATGCTGGCTCTCCATCTGCTTGGCAGGCTGAGCGATATACTTCTCCACCAGCTGATCATGGTGTTGTATCGCCCCCTGGCCATGGGCCTCACACACCCGCAGGAACTGCGCTAGATTCTCCTGGTACCAGGGCTGGTCACGCATCTCTATGGCGGCGAGGAAATCGTCCATCAGGCTGGTGCGGCGCATGCAGTCACGCAAGATGCGCTGATCTTCCGGCATCATGTAGAGGAACTTATCCACCAGCAGTTGAGAGTAGGCCGACTCGTTGGCGAAGCAGAGCCCCAGCTGCAGATCGATCACATTGATGCCGGCAAAGTCACCGGCATTGGCGCCGCGATACACCTGCTGGCCGACGCGATAGGGCTTGTAATAGGGACGCACGCTGTTAAAAAACGCCTGAGTGTCGAGGCGCTCGAATAGCGTCTGATTGGAGGCGATCACCTGCTGAAGCGCCACCAGGGCGACCTCTAACAACTCGGCGGTCATGGGGTGGGAGATCCCCAGGGGCTGGATCTTCAGCAGGGCATCGGCCGCCCGCTTGTAGGCGAGGATCCCCTTGGTGTTGTAGTCGACGAACAGCTTCTCGTCGTCGAGATCGGTAAAGCGCTTATAGAGGCCGTTAACGGCGCGATTGTGAGTAGTCAGATGGGCGGTGGCAAAGCGCGGCGTCACCCCGATGGAGGCGCCTATATGCATGGCCAAGGCCGAGGCCTCCAACAGCGGCGAGCTGGTTTCGCGGCTCGGCTCGGTGATCTCGTGGCGACGGCAAGCCGCCATGTAGAGGCCCACGTTACCCAGCAGATCGAAGGCCGCATCGAAACCCTCGTCGGTATTGCCCTCATCCAGCAGCGCCTTGATGAGCGTCCGGCCTTCGGCCTCCAGCCGTGCCTTAAGCTCGTCGCCTATGCCCACCACGTTAGCGGGATCGCTCTGCTGCATGTAGAGGCGCTCCAGCGCCGAGTTAATCTCGACAAACTCCTGCCTGATCCAGTGATCGAAGGCCGCGACATCTTGACTCATAGGGTAGGTATCTCTTGGTTATTTTAATAATGACTCAATAAGCTACCACTAAGCCATTAGCGCAAACCTGCAATATCAATCCGGCAAACAGAGATTTTTTAGTGGATTCCGATAAAAATAACCACTTTAATAAGCTTATCCAACAAACTGACGTTAGAACCCAACCGAGGGACAAGAGATCTAAGCGATGAAACTGGATAGCAAAGACAAGCAGATCTTAAGCATACTGCAGGAGGAGGGACGCCTGCCCGTGGCCGAGTTGGCCAATCGGCTCAACCTCTCCGACACCCCCTGTCTGCGGCGCATCAAGAAGCTGGAGCAGGCGGGCTTTATTCAAGGCTACAGCGCCAGGCTCGACCCTAAGTCGCTGGCACTCAATGTGATTGTCTACGCCTTCGTGCGCCTCACCGAGAACTCCGCCGCCTATGGTGAACAGTTCGAGCAGGAGATGAGCCGTCTGCCTCAGGTGCAGGAATGCTCGGTGATCACCGGCGCTCACGACTACCTACTCAAGATAGTCGCCCACGATCTGCTGGAGTATGAAGGCTTCGTCAAACACTCACTGGGCGGCCTCAAGTGTATTGCCAGCATAGAGTCGACCGTAGTGCTGAAACAGACCTTCTCCCGTCATCAACTACCAATCACTTAGGCCCTGATGCTTTTTACCGCGAAAGCGACTAATCTGTAGCAAAGACAAGGTATAAAAGGAATGCTTATGCGCCCGATATTGCTGTTTACCCTGCTGTTAATGACCCTTGGGGCTCAGGCAGCCATCTATAAATGGGTCGACAAGGATGGCAAGGTTCACTACTCGGATACCCCGGTAGAAAACTCCACCCAGGTCGAGTTTAAGGAAAATACCGAAAATCAGATCAAGCTGCCGCCTCCCGCGGTACGCGAGCCGCTGACCCCCGCCAAGGAGGAGCCTAAGGAGCTCTACAAGCTGAGCATCTCCAGCCCCAGCGAAGAGGAGACCCTGAGGGACAATAACGGCAATATCACAGTGATCGGCTCCATCACCCCAGATCTCGCCGCCGGTCATGTGCTGGTGCTCCTGATGGATGGCAAGGTGGTCAGCACGCCTCAGGCGAGCCCGGTATTTACGCTGGAGAATGTGGATCGCGGCGAGCACAAGTTTGAAATCAAGGCGTTGGCACAAAACGGCAAACAACTTGCATCGACCCCCCCTAGAACCGTATTTCTTCACCGGGCGACCATAAATGCGATTCCTAGGGCGACCCCTCTCGGGGGCGGTTAAAAATTTATATCTTAATTTTTAGCAACTTAGAAAATCACATCTCAAAACAATCCCGGTGAAGATAGCTTGCAGCGTGCACCAAATTGGTGCACCATTATGGTGCAACCTACTTCCCGGGAGTCGTAAATGAACACAGACCCTCTGCTCAATCATCTGGTGACGGCCGTACTCGTCATCTCAGATGATCTCAAGCTGTGCTATGCCAATAGCGCGGCCGAGCAACTGCTTGGGTTAGGCAGTCACCGCCTCACGGAACACAACCTGTTAGACTGCTGCCAGCTGCTGAGCATAGATCATCAACTGCTGCGCACCGCCATTCGCGAACACCAAGGCCTGACGGTCAACACCGCCAACCTGGTGACCCTGGACGGTCAGGGTCACACGGTCGACATGACACTCACCCCGCTTGAAGCCCAGCCGGATCAACCCGAGCAGGGGGTGCTGGAGCTGCGCCAGGTGGATCAGCAAAGGCGAATACATCAGCAGCTGACCCTGGATGCCCAGCAACAGGCGGCCCAATATCTGGTGCGTAACCTGGCCCATGAGATCAAAAACCCCCTGGGCGGCCTCAGAGGCGCGGCCCAGCTGCTGTCCCGCGAGCTGGAAGACGCCGACCAGCGCGAATTTACCGACCTCATCATAGAGCAGGCCGATCGGCTGAGAAACCTGGTGGACCGGCTGCTTGGCCCGCAGAAACCCACCGAGCACAGCCTGCACAACATCCATGCTGTGATCCAGAAGGTGCTCAAGCTGGTAAGCGTCACCCTGCCGGGCAATATCCACCTGATCCAGGACTATGACCCCTCGATCCCGGATATCGAGATGGATCAAGAGCAGCTGCAGCAGGCGGTACTCAATATAGTGCAGAACGCCATCCAGGCGCTGGAGACAGTGGAAGACGGCGGCGAGATCCGCATCAAGACCCGCACCCAGCACCAGGTCACCATAGGCACTACACGCCACAAGCTGGTGCTGGCGCTCTCCATCATAGACGATGGCCCGGGGATCCCACCCGAGCTGATGGATACCCTCTTCTACCCTATGGTCACGGGCAGGGAGCAGGGATCCGGACTTGGGCTCTCGATCGCCCATAACTTTGCCAGACTCCACGGCGGACGCATCGACTGCGCCTCCGTGCCGGGCAAGACAGAATTTACCATACTGCTGCCGCTCAAGAGCTAGCGTAGGTGACCTTAGAGCATTCAACTTAAGAGAGTAGGTGTATGACAGAAAAAGTTTGGGTTCTCGATGATGATAGTTCGATACGTTGGGTCGTCGAACGGGCGCTCAAGGGCGCCAAGATAAGCTGCGCCAGCTTCGCCGCCGCCGAATCCCTGTGGCAGGCATTGGAACAGACCCAACCCCAGGTGATCATCTCGGATATCCGTATGCCGGGTACCGATGGCCTGACCCTGCTGGATCGCCTGCAGCTGCACTATCCCCATATTCCCGTGATCATCATGACGGCCCATTCCGACCTCGACAGCGCCGTCAGCGCCTATCAGGCGGGAGCCTTCGAGTATCTGCCCAAGCCATTCGATATCGACGAGGCGATCGGCCTGGTGGAGCGTGCCCTGAGCCATGCCAAGGAGCAGTCACCCAAGGTCATTAGCCAGCCCGAAGTCAAGGCACCGGAGATCATCGGCGAGGCACCTGCCATGCAGGAGGTATTTCGCGCCATCGGCCGCCTGTCACGCTCCTCCATCAGCGTGTTGATCAACGGTCAGTCGGGCACGGGTAAGGAGCTGGTCGCCGGTGCCCTGCATAAACACAGTCCGCGCAAGGACAAGCCCTTCATCGCCCTCAACATGGCGGCGATCCCCAAGGAACTGATCGAATCTGAGCTGTTCGGCCACGAGAAGGGCGCCTTCACCGGCGCCGCCAACGTGCGTCAGGGCCGCTTCGAGCAGGCCGATGGCGGCACACTGTTTCTCGATGAGATCGGCGACATGCCGCTGGATGTGCAGACCCGTTTGCTGCGGGTATTGGCAGACGGTCAGTTCTATCGTATCGGTGGTCACTCGCCGGTGCAGGTGGATGTGCGCATCATAGCCGCGACCCACCAGAACCTGGAGTCTCTGGTAGCCAAGGGGGATTTTCGTGAGGATCTCTTCCACCGCCTCAACGTGATCCGGGTGCATCTGCCGCCGCTATCACAGCGCCGGGAGGATATTCCTCAGCTGGCACGCCACTTCCTGGCTACCGCCGCCAAGGAGATCAGCGTCGAGCCTAAGATACTCACCAAGGCGACCGCCGACACTCTGGCCAGCCTGCCCTGGCCCGGTAACGTGCGTCAGCTGGAAAACACCTGTCGCTGGCTGATGGTGATGGCCTCGGGCCAGGAGATCTTGCCTCAGGATCTGCCGCCTGAGCTGCTGACACCCAGCAACAGCCACGACAGCTCGCCCCAGGCGGGCAGCGGTGGCTGGCAGGAGGCTCTGACCCAGTGGATAGATCAACGCCTGAGCGAAGGCGAGAGCGATCTGCTGACCCAGATACAGCCTGCGTTTGAAAAGATATTGCTAGAGACGGCGCTGAAACACACCAAGGGACACAAACAGGAAGCAGCTAAGCGCCTGGGCTGGGGTCGTAATACCCTGACGCGTAAGCTGAAAGAACTCGAGATGGATTGAGTGAAAGCACCCAGCCTAGGCTGGGTGCTTTGGCGCCTCTTCCGCAGGCGCATTGTTTGCGCTAACAACAACACTCTCAGACTGACACTCGGACTCAATGACTTCACGTGGCATTGCCGCCTGCCATAAAGCCCCTACCCATAAACTTTGATTCGCTTTCATTAACCTTGCCCTCATTTTGCCAACTGGATCAAAGTAATCTTAAGGCGACTATTAGTAAAATGAATAAATAGTATCCCGTGAATGCCAAATTAGAATGAATATACCAATCAAAACCTTACATTATTTTCTCACCCTGGTTGAAACGGGAAATTTTACCCGGGCGGCGGAAAAGTCTTTTATCACCCAGCCAACCCTGAGCAAGATCATCCAGCGACTGGAGGAAAATCTCGGCCAGCAGCTGCTGCACAGGAATAATCAGAAGATAGAGCTAACCCAGGCAGGCATACTGCTGGAGAACAGCGCCCGGGAGATCTTGGGGCAGTGGCACAGGCTGCAGGAAGACCTTACCAACCTGAGCGGCCTCAAGTCTGGACACCTGCGCCTTGGGGTCTGCCCCATGATGAGCAGCCTGATCATCGACCTGCTCACCGCATTTCGTCAACAATATCCGGGCATAGAACTACAGATGTATGAATATGGCGGCTTCGGCTGCGAGCAGGCGCTGCTTAACAACAGCCTGGATATCGCCTTCACCGCCCTGCCTACCACCCATGATATCGAGCTGGCCAACCGCGCCCTCACCCGCTATCCGCTGCTGGCCTGCCTGCCCAAGGACCATGCCCTCGCCCAACAGGAAGCGGTGACCTGGCAGGACTTCGAGGCCTACCCCTTCATCCTCTACAACGAGGACTTCTCGTTGGCCAAGCTGATCACCCGCCTGAGTCACAAGGCTGGCGTGCAGCTCAACATCGCCTTTCGCAGTGGCCAGTGGGACTTTCTGGCGACCATGGTGGAGGCCCAGATGGGGGTCGCTATACTGCCCGAGCCTATCTGCCACAAGTTGCAGGGCAGCGAGCTGGTCTTCAAGCCTATTCGTCCCAATCTCACCTGGGATCTGGCGCTGATCTGGCGCAAAGACCTGCCGCTGACACCGGCGGCCCAGGCGCTCTTGGATCTCAGCGAGCAGGCCCATCTGCACCCTTGATAGCGGTCAAAATCTACCGGATTTTCAGCCAGCAAAACTAGGTAAGCAGTTATCTAAAACTGAGAAGCGGGTCGCCGACAGATAAAATCACTGGTGATGAGTCTGACGGCGCCCGCTTGCACAACAAAGGTTCAATTTTTTTCGCGCGTTATTCAAACGCGGGCCATGGCCGCTGACGCACCATAATTAGGTGCGCACCTTTTTGTTTAAAACAATCAACCACCTAAGCTTAGTTTAACTGGTACTAAAGTACCGTTAAAAAGCCTTGCCGCCTCACTTTCCTGCCGTTAGTTTCCCTTAAGAGGTCTGACGTCCGACGTCTGACCTCTGTGTCTGAATATTTAAAACCCTGAGTAACTAAAGCCTGAGTAACTGACACCTGAGTAGCTAACACCTAGTTACTGAAACTGGTGATTGAAACCAGGTAACAAAACCTAAAACAACATCAAATAAGAGAAATAAGCCAATGAAGATCTATAAAAAGCTCATGATGCTGGGTCTGTTTGCTGTCAGCCCATTGACTTATGCCGCTTCCGGACTCGTGTTTATCCATGGTACCGGGCATCAGACAGATGCGCTGTCGGACTATTGGACACGGGAATTTGTCGACTCCGTCCGCCAGGGGGCTGCCTCGCCCGATAACTATCTGGTGATCAACTGCGATTTCGACCAATACATGTGGGATGACGCCGCCGCGGGCTGTCTGGCCGGGCAACTCACCCAGTTTATCGAGAGTAAAAACATTAACGATCTTACCCTGCTGACCCACTCTAACGGCGGCAACGTGGTGCGCTGGATCCTCTCCAACCCCACCTGGGACAGTCGCTATCCCAAGATCATCAACGCCACCTCCAGGGTGATCGCCCTGGCGCCTTCAAGCGGCGGCACGCCACTGGCCGATGCAGTCACCCAGGGCAATGTGTTCGAGACCTCTCTGGGTTGGCTGCTGGGCTATGGCAGCGATGCGGTGAAACAGCAGCAGGTGAGCTGGATGAGCAGCTATAACAACAGCTGGCTCTATGGCACCTCGGGTCGCCCTGCGCTGCCCTCGCCCTTCGAGGTCGTGGTGGGCTCAGATGTCGACTCCGCCTTCTGGGACGGCGACAGCTACTGCGCCGGCTATCAGTATCAGGTGGCGCTTGAGACTACACAAAACTGGCTCGACGACTGCTCGGACGGTTTCCTGGAGTGTCAGTCGCAATCGGCTGCGGGCACAGTCTGGTTCAAAGACATTCAGCGCACCGCCGGTAAGGAACCTCTGAGCCATCAGCAGAGCCGCCGCGCCTGCTTCAACCTCGACACCCTGATCCGCGACCATATCTAGGAGCCATAAGATGAAACCATCAATTAAAATGGCGAGTGTGTTCGCCCTGTCCGCCCTGTTGAGCGCCTGTCAAAACGACGAACCTCAGGCAGAAAATACCCCACAGGCCAGCGCAATGACAGTCACTCAGGTGACCCTGCTGGCACCCACCTCTGAGGATCTCACCATAGATACCCTGGCCACCACAGAGCTGCCAGCGGTCAACGGCAATCGCGGCGGCGTCAGTTTTAGCGCGCCCATGGGTGCCACGGTCCAGATCCAGGCCCCAAGCCAGCTTGATCAGAGCAGTAGCGATCAGTATTGGCGCACCGTGTCGGGCGCCGAGCTGAACAAGGGGATCATGCTGGCGGTCAGCCAGAACGATAGCGTGATCCGGGTGGCGCCGCGGGGCGATGCCAGCTCGGGGGCCCTGCAACACAGCCCGGCTATCTCGCCGGATCAGCTGCGCCTCTACAAGGTCGACAAACAGAGCGTGGATAAGTCGGCATCTATGATCCAATCCATGAGCGACCCACAGGCGATGGCGACGGCTGGCATAGTCGATGATTCCAGTGCCTTGAGGCTCTCCAAGCAGGCGACGCCCGGCGTGTATCAGCTACAGGTGGTTAGGCCCCTTGGGGCCAACGACAGCTATCTGGTTAACGTTAAGGAGAAGGGCAGCCCCTATCAGCTGGCCCTGTCGGCGCCTAACCGTCTGAGCAGTCAGGCCCCTAAGCTGGCGTTCGATCTTAAGCTGAGCAACAGCGATATCGCTCTTAGCCCGACCGCGACGCTCAAGCAGAGCGATGGTCGCTACCACAGGCTTGCCCTGGTTAAGCAGGGCGATAACTGGCAGGCCCAGCTACCGGATGAGCTGGCGATGCCCAGCAGCAACCTGGGCCTGAGCGAGATCCAGGTCGACGTCGAGACCCGGGTCAATGGCCTACCACTGATCCGCACCGTCAAGACCGCCTTCAAGCAATATGTGCCTGCGGCCAAGCTGTCGGATCAGGCCAGCATCTATTGGCAGGATAACAAGCCGACCCAGGCGGTGTTCGACCTGCAGGTAGCCAGCCCTGGACGCTATCAAGTGTCAGCCGTGTTGGTGGGCACAGATGCTCAGGGTAAGCAGGCCAATATCCTGCGCGCCGAGACGGCCCAGTGGCTGGATGCTGATGGCCAGGTGAGCCTGAGCTTCGACGCCGAGCAGCTCAAGGCCTCGGGTCTGGGCGCTCCCTACGCCATCAAGGCGCTGGAGCTAAAAGATCAGAGCCAGATGGCGCGTCTGAGTTACCTGGGCGAGGCCGCCTCACTCTAGCTATATGCTAAAAGCGAAAGCGCCCGCTATGGTCACATAGCGGGCGCTTTTTTATTTTCTATTTAACGCCTTACAGCTCGGTATGGGGCTTCACCTTGTCAAAGTCGGCCAGGATGGCGTAGGCACAGGGGATGATAAACAGCACCAGCAGGGTGGAGGCGAAGATACCGAAGACGATCGACACCACCAGAGGCTGCACCACCTGGGCCTGCAGGCTGGTTTCCAGCAGCAGGGGCAAGAGGCCCGCCGCCGTGGTCAGCGAGGTGAGAAACACCGCCCTGAAACGCTCGCGACTGGCGCTCACCACCGCCTGATGCACACTATCTCCCTCATCCACATGGTGGCGTATGTACTGCACCAGCAGGATGGAGTCGTTCACTACGATTCCCGCCAGCGAGATGAAGCCCATGATAGAGGGCATGGAGAGGTTATAGCCCAGCAGCAGATGGCCCCAGAGCACGCCGATCAGCGCCAGCGGGATCGCCAGCATCACCACGGCGGGTTCCAGATAGCTCCTGAACTGAAAACTCAGGATGGCGAACAGGCCAAACAGACCGATGAGGAAGCCTTTGCCCATAGAGCTGCCGGTCTTGGCCGTCTCCTTGGCCGAGCCTTCGAAGTCGACCCTCAGCTGAGGATAGCTCTGCTGCACCTGAGCCAGCCACTCGCGCTTTATCGCGGCTATGGTCTCGTTGGCATTGGCGCGCTGATTGTCCACATCGGCCATCACGGTCACGCTGCGCAGACCATTGATGCGCTGAATACGCACATAGGAGCGCTGATCCTGCAGCAGGGCGATGGAGGAGAGCGGCAGCTGACTGCCATCACTCAGCATGATGGGGAAGTTGGCCAGGGCCTGTAGATCCCCTGCCTGCAACTTGTTGAGCCGCACCTCGATCTCGATATTTTCCGGCCCTACCTGCACCTCGTCGGCCAGCTGACCAAAGTAGGCGCTGCGCAGCTGGGCCGCCACCAGTTGGCCATCAATGCCGAAGCTCTCGGCGCCGGGACGCAGGCTCACCTTGATCTCCTCCTTGCCCGGACGCATGTCGTCGAGTATGCCGCTGATGCCATCAAACTGCCCCAGATAACTCTGCAGCGACACGGATGCCTGTTTCAGCATATCCAGATCGTCGCCCTGCAGGCGGATCTCTATATCCCGCCCCGCCGGCCCCATGGTCGGCTGCTTGAACACCAAGGACAGCGGAATCGCCAGCTCACCCGTCTCGATACGCCAATCGCGGATAAACTCCTCGATCAGGGTATTGCGGGTCTCTGCCGACAACAGATCCAGCCTGACGGTCGCCACATGGGGGCCGCTCTCACCGGCATCGGCGTTAAAGTTGTACTGTGCCGTAATATCCCGGATCAGCTCATGCTCATCCTCCACCTCATGGGTGTATCTGTCGCCCACACGCTTGGCGCTGGCGATCAGTGTCTCGACCACCTTCTGGGTCTGACTCAGGGAGCTACCCGGCGGCAGTATGATACGCGCCTCGGCGATATCGCCATCCAGATCGGGGAAAGGCACAAACTTGAGCGCGCCGCCCACCACTAAAGAGACAGAGACAAGCAGCAGGCCTATGGTGGCGCCGACGCTGACATAGCGCCAGCGCACCATGAAGGTCACCAGAGTCACCAAGCTGTTATTACGAAACGCTTCGAAGCGGGTGAGAAACTTAGCCTTAAGCTCGCCGATGCGGTTAGGCTTGGTCTCCGCCTTGGCGTGTGCCAGTGAGTGATTCAGGTGATTGGGCAGAATCAAGAAGGCCTCGAACAGACTGATGGTCAGCACCATGATCAGCACGGTCGGAATGGCCGACAGTACCGCCCCCATCTGGCCATCCAGCCCCAAGAGCGCGCTGAAGATCAGCACAGTCGTCAGGAATGAGGAGACCACACCTGGGGCGACCTTCTGCACTCCCTTCACCACGGCCTCATGGGGCGCCATGCCTCTGTCTATGTGGGAGGCGATCGACTCGGCGATCACTATGGCGTCATCCATCATGATACCGATAGCCATCAAAAGCCCCACCAGGCTCATGAGGTTGATGGACACGCCGAACAGGCTCATCAAGTAGAGTCCGCCGAGGAAGGCGACCGGCAAACCGGCCGACACCCAGAAGGAGTAGCGCAGGGAGAAAAACAGCCACATGCTGAGGAAGACCAGGATGATCCCCTGCCAGCCGTTGGTGATCATCATCTTCAGCCTGTCTTGCAGCACGGAGGAGAGATCGTTGGTCATGGTCAGGCGCACACCGTCCGGCGCGCGGGCCTGCTCCAGTTCGATAAACTCGCTCACCTTGGCCTTGATCCGCAGCGCGTCGTCGGCCTTGTTCTTCTGCACCTTGATCAGCGCCGCGTTGCTGCCGTTGAACTGAATATGCTCCTCATCCAGCTCGAACCTGTCGCTGATGGTGGCGATATTGCCAAGACGCACCACGCTACCATCGGGATTGGAGGCTATGATGATTTCCGCCAGCGAAGCCGGGGTGACCTTACGCTCATCGAACCTCAGCAGGATATTCTTATCCTTGAGCTCGATATTCCCCGCCGGCATCTTCACGTTCTGACGGCCGACCTTATCGGCAATCTCGGCGGCGGTCAGCCCCAGCCTGCGCATATCCGCCTGATTGAGCTCGATGCGCAGCTGATGATCCGAGAAGCCTGCGATGGAGACCAGGCTCACCCCGGCGTCTATCTTGAGACGACGCTTCACATCCTCGGCATAGCTCTTCAGGTGTGGCCAACTGGTGTCGGCGACGATGGCGATATCCACCACGGGCTCCGCCCAATCCAGCTCCTTGACGATGGGCGGCTCGATCTGCGCCGGGAAGTTCTGAATCGCGTTGATCTGGGTCTGCACATCCACCAGCATGCGCCCCAGATCTGCCTTGGGCTCCAGCTTGAGGCGCATTGAGGCTATCCCCTCCTGTGCGTCACACTTGACCTCTTCGATGTTGGCCAGGCCGTCGACCGCATCCTCCATCCGCAAACAGATGCTCTCCTCCACCTCGACCGGCGAGGCGCCCGGGTAGACCACGGTCGCCATCACATAGGGCGGGGCAAACTCGGGAAAGGTCTCGCGCTTGATGCTGCTCATGTTGAGCAGACCCAGCAGCAGGAAGGCCAACATCAAGAGGTTTGCCAGGGTGGGATGTCTTGTGATGTAGGCGATCACAGCGGCGCCCCTCCCTCATTGGCAACAGGCTTGAGCGACATACCGGGAATGGCCGGGATCAGGTCGTTGAGCACCAGGGCCTCACCCGCCTTCAACTCACCCTCGACGGCCACCTGCTGCTCGTGGCGGAACAGCATCTCGACCGGTTTGATCACCAGCTTCTGCTGGGCATCCATCAGATAGATCTGATCGCCCCGCAGCGCCCGCTCGGGGATCACGAAATGTTCCCTCGGTTTGCCGCTGATCACCGCGCTGACAAACATCCCCTTGGTCAGCGGCGGACGCAGCAGCAGATCCATCTGGCTGAAGTCCTGCTCCACCTCTAAGTAGACACCTATAGTGGCCTGGTTGGGGTTGACCGTCTCGGCGACCCGGGTCACCCGCGCCGGCCAGCTAAAGCTATGATTGCCAGCCTGAAAACTTACCTCCGCCTGCAACTCAAACTCGTCGATAGAGGGCATGCTTCTGGGCTTTGATGCCTGCACCAGGCTGCTTACCAAGGCGCGCATATCCTGCAAGGATAACTCCGCCTTGATCTCGGCTGTGCCTAGCCTGTGGGCCACCAGCATCACGGCGCCAGCAGCCACCACCTGATCTTGCTCGATATTGATGTCCGACACCCGCACATCGAAGGGCAGCACCACCTTGGTCTGGTTAAGGCGGCGCTCGGCGTCCTGCAAGGAGGCCTTGTCGACGCTCAGCTGCGCCTCGCTCACCTTGCGATCGTCGGGGAGCAACTTGAGGGAACTCTGTAGATCTTCCACCAGCTTGGTCTGGGCCAGCAGCGACTGCTTCTGATTCTCCAGCTCAGAGCTCGATACCAGGTTGCGCTTCTTCAGGGTCAGCTTGCGTTGATACTCCTGCTCGGCCAGCACCAGCTTCTGCTCCTCGATCTTCAGGCTGGTATTGAGGTTCTTCTCCTGCTGATCCAGACGGGTCAGCTGCGCCTGGGTGGCATGCATGCTGGCCTGTGCCTGGGCGACCTTTAGCTGGTATTCCAGCGGATCTATCTCGAGCACCAGTGTGCCCTTGGGCAGCATGCGGCCGGTTTCCAGCTGGGGATGGCGATACAACACCTTGCCGCCCACCTCGGCCACCGCCTGCCACACATGCTTGGGTTCGACCCGGCCGAAGCCGATGACTCTGGGTGCTATGGGTTGCTGAGCTAGCGGCATCACCTCGACCGCCCTGGCCTTATCGTATCCGGCCACCAGTGAGGGCGAAGGTTTTAGCAGCGCCGCCAGCACTATGGCCAGCACGCCGACGCCCACACCGACTAATAGATAGCGTTTCTTGTTATTCATCTCTCTCATCCTTCACGTCCATCAGACCACGCTGCAGTAGACGGGTATTTTGCTCGGCAAGTAGTTGTAGAAAGTCCGGCGTAAGTTCTATGCCGACCCTTTCGAGTAAGTTTTCCGGCACGATAAAGGGAAACACCATCATGGCGAAGAAGCTCAGCTGAGCGCAGTGGGCGTCCACATCGTCCTTCAGCAGATTCTTATCCTTTAATCGTTGAAATATGGCGATATTCTCGAAGTTAACCACCTCATAGAAGGCCTTGGTCACCTCGGCATTTTCCGGCAGGCTCTGATCCAGTCCGGCGATGCGCAGCATGAGTCTGGGAAAGTGCGGATGCTTGCTCATGACGCTGTAGTAGGTCTGTAGCAAGGCCGCCGGGCTCTCCTGGCGCGTCTCTCTTCTCGCCTTATGCAGCTGGGCCAGCACGGGCATCGCCGTCTCATGGATCATGGTGGAGAACAACTTCTCCTTGGAGCCGAAGTAGTAACGGATCAGGCCGGGGTCTGTGCCCGCCAGGCTGGCGATCTCGCGGATCGACACCTGAGCATAGGGACGTTCGATAAACAGATTTCTTGCCGCCAGGATCAGCTTATCGCGATTTTGAGTGTCGCCACTGGGACGGCCGACACGACTTTTAGCTTCTGCCATAAAAATTCCTCAGTAGAGGAATTAATACTAGAAGAACTGGATTTGAATTGGCAGGGAAATAATTCCCCTAAAAACGCCATTGTGTAGAATTTTCGGCGGCGAAACCTAGCTCGGCCTCGCCGCCTGAGGCAGCTTAGACGGGGTCTTGGTGGATCAGCACTTCCACGTGCTCGAACAGACTTCTCACCCTTGCCTCGGCGGCATCGGCGATGGCATGGGCCTCCACCAGTGGCAGTCTGCCGTCGAGCTCCAGGTGGCACTGCACGAAGGTGGTCTTGCCCGAAGTGCGGGTACGCAGATCATGAAAACCATTTATGCGCGGGTCTTTCTCTATCGCCTGGACGATTTTGAGCTTGGTATCGGCATCCAGCTCCCGGTCCAGCAGCGACTGCGCCGAGCGGTAACCCAGATCGACCGCCTGCTGACCGATAAACAGGGCGATCAGTATGGCGAACAGGCCATCGGCCCACCACCAGCCAAACTGCGACAAGACCAGGGCCATCAGCACGGCGCTGTTGAGAAACAGATCCGACTTATAGTGCAGGGCGTCGGCCTCCACTATGGTGCTGGAGGTCTTAGCCAAGGCGCGGCGTTGCAGCAGCACCAAGGCCAGAGTCAGCACTATGGCGATCACCGACACCACCACGCCCACCATGGCATGGTTGATGGGGGTTGGATTAATCAGCCTGTCGCTGCCATGTAGTAAGAGCAGCAGCGCCGAGCCCAGGATAAAGGCCGACTGGGCCAGGGCAGCCAGGGGCTCTGCCTTACCGTGACCATACCTATGGTCTTGGTCTGCGGGCACTATGGCGTAACGAATGGCGATGAAGTTGACAATGGAAGCCAGGGCATCGGCGAAGGAGTCGGTGAGCGAAGCCAGCATGCTGGCGGAACCTGAATAGAGCCAGGCCGCCAGCTTGATGACTATCAGGGTGAGCGCGGTCGCCACGGCGGCGCGGCTAGCCAGTTTCACCCAAAAATCGTATTGGGAAGTGTCGGTCATAGGGTCATATTACAGCTAACAATTAGCAGGGGAAGAATATGACCCAATTGTAACTCAGTTATCCCCTATGGGCGATCTCCTTTACGTCCACCACGCTTGGCAAAATTCTCTTTAAATTTAGCCTGCTGCTCAGGGGTAAGCATTTGATAGATTTCGCGTTGCATCTTCATGCGCTCCACCGCGGCCTGCGCTCTCTGCTCACTGCGCTGGGCCGTCATCGCCTTAAGATCGGCCTCGTTGAAGCTGTCCGAGGTGATCATATCCAGCATCTGCTGTTTGTGGGCCGCACGCACCTCGTCCGATGGACGCTTGGCCTGCATCGCCTCGCGGTGCGACTGCATCAGCTCCTTCATCTGAGTGCGCTGGGCATCGGTGAGATCCAGGCCGCGAAACATCTTGTGCATCTCGCCGTGGTAACCTTTGTGATCACCACGCATCTCATGGCGACAACCGCCGTCATCCGGGCCAGCCGCATACACAGCGGGTGCCAACAGGGCGGCGCTGGTCATTAACGCAAATAATCCTGATTTTAGGGTCATCTTATTCATAATCTGCCTCTTACGCTTATCGCGGATAGTTAGTTCGCTCTGGGAGGAGCTTCGACACTAACAGTTTACGCCACCCTATGTAATGCAGGGTTTTCCTTAGGTAAACCTCTGTAAAGTTTGCGCAAAGAGTGACAATCTGCTGCCCGTCACGCCTTTACCTAGACTTACATTCTTAGACTGCAATTGACATCTAAAAGGGTATACTCAAGCTGTTATAGGTGTAGAGAGACGTACCATGAGCCAAATTCTGTTAATCGATGACGATCTAGGGCTAGCGGAACTGCTAGCACAACTGCTTGAACTTGAAGGGTTTAACCTCACACTTGCCCACGATGGCGAGGCGGGGCTGGCCCTGGCGCTGGAACAGCAGTTCGATCTCATCCTGCTCGATGTCATGCTGCCCAAGCTCAACGGCTTCGAGGTACTCAAGGCATTGCGCTCCAAGAAACAGACTCCGGTACTCATGCTCACCGCCCGCGGCGACGAGATAGACAGGGTCGTTGGCCTGGAGATAGGCGCCGACGACTACCTGCCCAAGCCCTTCAACGATCGCGAACTAGTGGCGCGCATCAAGGCGATCATCCGCCGCACCAGCCATCAGATGGACGAACAGCAACCCAGCATACTGGAGTTTGCCGACATCAAGCTCGACCCCAGCCGTCAGGAGGTGCTCTGCCAGGATCAGCTTTTGATCCTCACCGGCACCGAATTTAGCCTGCTGTATCATATGATCCAGCACAGCGGCGAGGTGCTGAGCAAGGATAACCTCAGCGAGAATGTCCTGGGCAAGAAGCTGATGCCCTTCGATCGCAGCCTGGATATGCACTTGTCTAATCTGCGTAAGAAACTGCCCGAACGCGCCGACGGCCGCCCAAGGGTCAAGACCCTCAGAGGCAAGGGCTACATCTGGCTAACCTGATGAAAATTAGTAGTCTTCCCAACCGCATCTTCATCAAGCTGCTGCTGAGCTTCTGGCTCTGTAGCAGCCTGATCATCGCCATCGTCGGCCTGTTGCCGCTGCTGCAGCAGAATCACGATCAGGCCCCTATTCCGCCCCATCTGCAGGGACTGCTGGAACGCGTGGTCGAGCGTATTCAGGAAAGCCCCGAGCTGCTAACCATGAAGCGCGACAAACACTGGCACAGACTCAAGGAGATGGGCAACAAGCCGGTGCGCTTCTATGTGGCCGACGAACAGGGCCAGCTGATCAACAATCAACGTGTCTCCCGCGGCATCCGGCGCTTCATGCTGATGGCCGACGAGGCGGGCCACCCCATCAGCCACCAGTTTAAGAGCGAGCTGCTGTTTGGCCCCATGCCCTTCGAGATAGAGGGCAAACGCTACACCCTCTATGGCCGCTTGGCCGAGATGCACCCGAGGCCCTGGTTCTTCTTCTTCGCCGAGAATATCGCCCTCACGCTGACCCTGGCGATCTTGCTCTCGGGCCTCTTGTGTGGCCTGCTGGCCTGGCACTTGGGTAAGCCCTTGCGCGCACTTAAACAGAGCGCCGAGGCGGTGGCCAGCGGCGATCTCGGCCACAGGGCCGATGCCAGTACCACGGCGCGCAAGGACGAGATAGGCCAGCTGGCGCAGTCCTTTAACGCCATGGCCGATGCCATCGAGTCCATGGTCAACAGTCAGCAGCGACTGATCAGCGATATCTCCCACGAACTCAGGACGCCATTGACCCGACTGCAACTGGCCCTCGCCCTCACCCGCAAGAAGGGACAGGCCTCGACCGAGATAGACCGCATCGGCTACGAGGCCGAGCAGCTGGAGGCGATGATCGCCGAGCTACTCGAGCTGTCGCGGGTGAAGCTGGATATTCATGAGCACAAACATCGGCTATCGCTAGCCGAGACCCTGGGCCAGGTGCTGGACGATGCCGAGTTCGAGGCAGAGCAGCAACAGAAATCCCTGGTGATCGACATAGACGATAGCCTGATGCTGATGCTCAACCCGCGCCCCCTGGCCAGGGCGATTGAGAACCTGCTGCGTAACGCCATCCGCTACGCCGAGCAGGAGATCAGCATCAGCGCCACTGCCGAGCCAGAGCAGGTGATCCTCACCATCAAGGACGACGGCCCAGGCATAGAGGATGAGGCGGATCTGCAGGCGATCTTCGAGCCCTTCTATCGCCCACAATCTGCGCGAGAGCGAGAATCCGGCGGCTGGGGCCTGGGACTGGCCATCGCCAAGGCGGCGATTCAGGCCCATCAGGGCCAAATAGTCGCCAGCAACGCCGCACCCCACGGGCTAGAGATCACCATCAGGCTGCCGCGTTAGTCTCTACACGTTTCTGTTGCTCTCACCGATGAGCAGGCAAAAAAAAGTGGCCAAATGGCCACTTTGTTATCTGAGAGTAAAGGCTACACCTTAACCAATACCCGGCCGGTGACCTTGCCTTTGACTATCTTGTTGGCGTACTCGCCCAATTGCTCCAGGCCTATGGTCTGACAGGCCTGCTGATAGTAGCTTTCGGGTAGGAGATCGAGCACCTGCTGCCAGGCCTTAACGCGCTTGTCGATGGGGCAAGCCACAGAATCGATACCCAAGAGGTTCACGCCGCGCAAAATAAAGGGCATCACAGTCGTTGGCAGGGCAAAACCGCCCGCCAGACCACAGATGGCGGCGCTGCCACCATATTGCATCTGCGCCAGTGCCGTGGCCAGCACCTTGTTGCCTACGGTATCGACCACACCCGCCCAGCGCTGTTTCTCCAGCGGACGGCTGTCCTGTTCAAGCTCGCTGCGATCGATCACCTCGCTGGCGCCCAGGGCTTTTAGCCAGTCGCCATTCACCTCGACCCGGCCCGAGCTGGCAACGACCTTATAACCTAGCTGAGCCAGCAAGGTCACAGCCACCGAGCCTACGCCGCCGCTGGCACCTGTCACTAAGACGTCACCCTGCTCCGGGGTGACGCCGGCCTGTTGCAGCGCCTGCACACATAGCATGGCGGTCAGGCCGGCCGTGCCTATCATCATCGCCTTGGCGCCGTCGCAGCCCTTAGGCATGGGCACCAGCCAGTCGGCCTTCACCCGCGCCTTCTCGGCCATGCCGCCCCAATGGTTCTCACCCACGCCCCAGCCGGTCAGGATCACCTCATCACCGGGCTGAAAACGAGAGTCGGCCGACTCGCTCACCACACCGGCGAAGTCGATACCAGGCACCATGGGGAACTCGCGAATGATCTTGCCAAGGCCGGTGATCGCCAGGCCATCCTTATAGTTGAGCGATGAGTAACTCACCTCCACCAGCACCTCACCCTCGGGCAGATCGCTCTCAGGCAGCAGTTTCACATCGGCTTGGGTCTGTCTATCTAGCTGGGTCAATACGAGCGCCTTGAACATGGGGCCTCCTTAACAACAAAATGGACTGACAGATTAGAGCATCTGCCATCATGAATACACTGCACATTTTGCATGAACGGCATGCAGCTTGCGCATAGCTAGATCAGGGTTTGAGCCCCAGGGCCTTGAGTTTTCGATACAAGGTATTGCGGCTGATCCCTAAGTGTTTGGCACAGCGACTGACATTGCCCTCAAATCTGTGGAAGCTGGAGACGATATTGGCGTTGACCATCAGGCTAAGCTCACTCTCGCAGGCCGCCATCTGCTCGCCCGCCTGCTCAGGCCCCTGCAGCTGGGCCTGCAGGGTGTCGGGCAGGTGCTGCCAGTTAAGTTCGGGATCGCCATCGGCCATCAGACAGGCCACCTGCATCAGGTTATCCAGCTCCCTCAGGTTGCCCGGCCAGTCGTGGGCCAACAGTCGTCTCAGTAGCTGAGGGCAGAGCTGCTGCGGCGCCTGGCGATAGCGCCTATGCAGCTTGTGAATGATGCGTTCGATATCCGCGCGCTGACGCAGGGGCGGCAGTGAGACCTGCAGGCCGTTGAGACGATAGTAGAGATCCTCCCTAAACGCCCCCTCACTCACCAGCTGGCGCAGATCCGCGTGGGTCGCGGCCACCACCTGAATATCCACCTTGTAGCTGCGATTACCGCCCACGGGCACCACCTCGCGCTCCTGCAGCACCCTAAGTAGACGGCTCTGGGTCGCCAGCGGCATCTCGCCTATCTCGTCGAGAAACAGAAAGCCGCCATCGGCCTGACGTATCTTGCCCTCGAACCCCTGACGGGAGGCGCCGGTAAATGCCCCGGCCTGATAGCCAAACAGCTCAGATTCCACCAGTTCTGCGGGCAGTGCGGCGCAGTTGACCGCCACCAGAGGGCGCTGCGCGCGGGTGCTCTGACCATGGAGCTTCTTCACAAACTGCTCCTTGCCCACCCCAGTCTCGCCGCAGATCAGCAGAGGAATGTTGCGTCCCACCACTTTATTGGCCTGCTGCCAGGCGCGCTCTAGCTTAGGGTCGCGAAAGCGCACGCCTATCTGCTGGCTCACCAGCTGGCTGGGCCGGGTTTCGACCAGCTGCTGGGTCTTGAGGTGCAGGCGCTGGTCCTGACACACCTGCTCGCCGCTGTTCCAGCTCGCCCCCAGATGACGGTCGATATCGTCACCGATGCGCGGCCTGTGTAGCAGACGCTTGGCCATGGCGTTGCAGCCTAAGAGCTTGCCATCGACATTGGCCACCACTATCCCCTGCCAACCCGAGGTGATCAGCGACGGCTGCTCGGCCAGATCGATGCGGTAGTGACTGCCGGGCAGATGACACAGCAGCGCCGTCTCTATCTGTTGCACCAGGCTGGCGATGAGCACCAGGGTCTGCTGGGTGTGACGCTGCTGCTCGCTGGTGATGTCGATGGCGCCGAGCAGTTCCCCCTCTGGGGAGAAGATGGGGCTGGCGGTGCAGCTCATAAATCTGTGGTGGCGGATGAAGTGCTGCTCGCCGATCACCGCCACCGTCTGCCTGGCGGTAAGGGCCGTGCCTATGGCGTTGGTGCCCTTATGCTCCTCACGCCAATTGACCCCCACATCCAGGGCGACATTGGCCAGCTTATCCGAGTAGCGGCTGACGCCCCAATGGCAGAGCACATAGCCGTCGCGATCCGAGAGGATCAGTCGGCTCTGGCTGTGGGCCATCATCTGATTAAACAGGGGCAATGCATGCTGTTTGGTGAGATTGATGAGTTGCTTGTTGGCGTGATGCCGCTCGGCGAGCGCCTCGGCGTTGAGTCGTAATTCTTGCGGTAACTTGGCTTCGCTTAACCCTGCGCCCTGACTACGAGACCATGAGTCAGACAACCAAGCCTGTGTCTGTGGAGCTATCGTCATAACAGTGTTCCATTTTGGCACACCCGAGGTGCGCACTTATGTCACAGTGCATGCCAACTGCCAGTGCTACACCATCCTGGACCACGCACATTCGGACATCAAAAATTAGTTTTTCATCATACTGTTACTCCAGCCACATCACAACTCCTGCCAGTTTGGCCCAGGCTTTGCCTTACTCCTAACGATAGCTAACCTGAGTCTGTGCCCTAATGAACACCAGCGTGACACTCAAATGGGGCACAGCTAAAAAATTTAAACCTGTTGTTTTTTAAACATAAAAATAGGGCGCCCGCCAGAGGCGTCTTTCGACAAGACAAAACCATACAAGGAAGCTCAAGATGATCTACAGCAAGCCAGGCACGACAGATGCCATAGTTAACTTCAACAGCCGTTACGACAACTTCATTGGAGGACAGTGGGTCGCGCCTGTGGGCGGGGAATATTTCGATAACCGCTCACCCGTCGACGGCCAGGTGTTTTGTCAGGTGGCCCGCTCGGACGAGCGTGATATCGAGCTGGCGCTGGACGCCGCCCACGCCGCCAAGGATGCCTGGGGCAAGACCTCGGTGACCGAACGCTCCAACTTACTGCTGAAGATCGCCGATCGCGTCGAGCAAAATCTGGAATTTCTGGCCGTGGCCGAGACCTGGGAAAACGGTAAGGCGGTACGCGAAACCCTGAATGCGGATCTGCCGCTGTTTGTGGATCACTTCCGCTACTTCGCCGGTTGTATCCGCGCCCAGGAAGGCAGCGCCGCCGATATCGACAACAACACCGTCAGCTACCACTTCCCCGAGCCGCTGGGCGTCGTCGGCCAGATCATCCCCTGGAACTTCCCGCTGCTGATGGCCGCCTGGAAAATCGCCCCGGCGCTGGCCGCCGGTAACTGCATAGTGCTCAAGCCCGCCGAGCAGACACCCGTCTCCATCCTGGTGATGGTCGAACTCATTCAGGATCTGCTGCCCGCCGGCGTGCTCAATATCGTCAATGGTTTCGGCACCGAGGCGGGTCAGGCACTGGCGGTCAGCAAGCGCATCGCCAAACTGGCCTTTACCGGTTCGACTCAGATTGGCCACCATATCCTCAAGTGCGCCGCCGAGTCGCTGATCCCCTCAACCGTAGAGCTGGGAGGTAAGTCACCCAACATCTACTTTGCCGATGTGATGGAACAGGAAGATGAATATCTGGATAAGGCAGTTGAAGGCATGCTGCTGGCCTTCTTCAACCAGGGCGAGGTCTGTACCTGTCCGTCACGGGTACTGATCGCCGAGTCCATCTACGACAAGTTTATAGACAAGGTGATCGCCCGCGCCAAGACGATCAAGCAGGGCAACCCGCTGGATACCGACACCCAGGTAGGTGCCCAGGCCTCCCAGGAGCAGTTCGATAAGATCCTGAGTTACTTGGAGATAGGTCGCAATGAGGGTGCCGAGGTGCTAATTGGTGGTACCAGCTGTCAGCTATCTGGCGATCAGAGCAGCGGCTTCTATATCGAACCCACCATACTCAAGGGCCACAACAAGATGCGCGTCTTCCAGGAGGAGATCTTCGGCCCGGTTATTTCGGTCACCACCTTCAAAGATGAGGCCGAGGCTTTGGCCATCGCCAACGACACCGAGTATGGCCTGGGCGCCGGCGTCTGGACCCGCGACATGAACCGCGCCCAGCGCATGGGACGTGGCATTCAGGCGGGACGCGTGTGGATCAACTGCTACCACGCCTACCCAGCCCACGCCGCCTTCGGTGGCTACAAGAAGTCAGGCATAGGTCGCGAGACCCACAAGATGATGCTCAGCCACTACCAGAACACCAAGAACCTGCTCGTCAGCTACGACGTCAACCCGCTGGGATTCTTCTAATCTCACTCTCCGTTAAAAGCATAGAGCCTGCCGGGACACAATCCCGGCAGGCTCTATCTTTTCATAAAGATACCGCTAGCTTAGTAAGCTAGCATCAAACTGATTTTAGATTTGGAAGGCTAGCTTGAACTGGATATCTTTATAATTTTGTTACTTCTACCTTTTTTCACATAGTCGATGGATACACATTGCCCATCTTTTAGAAAATTATCCAAGTGATCTTTGCTATGAAAATATAATGGGTCATCATAGTTTGAAAACTCGAAATCAACATTCCCCACATTAAAAGACTCGACAATAGTACCTTGCTTTGGCTTTTTCACCTTGTAATTTGTTAGGCAACCTTTGACATTTGAGTACGTTTTATTTTCGACTATATTTTGCAACTCGACTTGCCTCATATAACTAAAAATAAAGGCTATTACCCAAAAAGCCATTAAACCTGTGAATGCACGAACCAAAGTAACTCTTTTTATTTTGGTTACTTTAGATGCGACCTCCGAGAACACTGGATACTTGAGAACAATCGTGATTAGTAAAAAAATAAAAATTGGTGTTATCAATAAGTCGACACTTGCGTTTGTCGTAACTTCAAAATATATGCTCAAACTATTTCCATCCAGTTAGCGCTTGCATAAGAGACCCCAAAATACTTTTCTAAAATTTTCAACGAAAGAGCACATGCCAAGCATTTTTCGTCCCTTTGAGTAACTTGTTAGAGTTTTCTACTCGAGGACTTTGAATTTACTAATTTCATAAAAGCATTCATCATCTATTGTGTCTTTACTCCAATCAACTTCGATTACTTCTGGAAATCCAAATTTCGGGTGGTATTTAATTTCCATACTTGCAGCTTCAAATAACCCTTTATTTGCAGCTTTAAAAAGATCGTCAATAACCAATTTATGCTCGTGTTCACCAAGTTTCTCAAAAAGTGCTACACCATTTGCGACTAAAACTTTTGAGCCAACTACATACATACAACCTTCTTGGGCGACATAGCTGTACCTTTCAGGTTCATTTTGTTGCCAAATCTCCAATTGACTCGCTATTTTTTCGTGTGTTTGAGAGTTTACCGATTGATGCCCAATTCCCCAAAAACTAAATATTAGGACTATTATCGTTCCTAATACAAAGAAGATTGAATATGGATTGCGGGTATCGAATATTTGCATAAAACTCTAACGCCTTGCTAAGGGGCTGGCGCAACGCGCCAGTCCCACGGAGCCAGCTTTGGCTGGCGAAGTAAACTTGAGCAACTGGTTAGATTTCATTTGCTGAGAATAGGTTCTTTGTTGATGACTTCAACATGTATTAGTTCAGCTTGACCATAACCACCAAGCAAAAGAGGAGGGGCGGTTAGTGTGGCTTTGAGCGTGTAACCTTTTTTCGACATGTCATGTGGACTTTCCAGCCACAGCTGACTGCGTTCTGCTTCAGAAACGTACAGAACTGGATGCCCCTCAAGTCGGACGATACGATTACCCAACAGGTTTTCGAACAACTCTCTATTTTCGATGCTTAGCTCAACAAATTTGTAATGTACCTCTCCGACAAATATAGCCTTGGCCGCTTTGGAGGGAATTCGGTACACTGCAAAACTGACTAGGAACCAAAGCGTCAATGATAGCGCGGTCAGAACAACAAACCATTTGATGAATGTAAGTACAATTCTCATAGAAATCTAACGCTTTGCTAAGGGGCAATTAACAGTTGGCTAAACTTGCGCGAAGCGCCAAGCCAACTGTTAATTGTCCCAGTGAGTTTACGAACGAATTTGAGCAACTTGTTATGTGGGATATACATCATTGCTTAACTCGCCTTGAATTTCTTTTACCGCCTCTAACTTACCACCGCTACCATGATATGTTTCAGCATGTAGGCTAAATATTTGGTTGCAGGATGAACATGAGAAGTAGTTATTGACGAAATCACTCCAACCTCGGCCTGAAGCGATACGTTTAAAAGGATCACCGTAAGCCCCAGCCCCTAAATATTTTAGAGTTCCGTCTTCGATTTTAAGCTTAGCCAGTAAGATTGCCTCTGTAAGATCTCTAGGAACTTTAATAACCTTTTTTATACTCTGGCACTTATCGCAACTCATATACTTCCTGACCACATAACATTTTATTAGTGCGCATGCGCGTCTACCTCGTTGGACCAGTGAAAACGCGCACAGTTAACTATTTGTATACAATGAACTTATCAGAATTTTGCTAAATATACCATCTGGACAAACGCGCACGGATTTAGGCTTAAAATCACCCGAAAGTCACATAATTTAAATATGACTGTGTATCTGTCCAGTTTCTACTTCTTGTGATGAATCGCACAAACAGGACTTAGATAAGAAATTGTTGAGTAGTAAGTTTGCGATTTACTGGCTGACCAACAACTCAATTCGGAGCAAAAATCAGTTAGCTTTCACGTCTTAAATACATCAATACCGCCAAATCGAAGAGACGTTGGATACCGAGTGTAGATACGCCGGTGACCTTCGGTTTCAGGGATGAAACCGCAGAGCGGCCAGGGATGGCGCACAGCGTGTCACAGGCGTATCTGCACATAAGCCCACCGCAGGTGATAGGTTGCCATGACGGTACGACCTTCAACTCATTTAATTAATGATCATGTGGCCAAATGCAAATCAAACAAACAAACAAACAAACAAACAAACTATAGAAATGCCAAACCTTCATTCGAAGGCCAACACACTTTGGGGCATAAATGAGTCAGCGCTTTACCTCCCTTCTCTCCCCAACACCGCCAAATCGAAGAGACGTTTGATACCGAGTGTAAGCACGCTTTTGGCTCTCGGCGGCATGGACGCCGCCGTGAAGCGTATAAGGACATATTCACAGCGTGCCAAAAGAGTGCTTGCACATAAGCCTGCCGCAGGCAATTGATGAAGGTGAAGGTTCGACCTTCAAAATCCCTTCAAATACAAATGCAGCTGGAAGCATCAGCCCGATCACCCCCATATATTCGGCATCACACTATTCGAATACCCAGATATAAATGGCTTCTTACTCCCGGTATCGGGGTCATAAACATGGCGCTGCACCGCACCTATGTTGCCGCCATAGACATGAATGCTAATTGATACTCCCTCCAATAGAGCATTAGAAACCCTATGGATATCGCCGATATCGGGCGAGACCAGATCGACACCGCCAACGGGCAACTCATGACTACCGCTGGCCCGCAAGCAAACCGCAGCCTCGTCCAGCTCATATTCCTCACAGCGCTCGGCGCCGCGCAGTACGCCCACCATGCCCCATACGGTATGGTCATGAACAGGCGTGATCTGCCCCTGTGCCCAGACGAAGCTCACCACAGAGAAACGCTCCATTGGATCGCAGTAGAGCAGATACTGCCGATAGCTCTCAATACTCGGCTGAGCAAAGGCATGGGGTAGCCAGTCATCATGAGCAATAAGCTCCGACAGCAGCGACTTGCCGTCGGAAAAGATACGCGCCTCATCGCAGCCGACCTGCTCGACCAGCCGAGTGAAGGACTGCACAAAATCCCGCAATCTGCCAATGTTTTCCATCACACTCTCTTTGTCCTGAATGTCGTCAATCAAGGCTAGGCGATCCGCCCCAGGCAATAAATAGGCAATAGGTCGATAGCAGATAAAAGCCATAGGATAGAAGAGTAATAGAGGTATCGGGGAAATATCGGCGTTATGTAGGTAAGCTCACCGCCCCTGTGATCACGACATTAGTGCTTGCATATAAAGCCCAGGGCACGATAAAGCCTCGGGCAGGCGATAAGCAACAGCGAAGGTTGCCCCTCCATAATCCCAGCAAACATCAACTCAGCTAAAAGCCTCAACAACTAACCAGCCTCTCCTCATCAATCAGGCCACTACCCTCTGCACAAGGGCTGTTTTCCCCCATCCCCATTTCCCTTATAATCGCCGCTCATCCGTTCAAAGGTAAGCCAAGATGTTCCATATCGCCCTCTATGAGCCAGAGATTGCCCCCAATACCGGCAATATCATCCGCCTGTGCGCCAACAATGGCTGCCAGTTGCACCTTATCGAGCCATTGGGTTTCGATCTTGAAGAGAAGAAGCTGCGCCGCGCCGGGCTGGACTATAGCGATCTGACCCGGGTCACCCGCCACAAGGACTTCGAGAGTTTCTTGAGCGCCATGGCTGGCAAGCGCATCATGGCCTGTACCACCAAGGGCAGTCGCCCCCACAGCGAAATCGCTTTCGAGAAGGATGATGTCTTACTCTTTGGCCCTGAGACCCGCGGCCTGCCGATGCCGATTATCGAGTCTATCCCCACCAGCCAGCGCCTGCGCATCCCCATGGCCGCCAGCAGCCGCAGCCTCAACCTGTCCAACTCGGTCGCCATCATCAGCTATGAGGCCTGGCGTCAGCTCGGCTACGAGGGCGCCTGCTAAACCCTTTATGTGGAATTTATGAGGCAGGATTAAGGGCGATGCCACGATAGACTTGATAGTCGTCATCGTCCTGATCCAGATATTGCACCTTCTGCAGCCATAACCAGCCATCTCCCTGCGGCGCGAAGCTTAAGCGGATCATCGCCGGGCGCTGCTGCACCACACCCTTGCCCAGCAGGGAGAAGCCACTCTCCTCCCGGTACAGGGTAAAGAAGAGAGTCTTATCCGGGTCGACGCCGTTGAAATAGGTGAGCTTTATCTCGCCATCTCCCTCGCGAAACCACCAGGTCTCGCTCAGCGGATGACTGGCGTGTTCGCTCACCGAGAGCGTCAGCTGACGCCGATCGCCGCTACAGAGCCCCTGCACCTGTACCGCTTTTACCTGTCCCTTGGGCCTGGAGGCCTCCCCCTGCCAGCTCCCCGCCAGGGCCTGACAGAAATCGGGCAGGGCTATCTTCTCCGCCAAGGCCATTGATGAAAACAGCATGGCCGAGAATAAAATGAGCGATTTAAAATAGTTCAACATCTTGTTTTGTTTGGTGTAAATGAGTTTCTCGATAGGCGTTTAGCGCCTCGTGTATCGGCACGCCCTCAAGCAGGGCCGCAAACATCTGCCGTTCACAATCGAGAGAATAATGCGCCTGTATCTCCCCTTGCAAGTTCGTCCAGGCCGCCTGGGAGTGGCGCCGCTGCTCATCTCCCAACATGGCCTCCATCAGACTCAGCGCGGTGATCACATGATTCAGCCGCTGAGAGATGCGATCGTAGAACTGAAACGCCATCACCCCGCTGTCGATTGCCTGCATCAGGCTGTCGCTGTGGGCCAGAATCGCCGCTGGCGTATCGGCCGTACCATGAAGGTGGCGATTGACCTCGGTAAGATGCCCGGCCATCTGGGTAAACAGCTGCCCTAGGCCGGTGACGTTATGGTCGCCATCGGTAAGCGATAACTCTATCTGCGCCGTCGCCAATAGCAGCAGCTTAGTGGTCTCCTGCAGGTGACACCAGTCGGCGTCATCACAGGCGCATGTGTCGCAGCGAGGCGGTATAACCTGGGTCATGGGCATCTCCTGATAGGGCTGGGCTAAGACTTGGTTAAGGTGTTAGTTAAGGTGTTAGTTAAGGTGTTAGTTAACCCTAGATGAAAGCCCATCGAAATGCGAACCGCTCACCCGTTTACGCTGGCGCCATTGACCGATAAAAAAGGCCCGCCAGCGTTAGCCGACGAGCCTTTATGATTTAGCCTAACTAGCTATCTCTTATCGAGAAGGCTTATTGCGAGAAACCGACCGCATTGATCTCCACCTGCTTCACCTCACCATACTGGGCGGCGATATCGGCGATCTTGCTGGCGTTGCCAATCAGCACGTATTGCAGCTTGTCCTGTGGGAAGTAGCTGTTCACCAGACGCTGGGTCTCTGCCAGGGTTAGGCCATCGACATTCTTCTGGAAGTCGTTGATGAAGCTGTCATCGAAGCCATAGAGGTACATGCTCGACAGCAGGCCGGCCAGCTGTTCGCTGGTCTCGAACTTAGGCGGGAACTGCCCCTTCACATAGGCCTTGGCCGAGTCCAGGGTCGGCTGATCTATCCCCGTCTGCCACAGACGCGAATAGGTCTTCAGCGCCAGATCGATCGCCTCCTTGGTAGTATCACTCTTGGTGAAGGTACTGATCCTGAATACGCCCCCTTGTGAATAGGGGGTAAAGGCCGATCGGGCACCATAGGTCAGACCGGCGTTCACCCTGAGCTCGTCGTTGAGCCATGAGGTGAAACGGCCACCCAGGATAGTGTTGACCACCTGCAGCCCAACGTAATCTGGATTGTTGCGGCTAATGCCCTTACCACCGATAAGGAAGGTGGTCTCGATGGCATCGCCCTTGTTGACCAAGAGCACCTTGCTGGCATCCAGCGACGGCTGGCCTTTGGCCAGGTCTTGCTTGGCGATCGCCTCGCCGTTGTGCCAATCGCCAAACAGCTTGTCGAGTCTTGCCTTCATCTCGCCTGGCTTAAAATCACCGACGACCGAGATGGCGATGTTTTGTGGCTGATAATAGCTCTTGTGGAAGGCGCGCAGCTGGTTAACCGTCAACTCGGCCAGCGAGTCACGGGTACCCGATGCCGGATTGCCGTAGGGGTGATCGCCAAATACCAGCTTGTCGAAGTAGCGATGGATCACCACGCGTGGGCTCTCCTTCTCCTGGGCCAGGCCCGCCATTTCACGTTGACGCAGCTTGTCGAACTCGCCGCCGTCGAAATCAGGGGCGCGCAGCAGATCCCGCACCAGAGGCAGCATCTTGTCTGTGTCTTTCGCCATGAAGTCGGCATCAATAAAGCTGCCTTCCTTACCCGCATCGGCGGCGATCGAGGCGCCTAAGAAGTCGACCATCTGCTCGATATCTGACTTGCTCTTACCGTTAGCGCCCAGCAACAAGGACTTGGCGGTCATGTTGGCCACCCCAGAGGTGGTGTCCTTGACCGCACCGGCGCGCACCACGGCGCTGACGGTGATCAGCGGCACCTCTGTCTGTGGCATCAGATAGACAGTCATGCCGTTACTCAGTTGATACTGCTCATAGGCGGGCATGCTGAAGCTGCCGGTGTCGACCGTCTGGCTCGTTGTCGTCGCGGCGCAGCCCGAGAGTGCCAGGGCGCCGGCCACCATGGCCGCCGTGCCCAGCTTGGCAAAGCCTTGGGGAATTTGAGTCAATAGGGTCTTCATTGGTCACTCTCCTCTGTGGCCGCCAGTACGGCAACTGTGCGGTTGGCGCGACGTAGATAGGTTTGCGCAACACGCTGAATATCTTCTGGGGTCACCTTGTTATAGGCCTCAGGCGCATTGAACAGCTTGTCGAAGCTGCCGAAATAGAGCTCGTAGGTTCCTAAGGTATTGGCCTTACCGTTAATGGTTTCCATGGCGCGGTAGAAGTTCATCAGTTTGATATTTTTGACTTTCTCAAGCTCATCCTGGGTCACGCCTTCGCGGGCGATACGGTTGATCTCACCGATCATGCCGCTCTCCAGCTCCTGTGCTGTGATGCCAGGGTTGGCAACGCCCATCACATAGAAGAGGTTAGGGTCAAAGCTCATCGGCATATAGGTTTCCACCTCAATGGCCACCTGCTTCTCCACCAAGCCTTGATAGAGGCGCGAGCTGTTGCCCGTGGTCAGGATAGAAGACAACAGATCCAGGGCGTAGTAGTCCTGATTCGAGGTCGCCGGCACATGGTAGGCCAGCATCACGTTCGGCGTGCTGACCGAGGCCTTCTGTACGAAGACGCGGCGCTCACCCTTCTGCAGTGGCTCGACCGTCTTCACCTCGCGGGGCGGCGTCTGGGCGGGGATCGGCGCAAAGTACTTGTTGGCCAAGGCCTTGACTTCGTTAAGCTTCACATCACCGGCAATCACCACCACGGCATTGTTAGGCGCATAGTAGGTCTTGTGGTACTGCACCAGATCGTCCTGGGTCCAGGCGGCGATATCCGACTCATGACCTATGACAGACCAGCTATAGGGGTGTGCGCGAAATGCGGCGCCCTTGATCTCTTCCTGCAGGGTACGCCAGTTAGAGTTTTCCAGGCCTGTGGTGCGCTCAGAGGCGACCACGCCACGCTCGCTCTCTACCATCTCAGGATTGATATCCAGATGGGCGATACGGTCGGCCTCGAGATCGAAGATGGTCTCCAGGGCATTGGCCGGGAACCAGTCGGTGTAGACGGTCAGGTTTTCTGTGGTGTAGGCGTTGTTGGCACCGCCCGCCGCCTCCATGGTGCGGTCGAACATCTTAGGACCAAATTTCTTCGAGCCGTTGAACATCATGTGTTCGAAGAAGTGGGAGATCCCCGTGATGCCAGGCACCTCGTTGCGGGAACCCACCTTCCAAAATAGATACATGTTGGCATTTGGGATCGAGGCGTCTTCTAGCACCATGATTTTCATGCCATTATCTAACGTGAAGCTTTTTATGTCTTCGGCTTGAGTTGCCTGCGCCCCCATGGAGGAGAGGATTCCCCCAATGGAGAGGCACAGTGCGATAATCTTTCGCATCATCTGTCGTTCCCTCATTCGTGAGCAGATAGAATTTTTCTCGGTATCTGGTGGCATCGTTTGTGAGCCCCCAATCATCGACAACTATAAGAGGCGAAATTATAAATAAGATCAAGTCTGTTGTAGCCAGTATCGCGCGAGAGAATTGTAACTTATTGCTTTTGTGCCATGCTAAGACACAAGTATGACGACACCTAACCCAAGGGAGAGTACGCCTTGCCACAAGCCACAGAGATCGATTTAGCCTACCTAAACCGCATCAACTGCAACACAGAGGCCCAGCTGCAAATTCTCACGCCGCTCAGGCCTATCAGGCTCAAGACCCGGCTGATCGGCATAGACCCGGACAACGCCATCATTCTCGCCCTTGGCCAGGACAAATACTGGCAGGCCGCCCAGGACTATATTACCCAGGGACAAGGTGTGGTGGTGCGCCTGATCAACAGCGACGACCCCGAGGCCAACATCCTCGCCTTTCGCAGCCAGATCAAGACCCTGCTCAACAACGCCGGGCGCTGGTTAGTGGTGAAATACCCCAAGGTGCTACAGAGCGTAGCCCTGAGACAACACTGCCGCATTCCGGTCAATCTGGCCGCCTCGATCCATGAGCGCACGGCAGAGAGCCACTCCACCCATGTATGCTCCAGCGGCTTTCTGCAGGATATCTCGGTCAAGGGCGGCGCCTACATAGGTGATGAGATTGAGGGAGGCGCCCTGAATCAGGGCTATCGTTTACAGGTCAAATTTGGGCAGTCGCTGGAGACCCTCAGCGTGCCTATCCTACTCAAGAACATCCAACCTCCAGGCGTGGGGCGCAGCCAGTATCAATATGGCTTCATCTTAGATGAGAGTCAGGATGAGGAGACGTTGGGCGACTTTGCCCAGAAGGTGATCATCAATCACCTAATGCAGCAGCCTAAGGCATAGCCCTAAACATGAGTCTTTAAGGCCACGGCCTGAGACTGAATCTGAGGCTGAATCTGAAGCTTAGGATTTAGTAAAGAAGACCACATCCTTGTCTATCACCTCGAGCCGCCAGTTAAATTGCTTGGCGATCCACTCGAAGGTGGCGGTGCTGTAGAAGCGGATATGGGTCTGATCCTGCTTGTAATGCCAGTTGGCAAAGGCGGCCTCATCCAGCACCCGCTTGGTCATGACAGCCAGGCAGCTGCCCGGCTTCATCATGGCATCCAGCCTCTGCATCAGGGCCGAGGCATCGGCCACATGCTCTATCACCTCTGTCATGGTAATAAAGTCATATTGCTGCTGTAGCAGCTGCTCGTCGGGAAAGTAGTAGAGATCATAGTTGTCCATGGCAATCCCCGCCTCGCCCGCCATCACGCTGATGGTCGGCCCCGGGCCACAGCCAAAATCCAGCCCTCTATGCTCGCTAGTCAATCGCTCACTCAGGGGTAACCAGGTGCGCCCCAGGAAGCGCCGATAGCCCTGATCCTTACTGTCGTTTTGGTGATGGTCGTAAAACGCCTTCTCGGCTTCGGCGCTTAGGAGGTACTGGTCGGGGACGCTCACCAGCTGGCACTGATTACAGATCTCATATGCTCTGTGCTTATCGCGATGAAAGCACGCCAGGTTATCACTATGACAAAGGGGACAAAGACTCACAGGGTTTCCAATTAGCTTTGGGGTTTGGGAATTTTTCTTTCTTGGGCCGCGGCTTCTCGCGCCTCTTTTAAGTACTTAGACTCTCGACTCTCGCGCTCATTAAACTGACGCTGCGCCTTCTCGCGCTGGTCTTCCTGCCATTCACCCGATTGCTGACGTTCGAGCACGGCCTGCTCTCTCGCCTGGGTGGCGTTGGCCGCCTTTCTGGCCTTCTCCAGCTGCTCCGCCTCCGTCTGGCGGGCAATCTTACTGGCCTCCTCGGCCTTAGGGCTCATGCGCTTATGCTCCTTCGCCGCCAGAACGCAACTCAGGCTAGCGAGCAACACCAAGACGATACAAGAAATTAAGCGGGTCAACATGACAGTTATCCTTAACCAGATGAGGGTCTGTGGTGATTCTAGCACTATCGCGAGCGCAAAGCTGAAAAACCTCAGACTCGGCTCCCTTAAGGCATTTGTTAACAAATGTCATAAAAATGACTGAAAAACCATGCGAAAACCTGTCCTTAGGTTTGAGTCTCTTATCGATTCGCGGTATTTTTAACCCAATTGGCACAGAGAAGACCAGCGCAGGCAAGATATAAAGCTGCTCTATGCCCCATTTGCGAGCCATCTCTTGGAGCACCCTATGGGCCCTTGGTTTACCTTATTGGCGCAGCTTCGCAGCGCACAGCCTGAGATTCAGCGGCAACTCGACAGTTGGCGCCAGGATGAGTGCGCTTACCTAGCCGTTCTCAAGGGACACGCCTTCATAGGGGCCAGTCAGGGTACGCTGGATTATTTCGACACCCAGCGCGACAGCTTCATCACGGCCACCCCCTACGACTTCTCCCCAAGGATCCAGGCCAGCGGCATCAACAGCATAGAGGTGGCGCAGCAGCTGATCGAACGCGTCCATCAGGGCGAGGTGGTCAGCATCAACTGGCTGCACATGAGCCAACTGGGACGTGAACTCCCCACCAAGGTCACCATGTTGCCGGCAGATCATGAGGGCAGCCAGGTGATATTGGCGCGTTTCGACCCCGCCGATCGCAGGGCTAAACGGCGCGAGACGGTATCCAACGGATTCGATCGCCTGCCGGCACAGTTGGTCTCCAGCATATTGGAAGACAGCGCCGAAGCCGTCTATATCAGTAACCACCAGCATGAGATCATCGCGGTCAACAAGGCGATGTGCCGCATCTGCGGCTATAGCGCCGACCAACTGTTGAATAAGAGCCCGCTGGATCTACAGGGATTTTGCGAGGCCAGCCAAAGACAAATCGATTTTCTACAGAGCCTGGAAGATCGCGGCAGCTGGCAGGGCGAGACCCTGAAGACCCGCTCCGATGGCAGCCAATTTCCTGCCTGGAAGAGCTGCCGCAAGCTGCAGATAGACGGCGAGATCTTCTATGTCACCCTGTTTAGCGACATCAGCGCCAAGAAGCGGCTGGAGTCGCGCCTGACCGAGCAGGCCATGGTCGACACCCTGACCGGCCTGCCCAATCGCCACCAGCTCAAGCTGCATCTGGATCAGGTGCTGGCCGATGCCACGGAAGTGGGCGGAAAGCCGGGCGCCGTGATGTTTATGGACCTTAACGGCTTCAAGAATGTGAACGATTGCTTCGGCCACGCCACAGGCGACAAGGTACTGCAATTGGTGGCGGCGCGCCTCGAGGCCAGCTGCATCGACAATGCCCATATCGCCCGTCTCGGCGGCGACGAATTTACCTTGGTGCTGAGCGATTGCCAGGACAGCGAGGAGATAGAGGCCGTCTCACAGCAGCTGCTGGCGATATTCGACGCGCCCTTCGAGATCAACGGACAGAAGTTCTTCCTGGGGACCAGCATAGGCATAGCCTGCTTCCCCGAACATAGCGACCAGGCCGCTCAGCTGCTCAGCTTTGCCGATACCGCCATGTATTGCGCCAAGAAGAGCCCTAATCATGTGCTCTTCTACGACAGCCAGATGCACAGGGATGCCCAATACAAGCTGAAGACCATCAACGACCTGCGCCATGCCTTTAGCCTGAACCAGTTCCAGCTGGCCTATCAGGTGATCGTCAATCTCGATGGCAGCCAGGTATTGGGAGTCGAGGCGCTGCTGCGCTGGCACAAGAGTGAGACAGAGATAATCGAAGCCAGCGACTTCGTCCCCCTGCTGGAAGAAACCGGCCTGTTGATCAACATAGGTCAGTGGGTGCTCACCACTGCCTGTGAGCAGGTCGCCAAGTGGCGCAGCGAGATAGATAAACCACTTCAGGCCTGCGTGAATGTGTCGGCGACCCAACTGGAACATCCGGATTTTGTTAAGCAGGTGACCCATGCGCTCGAATCCAGCGGCCTGCCCGCCAACGGCCTGGTACTGGAGATCACCGAATCGGCCCTGCTGCGCCAACCCAAACGGGTGAAAGCCACTCTCAATCACCTCAAGGCTCTAGGGGTGCGTATCGCCATCGACGACTTCGGCGCCGGGCTCTCTTCCCTCAGCAAGTTGGGCAGCCTCCCTATAGACACGCTCAAGATAGATGCGGGCTTCGCCGAGCGACTCAACGATCCCCAAGGGCGCGAGCTCTGCCAGGCCATGATACAGCTGGCTCAGGCGCTAAAGATCCAATTTGTGGTGGAAGGGGTCGAGACGCTGGAGCAGAAGCAGATACTGGCTGGGATGGGCCAAGGATTCGCCCAGGGGTATTTTTATGGTTATCCTACGGCGGCGGAGCAGTTCACCAAGGCAAACTTCATCCTGCATTGAACCGATAACTGTGTCAGCGCCTCGAGGGCATACTGCCTCCCTGCATGGACAGTAAACTGACACAGCTATCTGACCACTCTATCTTGAGTGACTCAGGCTATTAGACCTTAATTCGTTTCAGATTATCGTGATCTACCCCATAGGCTTTTCCGGCAACCTATAGCTGGTTCACAGTTTTATCACCAAGTTATTTGGGCTCGTATCTTTGCCTCACCGCCGCGGGCATGGCCGCCAGACGTTTCTCCACCAGGGCCGCCAAGGCGTCATGAAGTGGCGACACATCGCAGCCTGGCTCTAGCGTCTCTATGGCCAGCGCCGCCGCCTCCAGGGTCGACAGGCTATCGTCGCGTTTAGCCTTACGTATGGTGTACTTGGAAGGGGCGTCGAGATCCAGATGTACCCCGGTAAACTCAAGCAGCCAAGGATTTAGCTGCAACAACTTGTAGGCCTTACGCCAGGTGCCGTCGAGCAGCAATAAGATTGCATCATAGTGCTGCACCGACGCCTCCAGTGGCTGGCTGGTTTCGCTGGGGTAGAGCAGACACACAGGCCTGCTTTGCGCCGCGAGATAGGCCCTCAGGTCGGAAAAATCTTCCGGCGTCTCTCCCACCACCAGCCGCAACTGCTCCCCCATCACAGCCTGCATCAGCTTGACGCTGTTCTTGGCATGGGAAACCTCGCTGGGGTGCTGCAACACGATCACCTCGACGCGGGTAGATAACGGACGAATGCTGTCGCACAGACAGGCATTAACCGGGTATTGGCATTGGGGGCAAACGGGACGGCTCACAAGATCCTCGATAGCGATGGCTGAGTGCTATATCTGACCGAGCTGGCGCACTGCGCGACTCGGCCACTTAAAACTCACGCATAAAAATCAAACCTTTACACAACAATCAATTAACAAATATAATCCAGCGCTGGGCAATGGCTCGTCTTAAAGCAAGATTATAACGGGCAGCTGAGTGTTATCACAGCATGGACGCTGCCAATATAACTACAAGGAAGAAGAACATGAAAAAACAGCTACTCACACTCCCCCTCCTCCTAGGGTTAACGACACAGGCGTTTGCCGGTGAAGCCGTTAATACCTTTCAGCACGAAGCCAATGTGAGCTTCGGCACCGACACAGATCACTTCGAAGACGGTGTTTGGAACCTTGACTACCGTTTCTATTTTAAACCTGTGGAGAATAGCAATGCCCCCCATGCACTGGCGGGATTCCTTGCGCAATCCTCCTATTTAGGCGGTATGTATGCTCAGGAAAACGCCTATGACGATACGGTTCGCTACACAGTAGATGGCCGATATGTGATGGACTCCAAATGGTTTATCGGCGCCAATTATCTCTATCTCGATGTGGCTCAAGACGATTTGATTGCATCGGTTATAGATGAAGATCAAACCGGTTATGGCATCAACTTCGGCTACTATTTTAACGACAGCTCCGAAGTCGCCATCTATTACCAGTATCAAGGTAACTCAGATTCTTGGAGCCTGAGCACAGAGGAAGTCGTTAATTACGATCTAGACAATAGTCTCTATGGCGCTCATATCCGTACCTACTTCCCGCTGCAATCGACCACAGGCTTAGATCTAAAGGCCCAGATCGAATATGGCAAACTAGAAAGCAGCAGTGTCATACCTTCCCAATCGATAGAGAGCCGCTATGAAAATGACACTACTCACGTGAGCCTGAGCGCCGACTGGTATGTCACCCCGGCCTGGTCCGTTGGCGCCGGTTATAGCTGGTTCAATAGCGATGCAAAAGCCCAGTGGCCAACCCTAGAGAATTCCGTTGACACATACAGCTATGATGACAGCATCAATCTGTTTAGCCTGTCGACGAAATATTGGTGGCAAATCTCCAACAACTTCGCCGCTAACTTCGCCGGGGTTAAGCGATTTTCCGATGAAGATTTAGCAGATGAGTTCCTTATCGGTATTGGGGTAAACGCCCGCTTCTAACGTCAGCCCCAAAAAAAGCCTGCATTGAGGTCACTAATGCAGGCTAAAAGGGTGTTGCTAATGGATTAGGTTGCGCCTATCAATGGGCGTGACGCTCCTGGTGCCAGGTGTCTAGTCGACTCATGTTCATGGCAACTAGCAGTAGGCTCGCCAGGCCACCCATGACGACGACTACGGCGTAGGGGGCGGTCAGCGAAGTCTGCTGTACCAGACCCGCCAGAATCGAGGCGCCGCTCATCTGAATGAAGCCAAGCATGGCGGTGGCCGTACCGGCACGCTCACCAAAGCCCGCCAGGGCCATGCTGGTCGCCGGACCAAGTAGCAGGGCGAAACCGATACACAAGAGCATCATAGGCAGCATGAAGCCAAAGGCGGCCGCGAGTCCGGTCTGTGGGCCTGCCCACTGCACCGCAAGCTGCAGCAGTGCCGAGACCAACATGGCGCTCAGGGCGACGATAACGGTAGGGCGATTACCCAGCTTCTGAATCACCACGGGCGCAGCGAAACAGGCGCCGATATTCACCAGGGCATTGAGACCGAACAGGCCACTAAAGGTCAGCTCGGACACGCCTATTGTCTCGATAAGCCACACGGGCGAGTAGGATACATAGGCAAGAATCGCCGCCATGCCCGCCATACAGGCAAAGGCATAAAACATAAAGTGCGGGTCCATCAGCACAGGTTTATAACGCGACCAGCGATAGAGCGGCCCTTCGGTAACCGTGTTGGCCGGACGCGTCTCTGGCAGACGATAGCCGACGATGATCATTATGATGATGGCGTACAGTGTCATAAACACGAAGGTGGATCGCCAGCCAAATTGCAGCGCCAGCAGGCCGCCCAGAGTCGGCGCCAGAGCAGGGATCACGCAGATCACACCGTTAAGATAGCTGTAGTAGCGGGCACCCTCTTTAGGAGTGAAACAGTCTCTGACGGCGCTAAAGACCACGATAGAGGTTGAGCATGCTGCCAGCCCCTGCAGCACTCGCGCCAGTTGCAGCCATTGAAACTCCATCGCCACCGCAGCCAACAGACTACTAGCGATATAGAGCAGCAGGCCCCCCAGGGCTATAGGACGACGACCGTAACGATCCGCCAGCGGGCCGATCAGCACCTGACCGACACCCATGGCAAACAGAAACAGTACCAACGTCGACTGCACCTGACTGGCCGACACGGCAAATTCGGCCGCCATCACGGGCATAGAGGGCAGATAGATGTCGATGGCTAATGGGCTCAAGACCACCATCAACATGAGTATGGGTAACAGGTTCCGACGCATATTTCTCTAATTTTATGTAGGGGTAAAGGTAATGATGCTTATTTTAGACCAGCCAAGTTATGAACAGAAATGGTATAATTTCAAAAGCTAATTTCCTGTAAGGAATATCTATGAATCTCGACAACTTGGCGCGTATCGACCTCAATCTACTGGTGATGTTGCAGGTGTTACTGGAGGAGCGCAGCGTAACCCGCGCCGCCAGCCGCCTGCATCTGAGTCAATCTGCCCTGAGCAAGAGCCTCAACCGACTGCGCGATACCCTGGGGGATCCCCTGTTTATCCGCACCGCCCACGGCCTCAAGCCCACGGCCCACGCCGCCCTGCTGGGCCAGCAGCTGCCTGACATGTTGCAGGGACTCTACCAGCTGACTCAGCCACCGAGTTTCAATCCCGCCAGCAGCAGGCGTCAGTTCTCCTTCGCCATGGTGGAGAGTGCCTATGAGACGCTGATCCCCTACTTCATCGGCCCTTTGCTCAACAACGCCCCCAATCTCAGGCTGGACTCCTACCTGTGGACGGAGAAGTCTCTCTCCTCCCTGCAGAAGGGCCAGATAGATTTCGGCATCACGGGCAGAGACATCAACCCACAGTCGGATCTCATCATCGACAGGCTGCCAGAAGGGATCGCTCACCAGACACTGTTTACCGATCATCAGGTCTGCCTGGTGCGCCAAGGCCACCCCATGCTGCCGGCCATTCGTAATCATCAATGGGATCTCGACATCTATCTGGAGATGTCCCATGTGCAGGTACGCTGCGAGGGCAACGAGTGGTGGGCGCTGGACTATTTCCTGGCGAAATCGGGACAGAGACGTCACCTGAGCACCACAGTGCCCGACTTCTATGGCGCCGCCAGCGTCTGCGCCCATAGCGATCTTATCTTTACCCTGCCCTCCAGCTTC